>DAOTTM010000290.1:0-52863 GCA_034437915.1 Dehalococcoidia bacterium | reverse complement strand
TTATTGTCACGCGCAGATTCAGAAAGTTGGTGGAGCTGGAGGGATTCGAACCCTCTACCTCAACACTGCCAGTGTTGCGCTCTCCCAATTGAGCTACAGCCCCGAGACAAGGACTCGATGGTACCAGCGCCCCCCCGGAGCGGCAACGCTACTTGCGCGTGCGCGGGTCCAGGGCGTCGCGCAGGCCATCGCCGAGGAACGTGAAGCAGAGCATCAGTGAGGCTACGATGATCGCGGGCCAAATGACGAGCAGGTTGTTCGCAAGCAGGTTGTCGTAACCGTCGTTGATGAGCGTACCGAGACTTGCGGCGGGAGCGGGAACACCGAGGCCTACGAAGGCGAGTGACGCTTCCGCAAAAATGAGAGTTGGTATGCCGAAGGTGACCGCCACGATGACCGTGCTCAGTGAGTTCGGAAGCATATGAGCGCGCACAATCCGCCATTCGGTGGCGCCCGTTGCCCGCGCGGCGAGGATGAAATCCTGCTGTTTGAGGGAAAGCATCTGGCCCCGGACGAGGCGGGCGATGGTTACCCAACTGACGAAGGAGATGGCCAGGATGGTCACCAGGAGATAGCCGGGCATCCCGGGTATCTGGGGGGAGCCCGTTCCCACAATCGGCCAATCGCGGCCAAAGAGCACCTGGCGCAGGAGAATAATCATGAGCAAGTCGGGGAAGGCGTAGGCGAGGTCGGTGAACCACATAAGCGCGCCGTCGGTCCAGCGGGTACCGAGAGCGGCCAGCAGTCCAACGGCGATTCCAAGGAACAGGACGACGGCTTCCGCCCCGAGGCCGACCTTCAGGGAAAGCAAGGTGGCATCAAGGACCCTCGCCCACATGTCCCGCCCGAGAGGGTCCGTTCCCAGCCAGTACTCCCCACTCGGTTTGCCGTTGATGTTCGTGTACTGCTGCGCGGAAGGCTCGTGGCGCTGGACCACATCGAAGTTCGCCGCCAAGAGGGCGACGACCACGAGGAGCAGGAGCAGCGTTCCTGATGCGACAGCGAGACGGTTACGGGAGAGGCGAACAAAGGCCTGGTTCCAAAGCCCTCGCTGTTTCGAAGTCAACTGGTGACTGGCGAAATCAAACGGCTGGGCGATTGCTTGCTGTTCCGCGGCCATTGACGACTCCTAATACCGGATGCGCGGATCGACGACGCCATAGAGCAAGTCCACGCACAGGTTCATGAGGGCGATTATCGTGGCATAGAACAGCGTGATCCCCATAATCACTCCGTAATCTCGAATCAGCACGGATGTGACGAACGTGAAACCGACGCCGGGAATGGAAAAAGCACGCTCAACGATGAATGATCCGGTGATGAGGCCCGCAAGGATCGGCCCCAGGATGGTGAGTACCGGGATCATCGCGTTCTTTAGCGCGTGGTTGATGACGACGAGGAATTCGCTGACACCCTTGGAACGGGCAGTCCGGATGTAGTCCTGGCGGAGGACGTCGAGCATGGAGGCTCGTGTTATGCGTGCGACGTAGGCGGTCGGCAGGGTGCCGAGCGCGATCGTTGGCAGGACCATCTTCTTGTAGTTGAACAGCTCCCAGCCCAGGACGTCGAACCAACCGAATTCGACCGCGAAGACGATGACGATTATGGGCGCCAGGATAAAGCTGGGCAGAGCTGCCCCGATGGTGGCGAAGAAGACGCTGACGTAGTCGAGCGCTCCGTTCTGGTAGACGGAAGAAACGACGCCGAGCGCGAGCCCAAGGATGAGGGCCATGGCGAACGCCGAAAGTCCGAGTTGCATCGAGATGCCGAAGCGCTCGCCGATGACGTCGCGAACGGGACGATCATTTGAGAACGAGATGCCCAGGTCCAGCTTCGTGAGATTGACGAGGTAGGTGACGTACTGCACCGGGAGTGGTTCATCGAGGCCGTAGCGGGCGTTGAGATTTGCCCGAGTAGCGTCCGAAATGGGCCTGTCCTGATCGAATGGTCCGCCCTGGACGGTGTGCATGAGGAAGAAGGTGATTGTCGCAACGGCGACGAGCAGCGGGACAATAAGCACGAGCCTTCGGATGGCGTAGACAAGCATCTGGAGTCCCTGCTTGATAGAAGCCGGGCGGGGATAGCTCTGAAAGCTATCCCCGCCCGAATGCCAGTGCGATGCTCGAACCTGACCGTGGCCAGGCGCGACGCTACTTCTTGGTGGTCGACCAGAGTTCGACGCTGGTGTCGCCCGGGACCTGCTTGTCGTCGGGCTTCTTGTTTTCGATCATGCCTTTGATGTGGGGCTTGACAACGGCATGGAAGCCCCTCTGATAAATCGGGGCCATGCCGCAGACGTTTTCGACAATGAGCTTTTCGATATCGCGGTATTGCTGAAGCCGCTGTTCGTTGTTGACGTTGTAACGGGCCTTACCGATGAGGTCGTCGATCTCCTTGAGGCTACAGTTCACGCGGTTGATCGAGCCGCCGGTCTCGTAGAGGCCGAGGATCCAGTTCTCGGGGTCGGGGTAGTCTTCGCCCCAGCCACCGAGAACCAACTGGAAGTCCTTCGCTGAATAGCGAGTGGACCGTGTCTTGGCATCCGTGAACTCCAACTCGATGTTGATGTTCAGATGCTTCTTCCATTCGGCCTGGAGGAACTCACTGATGGTGCGGTTGGCGGCGGTATCTGACTGCAACAGGACGAGCTTTGGGAAACCGGTGCCGTTGTCGTAGCCAGCCGCCTTCAAGTTGGCCTTCGCCTTGGCGGGGTCGAAGCCAATGGCTGCATCGTAGACCCCTTCCTTCACGCCGGAGCGGGCAGGTGGGATCCAGTTGGTCGAGGACACATGGGCGCCCTTGAGGATGACGTCGTTGAGCGTCTTGCGGTCAGTGGCCTGGGAAAGCGCGAGGCGCACCTCCTTCTTGGCGAGTAGTGGGTCCTTCAGGTTGGGCTGGAGGCCGAGGGTACGGACAGTTGCGTAGGAGATGAGTTCCTTGCTCAGCGCCGGATCCTTCTTGATCGTGTCGAGCTGAGTAACGGGGACCTCGGTGGCGTCGATCTCGCCAGTCCTATAGGCGTTCAGGGCGACGGCCGGGTCTTCGATGTACCTGAGGACCAGTTTCTCAACCTTCGCCTTTTCGGGGAGAGAATACTGAGGGTTGGGGACGAGAACCAAGCGATCCTTCTCGACGTACTCCGACGGCTTGAAGGGGCCGTTGTAGACGTTCTCCATCGGACCCGGCCACTTCGCATCAGGTGTCTTCACAAGGTGCTTGGGCACCGGATAGGTGGGCCAGAGGGCGAGGATGATGGGGAAGGTGGCCTGCGCGTCAGTGAGCTTGAACTCGATGGTTGTGGCATCGACGGCGCGCACGCCGATCGCCTTGAGGAGCGCGTCCTTCTCGGCAGGCGTCTTGGTCACGTTCTTGGGATCGTAGTAGGCATCGCAGCCAACAAGGGCGGTGAGAATGAACTGGTAGGCGCCCGCGTTGTCGGGATTGCAGGTCCGTTGGATGCCGGCGACGAAGTCGTTGGCATCGAGCGGCTGGCCGTCCGACCACTTCAGGTCCGGCTTAACCTTCACCGTGATCGTCTTGGCATCCGACGAGAGTGTTGGTGCGCCGACAGCCATGGAAGGTTGTGCCTTGCTGTCCTTGTCGAGATGGTAGAGGCCACGCCAGACCATCATCTGCTGCTCGATGTCCTGGTTGAAACTCGAGAAGTGTGGGTCCCAACTCGCGAACGGAATGGTCCGGACGGTGATGGTGCCCGAGGGCTTGGCCGCGCCGCTCGGCGCCTGCGTTGCCTGGCCGGGGGCTGCGGTCTTGTCACCGGCGGGCGCCGGGCTCTTCGAAGCGCTGTCGTCATCGTCGCCACAAGCGACCGCGAAGGCGAAAACAGCGAGCATTGCGATCATGCTCAAAAGCATTTTCAGGTGGGTTTTGGTCATCGGTACGGGTTCCCTCCTCATCGATTACCGGACGGTAAGGTGCGCGCCAAAGCGCTTAAGGTCAACAGTTCTTTACGTGTCGGCGTCAGCCTTCATGCCTTCGTAACTGGCCATACCTCCTTGCCTCAATCGTCATTCGGTCTCGCAGCGCGGCGTCGTCGCTGACCGGTCGATGACGCATGCGCCGTCTTTGGGGAGCGATAGGCGCTTCCGCCCCTTGTATGGGTACGAACGATAGCTCATTTGGGATGGCCGGGAAATCCCGCAGTGTTCACCACGCAACCCTGAGATACCCTCACTGTTGCGAACATGCCCACCTCGCCGAAAGGTCCCTTCTCGAATGCCACGAATCCTCGTCATCATCAGCGTCCTTGGGCGCGACCAAAAGGGCGTCGTCGCGCGAATAAGTACGTACCTCGCCGAGCGCGATATCAATATCGAAGATATCGAACAACGGGTTGTCCGTGGACAGTTCCTCATGGACATGCTCATCGATATCACCGAGGCCGCCGTGAGCCTCGATGAACTCGTGACCGGGTTGCTAACGATCGGCCAGGAAATCGGTATGGACATCCGCGTGACGTTGGACAACCAGCGCAACCGCCGCCGCGTCGCCGTCCTCGTGAGCAAGGAGCCGCACTGCCTGGAGCGCCTCGTCGAAGACTGGCGCAGCGGCGAACTGAACGGTGACCTCGTTGCCGTGATTGCCAACCATGAATCGTTGCGGGCGTTCGCGGCAGCCGCGAAGCTGCCGTTCACGTGGTTCCCCAGCGATGACAAGGTCGCACATGAGGCGTTCCTCCTCCAGGAGTTGGAGCGGTGTAACGCGGACATCGTCGTCCTTGCACGGTATATGCAGATCCTCACCCCGGCGCTGGTCGATCCATACGCCGGAAGGATCATCAACATTCACCCGTCGTTGCTCCCCTACTTCCCGGGCGCGAACCCCTACCGGCGCGCCTGGGAGGACGGCGTCCGCGTCTCCGGCTGCACGGCCCACTTCGTCACCGCCGAGTTGGATGCGGGTCCGATCATTCTCCAGGATGTCTTCCAGATCGACGTCGGCATCGATTCGGTCGAAGACGTCCGTACGAAAGGGCGCGCGCTCGAAGGACGCGTCCTCTCCCGCGCGGTGCAGCTCTACCTGGACAACGAAATCGTGGTGATCAACGACAAAGTCGTTTTCAAGCCCGGAATGAAAACCCTCTTGCGTGATTCGCGAACGCCCGTGAAGCCCGACTAGTCGGCGGCGCAGATCGAGCAGCGCCCGTACAGCTCCAGGCTGTGGCTCTGCAATCGAAAGCCGAGTGACTTCGCTTGCGCGAGGATAAGTCCGTCGATCTCCGGGTCCACAAACTCGCGCACCGTGTTGCATTCGCTACACACCAGGTGGTGGTGGTGTTCGCCTTCGCTGAGCTGGTAGCGCACGCTGCCATCTTCGAGGGGGACGCGGCAGACGAACTCCATCTCCTGGAGTAGCTTCACCGTCCGAAACACGGTAGCTCGGCCGATGCCGGGCAGCGCTTCGCAGAGTTCCTCGGCCGTGAATGGCGAGCGCGAAGCGGCAATGTGGTCCAGTACTGCACGCCGCGGACCCGTGAGGCGGCGTCCACCTGTTCCCATGCGCGCTGTCGCATCGTCCACTGTCGTTGCCATCGTCCGATCGTAGGAACGTGCTTCTCCGCGTGTCAACGCGCCGCCGCGACAGCTTCCGTGTCTTGTGGCATACGCCACGCCATCTCTACGCCCGCGACACGACCTCGATAGACATCGACAGCATGTTCCGGGCAGACCGGCAGCAGGACGTGGCACAGTCCGCCCCGGGTTCCGAAGTCGGTGATCGCCCGTGCCAACAATTCGGGTAGCGCGGTACGCAACCCCAGCACCGTCTTCGTCGGGCTGGGAGGTTTACGCAGATTTTGGCAGATGGCGCAGGACTCTTGCATCGGTGCACAACACTAACAGCCTCGTCCCCCATAACTATTGCGGAAGGATCAAGATTGGCCCATTGAAGTGGGCTCGTGGTCACGGTGATGCCCGGCGAGTATGCGCGCCGTGCGCCGGTGCCGGAGCGCGAACATGCCGAGTATCCCCGGACGCACGAAGAAGTACTCGATGAACTCTCCGACGGGTGTCGGCAACATGCGAAACGAGACCACATCCGTGAGCCGCGCCCGGCCTTCGTCCTCCGGGCTGATGCGATGTTGGTGCCGCCAGGACCTGAACGGACCCGATTCCTGGGTGTCCTCGATGAGATAGGGACGGCGAACGCGCGTCAGCCTGGCATGCCACGTGGCGCCCATCGGGCCTACGGCAAGCCGGAACACCTGCGCGTCGCCTTCAACGCTCTCCGTTGCCTCTGAAAGCAGTTCGAAGCGGGGCAGAGGCGGCGAGATTCGCGCGAGGTTGGATACGTCGGCGTGGAAGTCGAAGAGTTCTTCGACCGTGACATGGAAGACCGAGCTGTATTTCAAGAGGGTCATCGCGGTGCTCCTTTGACTTGCTTCATGGCTGTTGGCACGCCTACTTCCGTCCCCGCATAGTCGTCGTACGCTGGCGACAATCGATTTGGTCTCCGATTCAGCGGGGTAGACACATGAACATTAGCATCGCTGGCGGCTCTGGATTTCTGGGTCGCGAATTCACACGTATCTTGCTCGACTTCGGCCACACCGTCACCGTCCTGGGGCAGACGCGTCCCGCAACGGACCGTCTCGATTCGCGTGCGGTCTGGAATCAGGCGGATGTGCTCGCGGATGGCCTGGCGACCTAACCTGCCGAGGCGTTAGCAGTGCTTCGCCGCCCACTGCTTCGCGTGATAACTGATCACGATATCGGCGCCCGCCCGGCGGATGGAGGTCAGCACCTCGTCAATCACGCGCTCCTCATCGAGCCAGCCGTTCTGGACAGCCGCCATGACCATGCTGTACTCGCCGCTCACGTTGTAAGCCACAACCGGGACATCGACCGAATCGCGCACCTGGCGCACGAGGTCCAGGTAGGGAAGAGCGGGCTTCACCATGACCATGTCGGCGCCCTCGGCGATGTCCGTCATCACTTCGTCAAGCGCCATGCGCCCGTTCGCGGGGTCCATCTGGTAGCCCCGCCGGTCGCCGAATGCGGGTGCGCTCTCGGCCGCCTCCCGGAACGGGCCGTAGAACCCGCTGGCAAACTTCGCCGCATAGGAAAGTACCGGCGTTTCCACGAAACCCGCCGAATCCAGGGCCGCCCGGATAGCGCCCACGCGCCCGTCCATCATGTCGCTCGGCGCGATGATGTCGCAGCCAGCGCGCGCCAGGCTCACCGAAGTCTCGGCGAGCAGGGGCAGGGTGGCGTCGTTATCCACGGCGCCGTCCGCGCGCAACAACCCACAGTGACCATGTGACGTGTACTCGCACAGGCAAACGTCACCGATTACCACAATCTCCGGGTTAACTTCTTTCAAGCGGCGCACGGCTTGCTGGACAATGCCGTCGGCATCCCAAGCACCGCTCCCCGATTCATCCTTCGCTGGCGGCAGGCCGAAGAGCAGGACCGCCGGCACCTGGAGCGACTTCAGTTCGGCTGCTTCACCCGAGAGCGCGTCCAGGCCGAGGCGGCTTTGCCCCGGCATCGAACCGATCGGCGAGCGCCCAGACAGGCCCGCCTCGATGAACAGTGGGTAAACCAGGTGTCCCGGCGTCAGCTCCGTTTCGCGCACGAGCCCGCGGATCCCGGGTGATCCGCGCAGTCTGCGGTGGCGTTTGAATGACAATCCGTCCATCGAATCAGTTTATCACTTGCCATGCCCTGTAGACCGCGCCGCTCACCGCCGTATCCTTGAGAAGATGGAACGCCGACTGCCACCGCAATACACGGGCTGGGAACTGCACGAGCCGCTGTTCCGCCGCTTGAGCACGCCTGAACTCGTCATGGAGATCCAGGACGGCTCGCCCGATCGCAGGCTCGCGGCCCTGTCGATCATCGATCTCGCCGAGGTCGCCCAATCGACGATCGAAGACTGGGTGCGCACACTGCCCGACGCCGAGGCCAACGAACTCGCCGGCGCTATCCCTGCGCTGCGCCACCACGCCGATTGCTCCGCCGAGATGCGCTGGATGCGCGTGGCCCGCCTCGGATACGAACACCGCCGCCTCCCAACGTTCCTCGTCATGCTCATGTCGTCGCTTGAAGCTGTGGAGTCCAAGGGCTGCCCCCAGGCTGCGCAAGCGTGGACGGAGACCGCTGAGTGGCTCGGCGCGACGTACGACCGCCTGGTCGATAGCACCGCTGACGACTGCCTCGACGACCTCTCGCTCTTTGTCTTCGAATGCTACCTGGACCGTGAACCGCTCTTCCGGGAGTTCTGCCAGCTTATCCGCCGCCACACGGACCTCGCCTGGGACGTGAGCGCCAACCCCTCGCTCCTGCTCGGCGACCTGCCCGAATCCCGCCAGCGCGCAGCCCTCATCGAAGCGGAACGCGGCGGCGGCCTGCCCTTCGCCGAATCGTGGGCCGCCCTCCGCCAGCGCTGATCCCCAACTACCGCGGCCCGATCGGCCCCGAGCGACCGAACTCCGCGAAGTCCTTGACTACCGCCAGATACCGCGTTGTCCCAGGTATCTTGAGCTTCTTCTCGAGGAAGCCGACGTCCAACGGCCCTTCATACCCGGGCTTCATCACGGAGAGCGCTTCACGCTCCCGGACAGCGAGTTGTGCCAGCCCCGGATGCGTTAACGCCATCACGCTCTCTGGCGGTACGGGCGACCGAAAGAGGGTGACAAACGGTTTCCTTGAGCCTGGCGCGTCCATGGCAGACCAGGCGTCCAGCAGTTCCGACAGCTCAGCCCCGATCCGCACGATCGCCGCGGCGTTCCGCAATCCGTGCTCTTCGAGCGTTGCCTCCAACCGCCTCGCAACGACGTCTTCGGCATCGTTCGAGTGGAGCACGATGTTGCCCGACTGAATGTACGTCGAGACGCCCTCAAACCCGACGCCCATACATAGGTCCCGCAACTCGTCCATCCGGATTCGGTTGTGCCGCCCCACATTGATCGCCCGCAGAAACACGAAGTAGCGCGGCACCCAACGAAGTCCTAAGTCCTCAGTCCCAAGTCCTTCTTAAACAGCGCATTCGCCTTCACCGCGCTGGATCTGGTACAACTCGCTGCGGTTCCAATCGACGAACGAGGCGCGGTTCTCTTCGTCGAAGATGCCCGGGATCGCGAGGTCCTCCACGGCCAGTTCGAACGCCTTGGGGCCAACGCGGTCGAAATAGTCGTTGAAGACTTCGCCCGAGTTGCGATAGGTCTCGTATAACTTCACGAAGCGCTCGACCGCCTCCGGGCCACGCTTCGCGGGCAGGCGCACCTTGAGCTGCGTGCCCATGCGCACCACGCCGCCATCGTAGGCCCCACCCATAAAGACGATGTAGGCGGGCATCTGCCGGTCGCCAACCTTGATGGCAGCGCCGTGGAATCCGATGTTGGCGATATGGTGCATGCCGCAGCTGTTCGGGCAGCCGCTCATCTTGACGTGGATCTTGTTGGTCAGCGGGTCCTGGAAGTTCAGCGACTCCAGGCGCTCCTGGATTGCCCGGTTGAGGCCCATCGAACTCGTGATCCCGAGCTTGCAGCTATCCGTCCCCGGGCAGCTAACGACGTCCGTGATGCCGTGGGCGCCAGCGTCACCCAGGTCGAGCGCCTTCAGCTTCTGCCAGACTTCGTACAGCGCCTCATCACGCACCCAGCGCAGCACGAGGTTCTGTTGGACTGTCGTCCGCGCCCGTCCGCCCGCGTAGTCGCGCATGATCTGGCCGACGCCACGGAACTGTTCCGGGTTGAGGTCGCCCCGCGTCACCTTCACCTCTATAGTGCTGAAGCCCTGCTGGCGCTGCGCCTTCACGTTCATACTCACGAACGCGCTGAACTCGCGCATGTCCCCGTTCGGCTGCGAAAACGCACGCTTTGGCGGGGCGCTGCCTTCTTCGTCGTCGAAAAAGAGAAGACGTTCCGGGCTGAAATCCTTCTTCGCCCAGTCGTGCGTCAGTTCTTCATCCACCATTTCGCGGAACTTTTCGATGCCCACGCGGTCGATGAGGAACTTGATGCGCGCCTTCGCGCGGTTCTTGCGAAGCTCATCCGCCGCTTCGAAGAGGCGGATCACCGCCTCCGAGATCTTGAGGTACTCGTCCATGGGCGAGAATTCGCGCAACACCATGGCATTTCGCGGCATGATGCTGAGGCCCCCGCCGACGTAGATAGTGAAGCCCTTCACGCCATTACGAATGCGCGGGATGAATCCCATATCGTGGATGCCAGTGATGGCGATATCCGCATCGCTGGAGCTGAAGGCGACCTTGAACTTGCGCGGGAGCAACTGGCTGAGGGGGTTGCGCAACCAGAAGCGTGCGAACGCCGCGGCATATGGAGTCGGGTCGAAAGGCTCGTCCGCGTTCACGCCCGCCCACGGGTCACCCGTGACGTTGCGCACGACGTTGCCGCAGGCTTCGCGCGTGGAGATGCCGGTCTTGCCGAGGATGCGCAGCGCATCCGCCGCCTTCGCCAGAGGGATGTGGTGAATCTGGAAGTTTTGTCGCGTCGTGATGTGGCCCTTGCGGAGCGGCGCATAACGGTCCGCGACCTCTCCGAAGGCGTCCATCTGGTCGGCGGTCACGCCCCCCAGCGGGAGCTTGCAGCGCAACATCTGCACGCCGGGCTGGCGCTGGCCATAGACGCCTTGCTTGAGCCGGAAGCCGATGAATTTCGCTTCCTCCCATTCGCCCTTCAGGTAGCGGGTCGCCTCCGTGCTGAAGTCGTCCAGTTCATGTTCGAGGACGGGCAACACCATCCCCGCGTCGTTGCGGTACACGATCGTCTCGGAGGTCGTCTCGGCGGTTGTCATTTCCTACACCCCTTCGCGCCACGCCGTCCGGGCGGGAGAATTCTTGATAGACTTTATCAACAATGACCCTTGCCGGCAATCTGAGTTGTTGATAATGTTGAGCGAATCACTCACCTTTTATGGAGCCGCCTGTGTCCGTCGCCACCCGCCTGAGCGACGCGGAAATCGCCGCCCTGAACGCCCGTTTCGAAACCGCCGACCCTCGCGAAATCGTGCGGTGGTGTGTTGAGACGTTCGGCGATGGCCTCTCCGTCGGCGCGAGCTTCGGCGGCGCGAGCGGATCCGCCATCTTGCACATGGTCGCGCAGCTCAAGCCGAACGTGCACGTCTTCGTGCTCGATACGGACTACCTCTTCGAAGAGACCCACGAATCGATGCGCGAAACGGTTTCCGCCCTCTCGCTCTCCAACGTGCAGGTCTACAAGTCGAAGCTCAGCCACGAGGAGCAGGCGAAGCAATTCGGTTCCGCGCTCTGGATGCGCGACCCCGACGCCTGCTGCGAGATTCGCAAAGTGGAACCGAACCACCGTGCTCTCGAAGGCAAAGATTGCTGGATAAGCGGCCTGCGCCGCGACCAATCGGAGGGCCGGGCGGACATCCCAATCCTGTCGTGGAACGCAAAGTTCGGCCTCCTCAAGGTCAACCCGTTGGCGAACTGGAATGAAGCTCGGACGTGGGCCTACCTCCTGGACAACAACACGCCCTATAACCCGCTCCTGAACCAGGGCTACACCAGCATCGGTTGTTACAACTGCACCGTGCCGGGCGTCCAGGGGCGTGCGGGCCGCTGGCAGGGTTTCGAAAAGGACGAGTGCGGTCTGCACACCTAGTCTGGGAACCCCGTCCTTCAGCCAAACGGCACGATCAAACGACACGAAAGGATGCTCGCGGAGCCCGATGTGTGACTCTCCTGGCTTTGTATTGTGGCTCACCGGGCTCTCCGGGTCCGGCAAGTCCACCCTCACCGAGGCGCTCGCCCCGGCGCTGCGAGAGCGTGGGCGGAAGATCGAGGTGCTCGATGGCGACGAGGTGCGCACGAACCTCTCCAGGGGCCTCACATTCAGCAAGGAAGACCGCGATACGAACATCCTCCGCATCGGCTTCGTCGCGAACCTCCTTGCGCGAAACGGCATCGGCGTGATTACCGCCGCTATTTCGCCCTACCGCGACACGCGCGACGCCAACCGCCGCCTCGTCGAGCGCGATGGCGCTGCGTTCATTGAAACCCACGTCGCCGCCACCCTCGAAGAGTGCGAAGCGCGCGATGTGAAGGGCCTCTATGAGGAGGCGCGCGCCGGCAAGCGGACGGGGTTCACCGGGATCGACGACCCCTATGAAGCGCCCCTCACGCCAGAGCTGGTCGTACCCACGGGCAGCGAACCCGTGGACGCCTCCGTCGCTCGCGTCCTCGAATACCTCGAAACCCGGGGCCTCATCGCGGGCGGTGGACGATGAGCGTCGAGGCGCTTCCACTCATGACGAGTTCCGATGCCGGACTCGATGCCCTCGAGGCGGAGGCAATCTTCATCTTTCGCGAAGTGGCCGCCGAATTCGAGCGGCCTGTTCTATTGTTTTCCGGCGGTAAGGATTCAATCGTCCTTTTGCGCATCGCCGAGAAGGCGTTCTGGCCCCAGAAGTTCCCCTTCCCCGTCATGCACGTCGATACCGGCCACAATTTCCCCGAGGTCATCGAGTTTCGCGATCGCCGCGTCGCTGAACTCGGCGCGCGGATGATCGTGGCCTCCGTCCAGGATGCAATCGACTCCGGGGAGCTGGTGGAAGAACAAGGTCCCCGCGCTTCCCGCAACCGCCTCCAGACGCCCGTTCTCTTGGCCGCCATCGCCTCGCAAACGCTCGACGCCGCCATCGGTGGCGCCAGGCGCGACGAAGAGAAGGCACGCGCCAAGGAACGCGTCTTCTCCTTCCGCGACGACTTTGGCCAGTGGGACCCGCGCAACCAGCGCCCCGAACTCTGGCACATCTTCAACGGCATGCACGTCCGTGGCGAACACATGCGCGTCTTCCCACTTTCCAATTGGACCGAGCTCGACGTCTGGCGCTACATCGAGCGCGAAGAGATCGAGGTGCCTGCGATCTACTTTGCCCACGAACGCGAGGTCTTCGAACGGGACGGCATGCTCATGGCCGTCAGCGATTTCATTCCCATGCTCCCCACCGAACGCGCCTTCTCCGCCTCGGTGCGCTACCGCACCGTCGGCGATATGACCTGCACCGCCGCCGTCGCCTCCTACGCCTCCACGCTGCCCGATGTCGTCGCCGAGATAGCCGCGACGCGTATGACCGAGCGTGGCCAGAGCCGGGCCGACGACCAGTTTTCCGAGGCGGCGATGGAAGACCGCAAGCGCGAGGGCTACTTCTAGGTGGACCTCCTTCGCATCGTCACCGCCGGCTCCGTCGATGACGGCAAGAGCACGCTCATCGGGCGCCTGCTGTTCGATACCAAGCAGGTCTTCGAAGACACGATGGCGGGTCTCGAACGCGCCAGTCTCGCCCAGGGCCGCGGCGAAGTGAACCTCGCGCTCCTCACGGACGGCCTCCGTGCGGAACGCGAACAGGGCATCACGATCGATGTTGCCTACCGCTATTTCGCCACGCCAAAGCGCAAGTTCATCATCGCGGACGCACCCGGCCACGTTCAATACACGCGGAACATGGTCACGGGCGCATCGACCGCGGCGCTTGCCCTGATCCTCGTCGATGCGCGCAAAGGCGTCATCGAACAGACGCGCCGCCATTCCGCCCTGGCCGGCCTGCTCGGCATCCAGCACATGGTGCTTTGCGTGAATAAGCTCGACCTTGTGGACTGGTCCGAATCGCGCTTCCGGGAGATTGAAACCGAGTTTCGCGCCCTGGCCGAGGGCTTGGGTGTCCCCGCCGTGACCGTGCTCCCGATCGCGGCCGTCTCCGGCGATAACATCGTCGATCGCGGGGAGAACCTGGACTGGTTCGATGGACCGACGGTGCTGGAATTCCTTGAATCCGTCGAAGTGCCCGACCCGGCACGGCACGCGGCCCTGCGCTTTCCCGTCCAATTCGTCCTACGCCCATTGACCGACGAATTCCACGACTACCGGGGGTACGCGGGCACGATCGCGGCGGGGGAGGCACACGCTGGGCGCGAAGTGACGGTGCTCCCGATCGGCGCGCGCACGACGATCGCCTCCATCGACCGATATCCAACGTCCGTCGAGTCCGCTGCAAGCGGCGACGCCGTCACGCTTCGCCTGGCGGATGAGCTAGATGTGGGGCGCGGCTACATGATCGTCGATTCAGCGAATCCCCCGTCACAGACCAGCCGGTTCACGGCGGACATCTGCTGGATGAGCGACACCACGACGCTCAAACCGGGGCAGCAGTTCTGGATAAAGCACACCTCCCGCCGCGTGAAGTGCCGCGTTGCATCGCTGGAAGACCGGCTCGACATTAAGAGCCTCACCCGCACAGGACACCCGGGCGGCTTGTCGCTCAACGAGATCGGCCTCATCACCATCCGCACCCACGAACCGCTCTTCGTGGATCCCTACCGGGTGAGTCGCGATACCGGCAGCTTCATCCTCATCGACGCCGCCACGCGCCTCACCGTAGCCGCCGGGATGGTGCGCGAAGTGCTGGACTTCCCGGCTTCGGAAGACTGGTCTATCTGAGCAAATCGCCGTCGCCGCGCCCCCTACCTTTCCGGGAGCGAAACCTGCGCCCCATCATTTCCAGCGCGAACAACGGATCACTGCTGGTTGTCCGGGTAGTTCCGCATAGCCTCAGCTACCGATCGGTCGTTTAATGCCAGGGAAGATGTTCTCCGGGAGAGGTATATTGAACCGAATGTTTCAGCAGTGGCGCTGGGCCCTTGCCCTACCAGTTGCGGCGGTCGTGTTGCTCGGCGCCTGTGGCGATGACGACGATAGCGGTGATTCACGCAGCGTCGGAAACAGCGGCGGGGGCACGGGCAGCGACGAAAAGTACGTCGCCGATATCTGCAGCGCCTTCAAGAAGATGTCCGATTCGCTCACGAAGGTGACCTCGGACCCAAGCAAGTTCTCCGACCCGAAGCAAGTCATCACTCAGTTCTCCAAGCCGTTCGAGCAGCTTGCAAAGGACTTCGCGAACGCGAATCCGCCCAAGGACCTGAAGGAATGGCACAAGGAAGCGAGCAAGACGCTCAACCAGGGTTCGGCTGCCATCAAGAAGGGCGATTTTGAAGCACTTCAGAGCCTCGGCGAACTCCCCGATCCGCCCAAGGGAGCCGACGAACGCCTGAGCAAGATCGCCGACAAGAACAAAGACTGCCAGGACGGCAACTTCGACTTCAAGAATTAGCCCGCCGGCAGGGCGAAGTGGCCGAAGGGTCGATATTTCAGTGTTGGCCCTTCGCCGTCTGCGGGGTTTCCCTCACGTCTGGCCAAAAAAACTACACGGCGTTTACGCAGCGGTTACAAAGATCGCATGTTCCTGCGCCCATTGCAGTCGATCTTAGAAGGCACAGAGTGGGCTTTTGCTCGCTTGGGATCGGTGCCAATGGTTTCCTTCCGCCGAAGAGTTGCCTGGACAAGCGGCCTTGCGTTCGCGGTCATTTCGACTCTCCTTTTGTTCGCGGCCCCCGATGGCGGTGGCACGCAGTCGGCTCTCGCGCTCACCAATTGCACCGTCAGCGCCGCGGAAATAGCGCTCGATCCCGAGGAACTCGCCTTCCTCGGCCAAATAAATGCCTATCGCGCCGCCAACAGCGCCGGTCCGCTCACGGTAACCACGAGCCTGAGCCGCGCATCGTCCTGGATGGCGAACGACCTCGGCGTCAAGGCCTACTTTAACCACAACGAACCCGGTGGACGCGATTGGAACACCCGCCTCACGGATTGTGACCACCCGGTCGGCGGATGGCGCGGCGAAAACATCGCTGCCGGCACGTTCTGGGATACCGCGGCCTCCGCGTTCACGGCCTGGCAGAATTCGCCCGGCCACAACACGAACATGCTCAACCCCAACTACACGCGCATCGGCATCGGCCGCAAGTTCGTTTCCGGTTCGCCATACAATTGGTATTGGGTCACGGACTTCGGCACCAAGGAAGACGCGGGTACCGCGCCCCCAACGAACACGCCAATCCCCCCGACAAACACGCCCATCCCCCCAACAAACACGGCTGTCCCGCCGACAAACCCACCCGTCCCGCCGACCAATACGCCGATCCCCGCAACAAGCACCCCGATGCCGCCTACGAGCACGCCGGTCCTGCAACCGCCCGCCATGGTGTCGTTGAGCCCGGCTTCGGCACCCGCTGGTACTTCACCTCTGACCCTGACCGTCGATGGCCTCGGTTTCGCCTCCGGCGCCACCGTGCGATGGAACGGTTCGCCCCGCGCGACGACTTTCGTTTCGCCGACCCGCGTGCTCGCGTCCATTGGCGCCGCGGATCTCGCCGCCCCCGCGGACGCGCTCGTTACGGTCGCTAACCCTTCGGGACTGGCAGCCCCACCGATGACATTCGTGATCGATCCCCCGCCAGTGCCAATTGGCGCAGGCACGTCCGGCGTGGTTTGGCGGTTCGCATCCATCTCGGGCGCGGCGATGGAGTCCGGACTACCCACGGCGGTGTCAGCGGCCTTCTCCTGGGACAACACGCGCCAGGGCTTCCTCTTCTGGTTCCGCGGCTTCCCCTCCTCGATGAACACGCTCACAGCGATTCAGCCGGGGATGTACGTCCTTTTCCAATCTTCTGGACCGGCCACCATCAATGGCGCACGCGCTTCGGCATTCGTCCTGCCCAACCCTGGGGGGACGATCACAACAGTGCAAGGGACGACCGGTGCTCTCTGGTCCGGGTCTCCCGGTGGGCTTCCCGCGAACCAGGTGGCTGTGGCCCTTCCGGATGATGTCACGGCCATCTTTCACTGGGACGCCGGCGTTCAGGCGTTCCTCTTCTGGTTCCGGGGCTTCCCCGCCAGCATGAACACGCTCCTGAACGGTCTCCAGCGCGCCGAATTCTACTTCTTCCAGGCGGCAACCGCCGGCCTCATCATCCACATGGACTAGCCCGCCCGAACACCTCCATACACCGTTAGTCGGCCCTCGGCCCTCGGCTCTCGGCTCTCGGATCTCGGCTCTCGGCTCTCGGCTCTCGGCTCTCGGCTCACATCCCGTCGTCGAAGCGTTGCACGAGGTTTCCGGTGCAGTCGTGGAGTAGGGCGTCATCGTTCGCGGCATTGTTCCACACGGTCGATGCGATCCACCAGAGACTCATCGATGTTGGCGAAAACTGGTCACGGCCCGACACGATCTGGATCGTCCCGGAGAGCATATAGCCCGCCGGGAAGTCGAAACGCTGGTTCCCCGTCTCGCTGATGAGGTACCAGCCCGTCATCCTCCCGGCGCCAGTGACAGTGACCCGTTCGCCGAGTTTATCGAGCGCCGTGATCGTGGCGTAGCTGCCCCCGCATGCAGCCGAGACCGCGGGCGAAGGGGTGTGCGTGGCCGTCGCTGTCGAGGATGTCGGCGTCGTGAGTGGCGGAGTGACAGTTGGTGGAGTTGTCGGGGCTGCATTAGGCGTGTTGGCGTCGTTCGCAAGCTGCACGATCACGGCTTTGAACGGCCGCGGGTCCGTCGGCTTCGTCGGCGTTGGTGATGGCGCCGCGCTTGGTGTCCGCGTCGCTGTTGGGGTCGAAGTCGCGACGCGTGGGAGCGTTGCGGTTGCGCTTGGCGACGCGTTCGCCGTGGCGGTCGAGGTCGGGTTGCCGCCCCCCGCAACCGCTTGCGGGCAGTTCCCACTAACGGCGAAGAGGACCGCCACCCACGCGACCTTTCGGCCGTCCGAGGAGACCGCTCTGGCAACTCCGACGCACTTCACGGGCAGCCCGACGTTGGCCGGGATGTTGATGCCACTGCCGCCGTGAGCGGACATGATGTCCAGCGCTCCTTGCGGCGACAGTGAAATCGTGGACCCGGACTCGGCCACCGCCAGCCCTTCGCCGCCCGCGGAAGTGCTGCCATTGCTCGAATATCCACACTGTGTGGCGCGCGCCACCCAATCGGAACCATCCGCGTAGTGACCGCTTGCCCCCGGCGTGTTCGCAAGATACCGCGCATAACCGGCGGCGGAGGCGTTCAGCGGCGCGGAGACAGTGAGCGGCAATGACCCGGTGATGTGCACGTTGCGCCACGCCTGGAGCAGCGCAAGGAAGCTCGCTTCCTCGTCCGTGTTGCTATGCGCCACGCAGGGGGCGATAGCCTCGGCCCGCTTTTGCGGCGCCAGCGCCGCGAACAGGAGCACGCCGCCCAGCACGACGAGGGCTACTGACGCCACCGGCAGTCTGTGCGCCTTCACACCCCACCACCGCAACGTGGCCCTCGTCCATTCTGAAATCATCATAACGACCGACCAACCGTAATCTCCCCGCCGCGAGACCATACCACGTGCGGCGCTGCCCGGGTCAACCCGTAAACCCCCTCGCCCGGCGGAGTTTGCGTTGCGTTTACATTCCGTCCTAACCGGGCCTTGCCCCGGGCGTCGCCCGCTCTCGCGTCAAGGTAGGGTCACGAAGGCCCTCCGAAGGCCGGTGGCCCTCGCCGGGTCTCGTTCCTACACTGCATTCCAATGATGCGATTCGCTACCCGGTTCCAAGGCGCCCGAGCAGCCACGGTGATGCTCGCCGCGCTCTCGGCGGCCGTTGTCGCGTGGTCCACCGCCTTCGCCCACGCGGAGCCGACAAAGCTTAGCCCCGGCGATGGCGCCGTGCTTGCCTCGCCCCCGGCCGAAGTGACGATAGAAATGTCCCAGGAGATGGCTCGCCAGGCCGGGGCAAACGACATCGACGTCCTCGACAGCACCGGCAAGGAAATCACCACGGGCGCCGCCGTTATCGACAACGGGAACCGCAAGAAGATCAGCATCGCCCTCCCGGCGTCCTTGGTTGTCGGCGTCTACACCGTCCGATGGAAGACGCTCAGCGCGGACGACGGCGATCCCGCGGAAGGGACATTCGCGTTCACTTACGATCCAACGAAGGCGCCCAATCCGGGAAAGACCGTGGTGCGAGAGGACCTCCTGGACCAGGGCGCGGGCCAGGGCGGCAATCAGGAGTCCTCGGCGCTCTCGGGCGGCGATAGCGGGCGCTCCTGGACGCTCGTCATCGCCGTCGCCATGTGTGCGCTCGTCATTGGCAGCGGCGGTACCTTCCTGCTGATGCAAAAGCGGTCGTGAAGCAGGCACTGCTTTTGGTCGCGGCGGCGGTTGGCCTTTGGCTGATGGTCCTGCCGGGGCAAGCGGAGGCGCACGCCGCCCTCGTCCGCTCCGAACCGGCCGCAAACGCCTTCCTCCAGCGCCCGCCCGGCCAGGTCCTCCTCGGGTTCAGCGAACCGGTGGATGCGAAACAGAGCGGCATCCAACTCCTGGATGCCACGGGGAAGATCCTTCGCCTTCCCGCGCCTGATCTGAGCCGCACGGGTGTCGTCACCGTGCAAGTGCCCCAGCTCCCTCCCGGCATCTACAACGTCCTCTGGTTCAACGTCTCCCGCATAGACGGCCACGCCTTGAGAGGGTCGTTTCCCTTCACGGTTCTCACCGCGGATGGAAGCCTCCCCGTCCAGGCGAATTCGGTAACCGGGTTCGGAAACGACCCGGACCCCGCGCCCCTTGCGGATGGTGTCGCCGTCCGCGCCCTCAGCCTGCTCGGGCTGTTGATTGCCGCCGGCGGCGCGCTTTTGCTTCTCATCCTTCCCGCCGCCAATGCATCCACCCGCCGCGGCCTGGGCTTCGTCATCTACGGGGGCGGAGCGGTGTTGCTCGCGGCGACACTGCTCAACCTGGACACGATCCGGCGTGGCTATTCCACCTTGAGCCTTGCCGATATCGTCTTCCACACGCGCATCGGCGGGTACTGGCTCATCCGCCTGGGCGCCGCGTTCCTCATCGCATGCATTGCCACTCTGCTCAACGAAACCCAACGCCGCGCGAGCGCGGGGGCCCTCGTCGGCGTCGCCCTCTACGCATGGGCCTATGCCGCAACGAGCCACGCGGCCGCGGGCACGGGCAGCTCCTGGGGCACCGGTATCGACCTCGTGCACGGATTGAGCGCCGTCCTTTGGATCGGGGCCGTGGTGGGCGTTGCGGCGTGCGCCCGCCTCGCAAGCCGTGACCTGGACTATCTGACGCTCATGGCCCGGTTTGGCCTCATTGCGTCATTGCTCGTCTTCTTCATCCTCACAACAGGGCTGCTCTCCAGTTTCATCGAGCTCTCGTCTCCTTCGCAGCTTCGTGAGACGCGATATGGGGTGACGCTGCTTGTGAAAATCGGCCTGCTTGTGCCCCTGCTCGCGCTCGGCGCCTGGAACGCGCGCTGGGGGCGCCGCCGCCTCGAAGCATTGGCGCCCGGCGAGCCGCGGCGCTTCATTCGCACAGCCACGGCCGAAGCGGCCATGGGCCTCGCCGTCATCGCCTGCGCGGCCCTCCTCACCCAAACTTCCGTGCCCAAGTCCGTTCCGAATACCAGAGAATCGCTCGCGTTCGACCAATCCCTTGCCATCGCGGACTTGAATATCGGCTTGAACATCGACCCCAACCGGACAGGACTGAACACGTACCGCGTCGCCCTCAAAGATGCCGCGGGCGCCGGTCAGGAAGCTGAACGCGTCCGCCTCACGTTCCGTTACCAGGACGACCAGACAATCGGTCCCTCTACGCTCGACCTCGCGAAAGGAAGCGTGCCCGGTACGTACACCGGCCAGGGTCCATTCCTCACGCTGGAGGGCCAGTGGCGCGTCGAGGTAAGTGTCAGGCGCGCCAACGTGGATGATGTCACCGGCTTCTTCGATGTCCGTCCTGCGGGCTCGGCGGTGATTTCCCTCAACCCGGGCGGCGCATGGTCCAATCCCGCTCCCGGCCTCACCTGGAACGAGTTCGCGGGTTTCGCGCTCCTGATGTTGGGCCTTGGCTTCGCGCTCTGGCGCGAACGACTGGCGGAGTCCGGACGCTGGCCAGGGTATGGGTCCGCCGCGGCCACGATCCTCGGCTTCGGCGTGGGTTCCCTGTTGCTCTTCGGTGTGCATAAGGATGCCCCTTCGACCGCCCTACCGACGAACCCCGTTTTCCCCGACCAGAATTCGATCGAGATCGGCCGCAAACTGTTCCAGCAGAACTGCGTCGCTTGTCACGGACAAACCGGCGTGCCTCCCAAGGGCCTCAACCTCGACCCCTATCCGCTCGACCTTACCTTGCACGCGCCCCAACACCCCGATGGTCAGCTCTTCCGCTTCATTGATGGTGGAGTGCAGGGCTCCGCCATGCGCGCCTGGGGTTCCGGTGCTGGCGCCTTGAGCGAGCAGCAGATCTGGCACCTCGTGAACTTCCTTCGCACCCTGACCTCCGTCGAACGATAGCCGCGCTTCAATCGACTACGATGGAAGCGATGACTCATAACGGCCCGGCCCGCGCTCTTCGCATTGGTCTGTTGCTTACGCTCGCTTTTGCAGCCGTGGAGGTCGTCGCCGGATTCGCCGCGGGCTCGCTCGCCCTCATCGCGGACGCGGGGCACATGCTCGTGGATTCGGCCGGCCTGGTGCTTGCCCTCGCGGCCACCTTGTTTGCTCGCCGCCCATCGGACCTTCGCCGCACCTATGGCTATGCGCGGGCGGAGGTGCTGGTCGTCCCCCTCCATGTCGTCCTGATGCTCGGCCTGGCCGCCTATATCGTGCTCGAAGCCCTCGGCCGTCTCGGCGATCCGCATACTGTTCAGTGGCTGCCCGTGCTCCTCACGGGCAGCGTCGGCCTGGCCCTGAATCTCGTCGTGTTTCGCCTGGTCCATCCACACGCGCACGACAACCTGAACGCGCGGGGTGCGCTATTCGAGGTGTCCGCGGACGCCCTGGGTTCCGTAGGCGTCATCGTCTCCGCATCGGTCATCGCCATCTGGGGATGGACCCAGGTCGATGTCATCATCAGCCTCGCCATCGCCGCGCTTGTCGTCCCGCGCGCCCTCCTGCTCCTGCGCCCGGCGCTCTCCATCCTCCTGGAAGGGTCTCCTCCGGGCGTCTCGATCGCCGCGATCCAGGACGATGCGCGCATTATCCCTGGGGTCAACGCGCTCCACGACCTGCACGTGTGGTCACTTGCGCCGAGCTTCGTCGCCCTCAGCGCCCACGTCGAGGTGGAGTCGATGGCTGGCTGCGAAGCCTCGATCGGCAGCCTCACGGCCATGCTGCGCGAACGCCACGGCATCGCCCACGTCACCCTCCAACCGGAGACACGCGAACTGCACGACGCTATCGCGTGCTGCCTGTATCCCGACGTGGCCCTCAACGAACCGGCCCACGTCCACTGAGTACCACGCGACAGAGAACGGTGTCTTGATTGCCGATTTCTGCCCCTTGCCCGCAAGGCACGAGTGAGAGGCCAATGTGGCGCCGACGCCAACGAGAGAGATGAGAATCCAGACTGTCTTTGCTCCCCCTCGACCGCGAGCCTGTTTGGGCCGGGCCTACCCCTCGTATTCCACCACCCCGCCCACGACCGTCATCGCGACAGGTAAATCCCGCAGTTCCTTCACCGGCACCCGCGAAATGTCTTCGCTTAGCACGGCCATGTCCGCGAGCTTGCCCACTTCGATGCTTCCCTTGCGATCCTCTTCGAACGAAGCGTACGCGCCGTTGATTGTGTGCAGGCGCAGGGCAGTCACGAGGTCCAGGCGCTCCTCCGGCCCGCAACAATCGCCGCCGTTCGTCGCCCTCGTCATCGCCTGTTCGATACCAAAGAGCGGGCGATGGTCGGTCACCGGCGAATCGCTGCTCCCCGCCACGATCGCGCCCATCGCCAACATCGACTTCACGGGGAAGAACCAGTCCGCCCGCTCGCGCCCATAGTTCACGATATACCCATCGCCGAACTCCCAGAAAAACGCGGGCTGCATCGCGGTAACGATGCCCAGCCGACGCACGCGCGGCCGCAGATCCGGCGCGAGGATGGCGCAGTGTTCGATGCGGTGGCGCAGGTTCTGGCGCGGGAACGCGTCCATCGCCTTCCCAATCGCGTCCAGGTAGTTCTCGATCGCCCGGTCCCCGACGGCATGGACCGTTACCTGGAAGCCCGCCCTGTGGGCCGCCTCGACCATCGCCTCGAGTTCGCTCTGCTGCCAGTACAGGATGCCGCTGTCATCCGAATTGGAGGCATACGGTTCGCGGGTTGCACCCGTCGGCCCGCTCGTGGATCCATCCGTCACGACCTTGTACGCGCCGATGCGAAGTCGGTCATTGCCGAATCCCGTGTGAACGCCGCTTTGCACCAGCGCCGTACCGGGGCGGTTGCCGAAGCCGTCCGTGCCAAACGCGTAGACACGCAGGCGCAGCTTTCCCTCGTCGTGGATGTCCTGGATTTGCACGAAACCCGGACCGACGATCCCGCCCGCGTCGTGGACCGAGGTACCGCCCGCTTTGAGGTACGCTTCTTGCGCCGCCAGGATGTTCGCACGCACTTCCGGAGGCGTAAGCGATGCCGCGCCCTGCAACGGCCCTTGCGCGGTTTCATAGCACACGCCGAGGTTGCGGCCGCCTTCCCGGTCGTACCGCCCACCGGATGGATCCGGCGTCGCATCCGTGATCCCCGCCATCTCAAGCGCCATCGAATTCCCCACGGCAATATGCCCGCACGTGCGCGTGAATATCACCGGATGATTTGGCGCGACGGCGTCGAAATCGAAGCGGTTGGGGTGCCGCTGTTCCGAAACGCGCGTCTGGTCGTATCCCCGCCCGCGGATCCATGTTCCCGGTGGCTGGGTCGCCGCTCGCTTCCGGACTTCTTCGGCGAAGGCGCGAATCGAACCCATGCCCGGTGCCTTACAGTCGATCGCGCTGAACGACCCCCCGAGTCCGCCGATGTGGCAATGCGCATCGATGAACCCCGGTGTCAGGCTGCGCCCGTTCAGATCGACAACGCGCGTTCCCGCTCCCGCCAGCGGGCGCACCTCTGCATTACTCCCAACAGCCACGATGCGCTCGCCGTCGACCGCGACCGCTTCTACGATCGTATTGTTTGCATCGACCGTATGGACCCGGCCGTTGACGAAAACCAGCGTTGCCTCGGGCATGACTAACTCCTCGATTTCGCTTCAAACGAAACCATAGCTCCCCTCGCCCGCGAGCGCAGCGAGTCCGGAGGCCAACATGGCGCGCGCCAACGAGAGGGATGAAAACCAGCGCGCTCTTGCTCCCCTCTCCCGCACGGTCGGGAGAGGGGCTGGGGGTGAGGGCACAACGCCGGGCGACAAACATTCCCGAGGCGTTTTTCAGACCAGGGGGCTTGGGGGTGAGGTCTCGAACGCGACTCACTTACAAAGCGTGTGCAGCTCCTGGCGCACCTCAAACGCGCGCTCGATGTTCTCGTCGGGACTCCCCTGCACGGGTAGGAGGTTGATGTGTTTCGCCCCCGCTTCGAGGAACGGCATGATCTCCTCGGCCACCTTTCGCGCCAACCCGTACGGTGTGTAGCGTTCGAAGCGCTCGAATGGCACGCGATACGTGCTCTCCATCCCCTTCGCAACCTGCGCACGAGCCGTCGCCTGGTCCTCATCGACGCTCAGCCAGAACTGCATCCCCATCTCGACATCCACATCGCGGCCTGCCTTCGCGGCGGCCTCCTGGATGATCTCTTTGCACTGCACGAATCTCGCTGGGGATTGCCAGATGCCCGTGTAGCCGTCTCCGTAGCGTCCCGTCCGGATGAGCGCCGCATCGCTGCGCCCGCCGATGAACAGCGGCACCGGCGCCAACGGCTTCGGGTACAACGTCACGTCGTCAAGCTGAAAGTGTTTCCCTTGGAACGTGACGTGGTCCTGGCTCCCGAGCAATCGCAGGATTTGCAACGCTTCGTTCGTCCGTGCGCCGCGGGTCTTCGGGTCGATGCCACAGCTCGTGAACTCGTGCGGATCCTCTCCTCCGATGCCAACGCCGAGGATCAGGCGCCCCATGCTCAATTGGTCCAGCGCCGCGACCTGAAGTGCGACGGGGACGGGATGCCGCAGCGGCAGAAGGTAAACACCGGTCCGCAGTTCAATCCGCTCCGTCACGGCGGCGACCGCCGTCAACGTCTGGAGCGCGTCGAAGCCGAACCCATAGAACGTGACATGGTCCCCCGCGAGCACGCCATCGAGGCCGAGCGCCTCTGCCTTCCTCGCCGCCTCGAGCGTCATCGCCCCGGTCGTGTTCGAACGGATATCCCAGCCGCGAATCATCACGGCAACCTTCGGTGGCTGCATGTCGTCCCTCCGGTCGCCGATTCTACGCGCCCCAAATCGGAGCCGCCCACGTAAGCAAGCGGGGTGCCGCCCGTGCGAACCATCAACCCGCCTACGCGCCCGGAATGGGAGCCGCGCGCGTAGGCAACTGGGTGAGCGGGCCCGAGAACCATTCTTGCGCTGACGGCAATCCTCGGCCGCGCCCGGTATCCTTCCGAACCCGGCTCTGGCATCATCTCTCAGAACTTCAGAACGTCAGAAATCCCCCGGAGGCCCCATGTCGCACGCCCAGGCCCGCCCACCCATGGTCTTCGACCGCGCCTTCCTCACCGGCGTCGAGGGCGTGACGCAGCTCACCCTCGTCCGCCACGGCGAACAATTCATCGCTGACGCCCGCTCCGGTCCCGTCGGCGAAACGATCGATCCGCCCCTGAGCGAGCGCGGCGAGCGCCAGGCGAAACTCGTCGGCGAACGCTTCTCCACGGACCGCGTTGATGCTGTCTACGCCAGCCCCCTTCGCCGCGCTTTCGATACCGGCGCCCAGGTCGCCCGCCACCATCGCCTGGAGCCCATCGTCATGACGGACCTCCGTGAAGTCGAGGTCTTCCGCGATGTCCCCGCGGATCGTTCCGCCGTCGATTTCCTCGGGCAAGAACTCATGGCCGGGATCCGCGAGAGGATGCTGCGCGAAAAGAAGTGGGACGTGTACCCCTACTCCGAATCCAGCTTCGACTTCCGCAAGCGCACCGTAAACGCGATCGAGGCGATCCTGGCCGCCAACGAAGGCAAGCGCGTCGTCGTCGCCTGCCACGGCGGCGTCATCAACGCCTACGTTGGCCACATTATCGGCGTGGACTACGACATGTTTTTCCGCCCCGCCCACACCTCCGTGAGCGTCGTCTACTCCGGCCACGGCGTCCGCGCCCTCCAGTCCCTCAACGATGTCGCCCACTTGCAAACGCCTGAAGGCAATTTCCTCTCCCACTGAGGCGGAAGTTCTTTTCTCCCCCTCTCCCGCGCTGTGTGGAGACCGGAGACATAGGGCACGGGTTGGGGTAGCCCCACTCCGAACAGGTGTCACCTGAGTCCCCGGCCCAAACACGAAGTCGGGAAGCCAACATGGCGCGACGCCAACGAGAGGGATGAAAACCCCGATCGCCCTGAGTCGTCGCTGGCCTCTGGCCGCAACCAGGGATGAAACGTCGGCAGGTATCGGAGCCGCGCACGCCAGTAACGTAAGCGGTGCGATGCCAGGCGACGAACTACGGCTGGCATCGCGGACTCCCGCATGGTTTGGGCAGCGGGGACGTTCTTTCAGAGCAGCCTATCGAAGGGCCGGTGCCCCCTGAACGATGATCGAGCGAGTGTTCATGCTCGACAAGCTGCTCTGAAACGACGTTTCTGCTTTGATTGTGGCCGACGGCCATCGCCGACTCAGCACAAACGGTTCATTCGAAGCCCGACGCGGTATTTTCAGACCAGAGGGGGTTGGGGGTGAGGCCCCGGTCAACCCGTCTTCTTCTCTGCCTCAGGTGTTTCCTCCGCCGTCTTCCCATCGAACGCGTCATTTACCCGCTGCAACATCTTCTCCGCCAGCCGCACGGATAGCGCGATGTCCTGGGTGCCATCGAGACCCTGTTGCGTCACCGCGTGCACGATTCGCCCGGTGCGGAAGCAGACCGTCGTCTCCACGAGCGTCCCGAAATCTCCGAGCGATCCCGTCGTCACGAACCCGGCGGACTGATCGCCGATGCGGGGCACCTTGAACTCCTCGGTGGGGTCCTTCTCTTCTGCCTGGATTCCGCACAACCCCTTCGTCGAAGCGATCGCCAGCTTCTCCTCCGTGAACAGCGTCGATTGCGCCGTAAAAAGGTGTGGTCGCCCCAGGTGCGGGAGGATCGTATCACGGAGATTCTGGGCGTTCGGTTCGAACCACGCGTATTGGGTGATGAAGCCGTTCACGCGCCCCTGCGCATCAAGCTGATTCACGCGCGCATCGAATTCCGCCTTGTCGATCGGGTTAAACGTCTGCGCCCACTGCTGGTTGTCGAGCTTCACGCCGCCGATTGCCGCCATCCCCGCCGGGATGTCCGCGTCCGTCAACGCCATCGCCTCAAGATCGTAGGCCTCGTCTTCGCGGTTCGTCGGGTAGGACCGCGAGTTCCCGCACGCCCAAAAGAGCACCATCCCTCCCAGGATCACCGCTGAAAATCGCAAAAACATGCCGTTCTTCCTTGGGGAAGGGAATGCCCACATCCTACCCTCAGCCCCGTCTGTGTGCCGGTAAAGCCGGTTTCCCGCTATAGTGCCAACGCAAACCCTGCTCGGAGGAATCCCCTTGGCACTCACCATCGAAGATAGACTCGATATCCAGGAGCTCTACGCTCGCTACAACCACGCCATCGATAGCGGCAAGGGCGAAGCCTGGGCCGCCACTTTCACTTCCGCTGGCACATTCACATCTGGCGGAAAGACCCAGAGCGGCGCCGCCGAACTGACGGCGTTCGGCTCTGCCATGGCGAAGAACATGAAGGCTCGCCACTGGGTCAACAACCTCGTCATCGATGCCGACGGCGACGGGGCCAGGGGTTCATGCTACCTCATGCTCCTGCGCCTCACCCCTGGCGAACAGCCCCCCGCAACATCGCTCGTGACCGCTATCTACAACGACACCCTCGCGAAAGAGAACGGCGCCTGGCGCTTCTCCAGCCGCTCGGTCGCCGTCGACGCCTAGCCTCGCGCCCGGCGTTCGCCAGGAGGAGGTGCGCCCATGAAGTCGTTCTTCCTCCTGGCGGTCCTCATCTCGTTCGCGACCCTCATCGTCATGGCCGTCGTGTTCCGCCACGAAGGCGCTCGAAGCGGCTTGCGCTTCATGCGTACAACGGCCTGGGTCTATGTCTCCGTCGTCCTCGCCCTCGGCATATGGCGCATCTGGCAAAACGGCGGCCTCTGAGCGGCGGGCGCGACGACCCTGAGTTTCCGCTCGCCCTGAGTCGATGATGGCCTTCGGTCATAACCCGTGACGAAACGGCATTTTCACAGCCGGGCGAAGGTGGACGCCTCCCCAATCGCCCGTTCGTGCTGAGCTTGT
The DNA here is from genome assembly GCA_034437915.1 of Dehalococcoidia bacterium. Taxonomy (GTDB): domain Bacteria; phylum Chloroflexota; class Dehalococcoidia; order Tepidiformales; family Tepidiformaceae; genus JACRBT01. The sequence goes on along the minus strand of DAOTTM010000290.1, from coordinate 24,766 downwards.
CGAAGCATGGACGGGCAGCGCGACGAGGGTCGAACACCGTGCTCACCCCTCGACAAGCTGCTCTGAAAGGATCGACTCCGCTCGCCCTGAGCCTGTCGAAGGGTGAGCACTCGGCTCTACCATCCCAGGCCGCTGCCGTTCCGCCTACAAGTTCCGCGTCGCCAACACTTCCTTCGCCGGCGTCCGGTCGCCCGAGCTCGAAATCATCCGGGGCGCATCCAGGATCCTCAGGTCGAACCCGTGCTCGGCATAGAGAGCGAGCACGCGCCCCGTCGCCTGGTTCGAAAGCACGACGGGACCAGGGTGCGCCGCAAGCCATTCGGCAAGCCGCACCTGGTCCTCCCAGCGAAAGCCCTCCGCCGAATACTGAGTGAATTCCACGTCATAAGGCGGATCCGCATACACAAAGTCGTCCGGTTCCAATTCGATGGTCGCGAAATCCCCCGATCGCAACGGCCACGCTGCCAGCGCATCGACATACGGCTCGAACGTCCGCGCGTAGGTGATCTGTTTGACCGCCCAAACGGCACATTGAATCCACCCTTGCGGTTGAAGCGGCAGAGCCCGTTGAAACAGGTGCGATTGAGGTAGTAGAACAAACTGGCTGCTTCGTGCGAAGTCTCGCACCCGGTCGATACGAGGTCGTTGAAGCGCTGCCTGTGGGCATAGAACAACTCGCGTTCGTTTTCCATCGGCATCTCGATCACGAGTCCGCGCTTGAGCCAGTCCAGGAAGTTGATGAGGTGCGGGTTCGCGTCGTTCAGCTGTGCCCGCTCCGGTCGCAGCGCCAGCGCCACGGCCAATCCCCCCGCGAACGGCTCCACGAACCGCTTCGCTTCGTGCCCCTCCCACAATGGCCACATATGCGGCACAAGCCATCGCTTGCCCCCCGCCCACTTCAGTGGCGGCTTCAGCGGCGGTTTAAGATGCAATGCTCCCACGACGCCGCCAAGCATAAGCCCGCCAATCGTTCCAAAACGGTTTGTTGGCGCGGCGTGAATGTTTTGAACGGAGTACGAATGCGCCCGCGCAGCGCCGGTCGCGCAACGAGATTCGCACGCCTGGACATCCCAGCGCTTGCTTCCGCGCGCGCTACGGACGGCAGGTTCGGCGGGCGACGGTCGTCAATCTGCCTGCACTCCCACAGTCCGCAAAACTTTGAATGCCACCCCCGGCGTGTTGGCGCTGCGTTCTGCCGTTGCTCCCCTCGCCCGCGAAGTCGGAAGAGGGGTTGGGGGTGAGGGCCTAGTTTCCGCCCGCCGCCGCCTGGGGCATCAGTTCGCCAGCCCGCCTTCGCGCCACGGCGAGGTCTTCGCCCGCCAGCTGGTCGTTCTGCTTGGCCTGCTCCTGCGCATACGTCATGCGATACAGGTTGGCATAGACGCCGTTTTTCTCGAGCAGTTCATCGTGCGAACCGATCTCCACCATTTCGCCCTGGTCCAGGACGACGATGCGATTTGCCTCGCGGATGGTGCTCAAGCGATGGGCGATAACGAAACTTGTCCGGTCCTTCAACAGTTCGCGCAGCGCTTTCTGGATGATCACTTCCGTCTGCGTGTCGACATACGCCGTGGCCTCGTCCAGGACGAGGATCCGCGGCGCCGCAAGGATGGCTCGCGCGAAACTGATGAGCTGGCGTTGCCCAACGCTCAGGTTCTGGCCGCGTTGCTGGAGCACGGTGTCGTACCCGTGTTCGAGGCGGGAGATGAACTCGTCCGCGCCCACCGCCGTCGCAGCTGCCGCGACTTGTTCAAGTGTCGCCTCTTCACGACCGTATGCGATGTTCTCCCGCACCGTCCCGCTGAAGAGATACGGCGTTTGGAGTACCACGCCCATGTGCCGCGTGAGCGAGCGTCGCTTGACGTCGCGGATGTCGTGCCCATCGACGCGGATCGCGCCCCCGGTCACTTCGTACCCCCGGCTCACGAGCGATGTGATCGTCGTCTTACCGGCGCCCGTCTGCCCCACGAAGGCGATCGTCTCGCCCGGCTCCACGTGGAGGTCGATATCCCGGAGGATCGGCACGCCTTCGACGTAGTGGAAGTTGACGTGGTCGAAATCGACCCGGCCTTCCACGTGATCCAATTCCAGCGCATCGGGCTTGTCCTGGATGCGAGCCTTCGTATCGAGCACCTCGAAGATGCGCTCGCCGCCCGCCATCGCCCGTTGAACCATGGTGTATTGCAGCACGAGGTCGCGGATCGGGTCGAAGAACCGCCCCACATACAGCGTGAACGTGGTCAGGACGAGGAACAGATCCGCGATATTGATGCTATCCGCGTTGAGGGCGCGGTAACCGCCATAGATGAGCACGAGGCTGGTCGCGATAGCCACCGCCAGCTCGATCACGGGCATGATTGCCGCGCTGAGCAAGCCCGCCCAGACGTTCGCCCGCCGGTTCTCCTGGTTCAACTGATCGAACCGCCGCGAGTTTTCTCCCTCGCGGGACATCGATTGCACGGCGCGCACGCCGGATACGTTCTCCGCCAACGTTCCGTACATCGCGCTCACTTTGACGCGCACCTGCACGAAGGCCTTCTTCGCGTGGGAGGCCCACCATGCCATCACGAGCACCAGCGGCGGCACGATCGCGAACGTCACCAGTGCCAGCTGCCAATCGATGAACAGCAGCGTGATGACCACGACCGTAAGACCCACGAAGTCCGCCGCGAACGTTAACGAACCGCTCGTCAGGAGTTCCTGCATGACCGTCACATCGCTCGTCAGGCGGCTGATCATGCGCCCGACTTCCATCTCGTCGTAGAAGCTCAACGACAGGCCCTGCATGTGCTCGTACATCTCCGTACGCAACTGCAACAGCAGCCGGTTGCCCATGCGCGCCGTCGTGATCTGTTGAAGCCACGCGGCCACCCAGTTGATCACGACCATCCCCGCCATGACCCCGGATAGGACGTAGATCTGCTTCTCGTTGTGCTGGACTCCCGCCCGCACGATCAATCCGATGACGAGCGGCTGGAGAAAGCTCGCAATGGCCGAGACAACCATGCACGTGAACGCCGTGATCGCCTGCCGCTTGTACCGCATGAGGTATGGGTAGAGCCGCCGCACCACCTTCGCATCGTACACTTTCCCCAGTGCGTCGTCGTCCCAACCGTCAGCGTTGCGGCCCGCGCGCGGACCCATCGCCTGCCCACCGATGCCCTGGCTCCATCCGCCCGCGCCTGCGCCGCCTCCCCACATTCCCATTAAGAGCCTCCCGCCGCTGATTCCGTGCTTGGCACGGCACTGTCGCTACCGGCGCCGACGGGCATGCGTGGGTCCGCTCCGTTTGCGTGCAGCCCGTTCGTTCCCCGGCCGTGTGCAGCGGCCTCGGCCGCCGCTGTTGCCGTGGCCGCTGCTGCGATCTCGCCCAGCGCCTCTTCCTGGTCCTTCAGCTCAAGGTCGAAGATCCGCCGGTACAGCCCTTCTTGCTCTAGCAGTTCCTCGTGGCGACCGCGTTGCAGCACGTGCCCTTCCTTGAGCACGATGATCTCGTCCGCTCGCATCACCGTCCGCAACCGCTGAGCGATGACGAACGTCGTTCGGCCCTTCATCAGCTCCTGGAGCGCCTGCTGAATGAGGTATTCGGTCTGCGAGTCCACGCTCGCCGTCGAGTCGTCGAAGATCAGGATCTTGGGGTCCAAGAGCAAAGTCCGGGCGATCGCGATACGTTGCTTCTGCCCACCGGAAAGCGTGACGCCGCGCTCGCCCACCCACTCGTCATAGCCGTACGGGAGTGAAACGATGAAGTCATGGATGCGTGCCGCCTTTGCTGCCCGCTCCACGTCTTCCTGCATCGCATCCGGTCGTCCATAGGCGATGTTGTCCCTGATCGTGCCGATGAACAGGAAGACGTCCTGCTGGACGATGCCGATGCTCTTGCGAAGCGAATCCAGCGTCACGTCGCGGATGTCCGTCCCGTCGATCAAGATCCGGCCCGCCGTTACGTCGTAGAAGCGCGGCAGGAGGTTCACGACCGTCGACTTGCCGCTCCCCGTCGGCCCAAGCAGCGCAATCACCTGCCCCGGTTGCGCGTCGATATCCACCCCCGTGAGAACGGCGGCGAGCTTGTCGTATCCGAAGCCCACTCCTTCAAACTGTACGTGGCCGTGCGAAACCTCCAGCTCCGGCGCGTTGGCCTTTTCTTGCACCGCGGACTGTGCGTCCAACAGTTCGAAGATGCGCTCGGAAGAGCTCATCGTGCGGGAGATGAAGGTCACCGCGAAGCCGATGCTTCGGACAGGGAGCTGAAGGAGGTTCAACCACAGCGTGAACGTCAGCAAGTCCGCAGCCGTCAGGTTATTGTTGCTGATAAGGTAGGCGCCGAAGGCCACAGTTGCCGCCACCTGAAACCCGGAGATGCCCTGCAGCATCGGCTGGAACACCGCCTGGATCGCCGAGGCCTTGTAGCTCAGGTCCGCCTGCTGCGTTGCCGCGTCGCGGAACTTTTGGCTTTCGAAGTCCTCGCGGCTGAACGCCTTGACGACGCGGATGCCAGAAAGACCCTCTTCCGCAACCTGCGTCATCACCGCCTGGTTCTGTTGGATCTCCATCCAGATCGGGCGCACCGTCTTCGACATCGCGAACGAACGCCAGGCGAGGATCGGCAGCGTCACCACGCTCACGATCGCCAACTCCCAGCTGATGATGAACATGCCCGTGATAGAGATCATGAGGATGAGGCCGATGAATCCCAGGCGAAGCACGCCCATGTTCACGAACATGCGGATGCTTTCCACATCCTGGGTCACACGGGACATAATCTGACCCGTCTGGGCCTTGTCGTGGTAGGAGTAGCTCAAGCGCTGGAGATTGTTGTAGATGTCGTTGCGGATGTCGTACGCCATCCCCTGGCCGATCGACTCGCCGAGGTATTGCTGCCCGAAGCTCGCCAGCCCGCGTCCGATCGCGAACGCCACGACAGCCAACGCGCTGAACACCAGCAACTGTTCGTTGCCATCCAGCCCGACGAGCTGACCGTCCTCCCGCACCGGTTTCAGTCCGATGTTGATCGCGTACCGTACGAGCAGCGGGCTGGCCATCACGAACGCGCTCGCTCCAACGACGCAGACCCACGCCAGCGCGACGCGCCCGCGATACGGGCGCAGATAATGCGTAAGCCGCAATAGATAACGCAAGCGTTCACTCCCCCGGTGCAGGCAAGGCTATCACACCTTAACGCGTACGTGAAGGGGAAGGTTAATTCCGTAGCCCGACCGTTAGGGAGGGTTTCCGCCAGGCCACGCAAACACCAGGCGCCGCTACCCCATTCCGAACGTCGCCTTCACCCGCGCCGCCGATTCCGCGACCGCCGCGCGCGCCTTGTCCACCGCCTCCGGATATCCGTAGCCCGACCGCTAGCGAGGGTTTCCGCCAGGCCACGAAAATTGGGGGCGCCTTAGCCCATCCCGAAGGTGGAACGTACGCGCTGGGCCGACTCCGCGACCGCTTCGCGCGCCTTGTCCACCGCCCCCGTCATGCCGAAGAAACCGTGGATCATCCCATCATAACGCGTGCACGTCGCGTTCACACCGGCGGCCCGCAGTTTCGCCGCATAGGCTTCGCCCTCGTCCCGCAGCGGGTCGAACTCCGCCGTAATCACGTGCGCCGGCGGAAGCCCGGAAAAGTCAGTCGCCCGCGCCGGGGATGCCATCGGATTCGCCCCGTCCTCAGGGGTTGCGAGATAATGGTCCCAGAACCAGCGCATCCCTTCCTGCGTGAGCAACAGCCCCTCGGCGTTTTCCGTGTACGAAGGCGTATCGAACGCGAAGTCCGTCACCGGGTACACGAGCAGCTGGAAGCCCAGCGCCGGGCCGCCGCGCGCTTTCGCCATCTGCGCAACCGCAGCCGCCAGGTTGCCGCCTGCGCTATCGCCCCCGACCGCAATTCGCGAAGCATCGACGCCGAGCATGGACGCGTGCTCCGCCACCCACTTCGTTGCCGTGAAGCACTCTTCGGCGGGGCCTGGGAATTTCGCCTCCGGCGCCAGTCGATAGTCGACGGACACCATCACGCACCCGGTGGCGTTGGCGAGGCCGCGCACACTGCCGTCGCTCCCATCCACGCTCCCGATCACCCATCCACCGCCGTGGAACCAGACAATCGCGGGCTTCGCTCCAGCACCTTCCGGCGTGTATACCCGCACCGGAATATCGCCAAGTGGGCCTGGGACCTTGTGGTCCGCAACTTTCGCGACTTCCGGTCCGGGGATGCGCGGCATCGCTTCCGAACGCGCACGCACTTCTTGCGCTGTGCCGTCCGTCAGGTTGCCCATCCCAGCGGCCGCCATCATGTCCAGGATCTGTTTTGCTTGTGGGTCGAGTGGCATCGTGAATCTCCTTCGAACAAGTGGATTTGCTCCCCCTCGCCCGCGAGGTACGAGTCGGGAGAGGGGGTCGGGGGGTGAGGGACCGCTAACTGGGGCTATCGGACCAAAGTGCCCAATGTACGCTCAACCTGGTCCGAGGTCCCGCTCGGCATCCCGATGATCGGCATATCGACGCCGAGCTGGCGACGTTCCTCGATGCCCGCCGAAACGGTTTCAAGGTCGCCATAGATGGCCGTCTCTTCGAGCATGCGATCACCCATCGCTGCCATCAACTCCGGATTCGTCTGGAAGGGCGCGGGCTTGTGCGTCTCCGCCACCTTGCGCATTGCCGCGACCTCTTCACCGAAGCCGTTCCGTGTGAGCATGCGGTGATAGAAATCGCCCATGTTCGTCACGTACCACGAGATAGGGCCTGCCGCCTGGATCTTCGCCTTCACCGGGTCGTCGTTGATGACGGTCGTCAAAGAAGCAACGCATTCCACTGCGTTCGGTTCGCGCCCGGCGGCGACGGCGCCCTTGCGGACGGCGTCCATGCCTTCCTTGAACTTCGATTTCGGCCAGTAGATTGGCTGCCAGCCGTCGGCGAAGCCGCCGAGCTGTTCGATCGCCTTGGGCGAAATCGAGGCTATTTGGATGGGGATGTGTTTGCGCACAGGTTCGAACAACAGCTTGAACCCGCGCTGGAGCTTGAAGATCTCGCCGTCGTACACCAACCGCTCACCGCTCATGATCATGTTGATGATCTCGCAGTATTCTTTCACCCGCTGCAACGGCTTTTCGAACTTCTGCCCGTGCCAATGTTCGATCACACGGTCACCTGAGGTGCCGAGGCCGATCACGACGCGTCCGCCGGAAAGTTCGTCCAGCGTCGCGAAGGTCATCGCCAGCACGCCCGGCGATCGCCCGAACACGGGCGCGATGCCGGTGCCGATCTTGATCTTCGAGGTCGCCATGGCGATCTGCGTGAGCAACGAGAACTGGTCCCGCCCCCACGTCTCCGCCGTGTAGACCGCTTCCACACCGACGGATTCGGCGATCTGGATGCGCTTGATCAGTTCTTTGTTCTGTTCCGGGTTGCCGGTGAACCCGACAGCAAGACCGAGACGACGGGGCATAGTGTGTTCCTCTGTTGGGCTTCGTCACGAATCGTGACCCGAGCGGGCTAACGCTACCAGACGCGCGGGAAAAAGGGAAAAGTCGCCGCCAGTCAATCCGAGCAGCGCACGCCAGTAACGTAAGCGGTGCGATGCCAGGCTTGGTAAGGATATCAGTGCCTCGGAGCTGGCTCCGCGCGTTCTTACGCGCCCTCCGCCGCGTGGTCCCACAGGTGATGCAGGCCCAGCGCCTCCGCCCCGAAGTCGTTCTTCGGATGCCGCAACACCGTGTGCACATGGTTCGCTTCGTTCTGCGTGTTGTCGTATTCCACGACCACCGTCGGACTCTGCAGGCGGTAGTAGTGTCCTTTGTCGAGCTCCGTCGAACCGGCCCAGGCAAAATGTAACTCGTCGGTGGCCGTCAGCCCCGGCCAGCCAACGCCGTCGGGGAATCGGCCGGTGTAAACGGCCAGCAGCTTGCCAAGCAATTCTCGTTGGCCCGCCGACAGTTCCGAAGCGCCGATGCCCGCCGGGTTCTGGGCGTCGAAGCGCATCGCCTCAAGCGCCTCATATCCACCGAACGCCGCCGCGATGTTCGGTAGCCCGGGTACTCCTCGCCCGGCGAAGGGAGTGTAGGTCTGCGGCAAGATGCCCAGCACGAAATCCGGCGGCGCCGTCTCGCACACGATCGCCTTCACGCGTTGCTCGGGCCGCAGCGAATCCAGCAGTTCTCGCGCCCGGTCCTCCGTCTCTCCAAGCGGGCGCACGATGTCGCGCCCGTCGTGCCTCACGCGCGCCGGGTTCGATCCCAGGAACAATGGCGAAACGGCCACGATCCCGTCCCGGTCGAACGTGTAGTTTACGGAGATGTGGTGCCCCTGGATGCGGAATCCGCGAGCCTGGGCGAACGCATCCTCGATGTTCATAAAGATGGATACGTAGTACAGCGCCTCGTCCCGAACGACGACGGTTCGCCGATCCTCCAACTCGTCGAGCACGTTCTCCATCGCGATGATCGTGTTCGCCTGCACATAGGCCGGAAAGCTCAAGCTCGCCCGCAGTAACCGATGGACCAGCTTCTGCTGCCGGTGGTTCAGGTCAGCCAGCGCCAGGCCACGCTCCCTGCGCGGAAAGTATGCCCAGTTCGCCCGCTCGCTGTGATCCGCAAAAGAGATGCACGCCTGCTCCCGCTGCGTCCGCGTCAGCCCATCCAGCAGTTCCCCAAGCGCCTCCCGCATCCGTTTCGCCGTACCCGCCGATTCGTCACCCATGGCTCGCCTCCGTATCGCGCGGAGTCTACCAGATCAGATGCCGCCCCTGGAAAACGCCCAAGCTCCCCCCTCTCCCGCGAAGTCGGGAGAGGGGTTGGGGGTGAGGGCGCGACGCCGGGCTACCCATGGCCCTCCCGCGCCAGCGCCACGAGCGCTTCCCCCGTCACCCGGAACGTCGTCCACTCATCCATCGGCACCGCGCCGAGCGCCTTGTAGAACCCGATCGACGGTTCGTTCCAATCCAGGACCGACCATTCCAGCCGCCCGCAGCCGCGTTCCACGGCGATCCGCGCCAGTTCCACGAGCAACGCCTTGCCAAAGCCCTGCCCGCGCAGCGTGGGCCGCACGAAGAGGTCCTCAAGGTACAATCCTGGTTTCCCGAGCCACGTGCTGAAGTTGTGGAAAAACAGGGCGAAGCCAGCGCTCGTGCCCTCCGCCGTCTCGGCCAGAACGACTTCCGCATAGGGCCGCGCCCCAAACAAATGTCGGCGCAGTTCCTCCCGGTCGAGCAGCACGGCATCCGGTTCGCGTTCGTATTCGGCGAGCGCGTGGATGAGTTCGATGATCGTGTCGAGGTCGTTTTCGAGGGCGGGACGTAGCGGCATGTCCCCATTGAACCATGCCGCGCGGCGTTCTCACACCGTTTGCGCGACGGACTCGGCCCCATCCTGTAGAGTGCGTGAATATTTCCCGAGGTTCCCGCCATGCCCGCAGTCCATTTCGGTGTCACCGTCCCCCAGATCAAGCGCACATGGGAGGAGAGCAAGACGGCCGCGTGCGAATTCGAAGCGATGGGCTATGACTCCCTTTGGGTCTGCGACCACCTCTACGGCCCCCAATCGCCCAAGATCCCCATCCTCGAAGCGTGGTCCCTCATCGCCGCCCTCGCCGCCGTTACCGAGAAGGTCGAGATTGGCACGCTTGTCACGCCCGCGGGCATGCGCAACGCCGCCCAGCTTGGCAAGGTCATCGCCACCATCGACCACATTTCCGGCGGACGTATTATCCCCGGCTTCGGGGGTGGCTGGATGGCGCGCGAATTCACTGACTTCGGCGTCCCCTTCCTCCCCACCGGCCAACGCCTCGGCCAGCTCCGCGAAACGGTCCAGCTCCTGAAGCAGATGTGGGATCCCAACCAGGCTGAGACAACGTTTGAAGGCAAATACGTCCAGGCGCACAACGTCGTCACGGAACCCAAGCCTGCCCGGACGGTCCCCATCCTCATCGGCGGCGGAGGCGAAAAGGTGACCCTCAAGATCGTCGCGCAGCACGCGGACATCTGGAACAACAGCGCCGGCGCCCAGGGACTCCTTGCGAAAAAGGTCGAGGTCCTACAGGGCCACTGCAAGGACATCGGTCGCGACCCTTCGACACTGCGTATCAGCCAGCAGTGCCTCGTCACCATCGCCCCGGACGACGCCAGCGCCGGTCCGATGATCGATATGGCGAAGAAGATCTTCGGCGGCCACATGGGAGACCCCACCGGCCCGCTCGCCATCGCCGGCAGCCCCCAAACCGTTCGCGCTCAGATCCAGAAGCATATCGATCTCGGCTGCACGATGTTCCTGATGGAGTTCTTCGGCCGAGATACCAAGGTCGCTGCCAGCCTCTTCGCCGAAACCGTGATGCCCCACTTCAAGTAAAAGCTGTTAGCTATTAGCTGTTAGTAGTGCGCCGAAGGAGAGGTTAGTGCGCTCCCAACTGCGGTAGTAGAGCGTAAATCATTCCCCACCACCAACAGCTAACAGCTAAAGACTCTCCACGATCTCCGCGTACAACGCCATACTCTTCGCGATCGCTGCCCTCGGCATGAGTCCGTTGTATTGCCACGCCATCACGTACTTCAGCGGCAGCCGTTCGAGCGTCTCGCGGATCTGCCGTCGCACGGTGTCCGGGCTCCCCACCCACATCAGCCCACGCTCGTGCATCACTTCCGGCGTGATGCTGCGTGGATCCTATCCCGGCCGTGGAATTGCGCCACCGAAACCGAACGGCGCGAACCAGGCGGCGCCGACAAACGCGCCAGAGTCTCGCCAAAGCGCCCACGCCTCCTCGTCCGTGTCCGCCACGATGACGTCCCGCAACACGCCAATGCCGGCGCCCGGCGCCAGGTAGCGCCCATGCGCGTTCGCCTCTTCGTGGTAGACCTCGAAGAGGAACGACTCGAGGATGTCGTTGACCGGCGCGAGGATGGGTTGGACGCCGTTCCGCGCGCACCAGCGAATTGTCGGCTCGCTGAAGCTGAAGGGTTGCATGATGGGCGGGTGGGGCTGCTGGATCGGCTTCGGCACCACACCGATCTCGCGCACAATCCCACCCTCGACGCCGCGTCCCATGCGTTGGGTCGCTTCCAGCGTCCACGGGATGTTGGCGGGCGGCACCTGCCAAAAGTTGCCCTGGTACGAAAACGTATCCTGCGTCCACGCCAACCGCACGATCTCGAAGAACTCTTCGAAGGCCGCCCGGTTGACGCGGTCCACCTCCACATCGCGCTCCTTCGAAGGCGCTGCGTGCACGTCGTGATACTGCTGCGCGAGGGTGTCCACCCAGCGCCGCTGGTACCCCCGCGCGAAACCGGCAAACGCGCGGCCGCCGCTCATGTGATCGAGCATGGCGATGTCCTCGGCCACGCGTAACGGCGAACTGGCGGGCAGGACGATGCCCAGCTGGCCGACGCGGATTCGCTTCGTGTGCTGCGCGACGTATGCATCCAACAGCACCGGGTTGTTCGAAATTTCGAACCCCTCGATGTGGAAGTGGTGCTCCGTGAACGCGATCGCGTCGTAGCCAAGGTCGTCCGCCGTGACCGCGAGGGAGCGGATGTCGTCCAGCATCCGCGAATAGAGCCCCGCGTTGCGCCCGGCCATGCCCGCTTCCATCTCGGCTCGCGTGCCGATCGATGGGAGGAAGAAAACGCCCGTTTGAAGAGATGCGGTCATCGCGAAAGTATACCCAACCTGCGGTGTTCGCGCGTTCGACACCGAATCTCCACCAGATTCCGCGGACACTTTGTCCCTGGCGAGTCGATGATCTTCAAGCGCCCATGAGCGCCGAAATAGCCCTTCGAATGCACGACAACGCAAACCCGGCCAAAGCCGGCGACGCAAAACCACGGGTCTAAACCCTTCGGGGCACGACAGCCGGGTTACCGAAACGGTCGCAGAGCTCCAGGTCCGCTTGGAGGCACTCCTCAATGCCCGCAAATCTCGGTGAGGCCACCCTGTCGCCCCCGCTCCAGGACCGTGATTCGATGCTTCATGGCCCTGAGACGATCTCACGCACTTCGCCTATCATGCAGCCCGGGCCGAACGCGCCTATCGCCGCGCCGACAGACCCGCCGGTCCCTACGCCCTGGCTCAACCGATACATCATCGCTGTCTTCCTCGCCGGGTTGTTCCCCGCTGCGCTCGCCCTCATCTTTGGGCGAATCGAAGAGGTCCTGCCGCTCGCTGCCATCGTTGCCTTCATCGTTGTGAGCGAGCGAAGTTCGGTCCCACTCTATTTCGATGGCCGCATGTCGATCAGTTTCATGGGAGTCGTTATGGCCGCGCTGCTGCTTGGTCCAGCGTCCACCGTCGTCGCTGCCTCAGCTATCGTCCTGGCCGGGTTCGCTTCGTCCGCCTCCATTCGCAAAGGCGCGTTCAATTTTGGCCAACACACCCTCTCCGGACTCACGGCCTGGGCTGCAATCGCGCTCATCCAGCACTTCGCCGACGGTGACCAACCCTTTGTGATGTTGGTTGCTGGCGCCGTCGCGGGGGCCGTGCTCTTCGTGTTCACCACCTACGCCGTTGCCGCTGCGGTCGCGCTCTCGTCGCGCCGCTCCTTGGCGGCTGCTCACCGCGAAGCGTTTGGATGGATGTGCCCGCATTTCGTGGCTCTTGGCGCCGTTGCGGGGGGCCTCACTATCGTCTTTCGCACGAGCGGTTTCCTTGGCATCCTGATCATGGCCATCCCCCTGATCATGAGCCGCTACGCGATGAAACAGGTGATCGACAAAACCCGTGTAAGCGTGCTTCAGCTCGAAAGCTCGAACGAGGCGCTCCAGGCGGCGCACGCCGAGATGCAAGCCATTGTCGAGGCCATCCCCGATGTGATGTTTCAGCTGAGCCCCGAGGGCAAGTTCGTCGGCCAACGCAGCGGTTCTGGCGATTGGGCGGCGTTGCCGGCGGACCTTTTGGGGCGTCATGTCAGAGACGCGCTGCCCCCGGAAGTCGCCCTTCCCTTGCTCGCGGCCATCGATTCCGTGCGCGTCCATGGCCGCGTGGAGATTCTGGAATATCGCCTTGCCGTCCGCGATGGGTTCGACGACTTCGAAGCCCGTGTTGTCCCCTCGGGAAACACCGGGATGCTTCTGATGGTGCGGGATATCAGCGAGCGAAAGCGCGCCGAAGAAGCGCGCCGCGTGGCCGAGGAGCTGCTGCGCACGGTGACCTCAACGGCGCCAATCCTCCTCTTCGCCGCGGACAGCGAAGGTCGCACGACGCTCGTCGAGGGCCAGGGCCTCGCCGTGATGGGCCTCAATCCAGCCTCGATTATCGGCACCCCGGTTTGGACGGTTTTCGGGGATGAGGACGGTGGCCGCGCCTGTTTCGGGCGGGCGGTGTGCGGCGAAACGTTCGGGTCCAGCCAGGAGGTGGGCGGCCGCATCTTCGAAGTCCACTACGCACCCAAACACGACACCATGGGCGAAATCGAGGGCATCATCGGCGTCGCACTCGACGTCACCGAGCACCGCAAAGTCGAGGCGGCCATGTTTCAGGCGCAAAAGCTCGAAAGTCTCGGTGTTCTCGCCGGTGGCGTCGCCCACGATTTCAACAACCTCCTCGTCGGTATCCTCGCCAATGCCGGCCTCGCGCTTTCGGATCTCGATCCAGAATCGCCAATCCGTGACACGGTTCAGCAAATTGAACTGGCCGGGCATCGCGCGGCGGATCTCGCTCGCCAGATTTTGGCCTACTCGGGCAAGGGCCGTCTCATCGTCCAGCCGCTCAACCTCAACGCGCTGGTCGAAGAAACCGCAGGCCTGCTCCGCGTATCAATCAAGAAGGGCGCCCGACTGAGTTTCTCGATGGCGCGGGGTTTGCCCGCCATCCAGGCGGATGCGACTCAGCTTCGCCAGGTGGTTATGAACCTTGTCGTCAACGCCTCCGACGCCATCGGTGATGCCGACGGAGAGATCCGCGTTACCACCGAACTCGTCGAATTCGAACACGATCTGCTCCGCGACCGTTTCCCGATGGCTGACCTCCAGCCGGGCAAGTACATCTCCCTAACCGTGACCGACACAGGGTCGGGGATGGATGCGGCCACCCGCGAGCGCATATTCGAACCCTTCTTCACGACCAAGTTCACCGGGCGCGGCCTTGGCCTGGCGGCCGTCCTCGGGATTGTGCGCGGCCATCGAGGCGCCTTGCGCCTGCAAAGCGAGCGCGGCGAGGGCACAACCTTCGAGGTCGTTTTCCCGGCGGTCGATGAAGTCGCCACCAACACCGAGCGGGTCCGCCTGCCAATCTCTTCGCGCGAATGGACTGGTTCGGGCAAGATCCTCATCGTCGATGATGAAGACACCGTCCGGAACGTCACCGCCCGTGCGCTAACGAAGTTCGGCTTCGACGTAATACAGGCTGCCGATGGTCAAGCGGGTGTGGATCTGTACCGTGCACATTCGGATGAGTTGGCGTGCGTGCTCCTGGATATGACGATGCCCAGGCTCAATGGCGCAGAGGCTTTCCACGAAATCCGGGCCATCCGCCCGGATGCGCGCGTCATCTTGATGACCGGTTACGCCGAAGAAGAAGTGTCCACCCGCTTCGCCGGTCAGGGCCTTTCCGGCTTCGTTCAAAAGCCGTACGACCTCGGCACGCTCCGGGAGACTGTCCGCAATGTTCTCGAACGGCTGGCGGCTTGACAGTGTCAGTATTGGGGCGATTGGGTTGCCGGACCTGTCGCCGCGCGGTGGGAACGCCGAAGACAAAGAGAGAGGACGGACTTGAAAGTCCGTCCCCTTGGATTGCTCCGCTTACCAGCTAACCGACCAGCTAACCGAGCGGAGAGTGATTCGCCCTGTCATGGGCAACCTCCCTGTGTGGGCCGTTTGAGCCGTCCCACGCGAACTGGATACAGCAGATTGGACCTCCCCGTCAATGGGGTCGCCCTTAAGAGTTTACGCAACATAACGCGGATTCTTCTGCGAAGATCCCCAAGGGGGTCGTGCCCAAATGTAAGGGGACGGCCCCCTTTTAGATTCAAAGTACGCAGTTAGTGAGTGTAAGGAAACCGGCCCGTGCGTCGAAGTTATTCGAGTGCGTTAGCCTCCACAAGCGCAAAAGAAATTTCGCCCTCGACGGAAACTTTGCCTTCAACGGTCGCCCGCACGTGTCCCTTGCCCACCGGACCGCGCATTTTGTCGAGCGTGAATTCCAGGCGCAGCTGGTCCCCAGGGAGCACCGGGCGGCGGAACCGCATGCGCTCGATCCCGCCAAACATCGGCGTCTTCCCCGCATGTTCCACCCCTTTGAGGAGCGCGACCGCCGCTACCTGTGCCAGCGCCTCCACGATCAGCACGCCGGGCATAACCTTCCGCCCCGGGAAATGACCCTCGAAGAACCATTCGTTCGCTGTCACGTTCTTCAGGGCCGTCGCGCTCTTGCCTTCGTCGATTTCAATGACACGGTCGATCAGCAGGAACGGGTAGCGATGCGGGATGATGCGCTCGATTTCGTCGGCTTCGATGATCATTCCGTGCCCCCCGTCAAATACATTGTGTGAACCCCGCGCGCCTCCAAGAACGACACGAAGGCGGCCACCTCTTCATCGGGAAAGGGGATGTCGCCGATCTCGCGGTCGTCCGGGTTGCCAAGTCCGTGGTAGTCGCTCCCGCCCGACATCCCGAGGCCCAGTTCCTCGGCCATCTTCCGGTGAATCTCAACGGTCGCTGCATCGTAGTGTTTGTAAAACGTCTCCACGCCGTCCAACCCCCATGTCGCGAG
Organism: Dehalococcoidia bacterium; assembly: GCA_034437915.1. Lineage (GTDB taxonomy): Bacteria > Chloroflexota > Dehalococcoidia > Tepidiformales > Tepidiformaceae > JACRBT01. The sequence continues at coordinate 9,081 of DAOTTM010000290.1, read as the reverse complement.
TTGACGGAGGGCCGACACGTAGTCCGCGCCGATGAACACCGCATGCGCCGCGAACACAAGTCCGCCGTGATCGTGAATCAGCCGTATCGCGTCCTCCGGGCTGAGCTTCTCCCGGTTCACGTCCGCCGCCTTGCCGTTTCCCAACCACAGGTCGAACGCTTCCTGGACAGACGCCACATACCCCTTTTCGATCAACGCGCGCGCCACGTGCGGCCGCCCAACCGTCGCCTCTCCGGCTATCTCCAGGACGCGCGACATCTCCAGCGGCATCCCGTGTGTCGCCAGAATCTCAATGATCGTCCGCGTCCTTCCGATTCGGCCATCCCGTTGCGATTTCAGAAACGCCTGGAGCGGTTTTGCGGAAACGTCAAACCCGAATGCGAGGAGGTGCACATCTGCCGGGCCAAGGTCCGTGCTCAGCTCCATCCCCGGAACGAGCCGGAGGCCCAGTCGCCTCGCCGTCGTTGTCGCTTCCGCGAGGCCCGCGGTCGTGTCGTGGTCCGTGAGCGCCAACGTCCGTACGCCACGAGCGTGCGCCGTCTCCATCACCCAGATCGGTCGCTGCACCCCGTCCGAGGCAGTGCTGTGGAGGTGGAAGTCGCCCTTCGCCTTCATTCGACGATCCGGTCGCAACGCTCAATCCTCGTCGCCCGGTGCGTCTTGTCGTCGGCTTCGATCAACAGGCCGTTAATTTGTGCGACCCCGTCGGCCGGGGGCAGCCGTGTCGGCATCTGTGTGCGAAAGCGGCTCAACACGGCATCGATATCGTCGCCGATCACCGAGTCGCGGGCCCCACACATGCCCGCGTCCGTGCAGTAGGCCGTGCCCTTGCTCAGCAGGCGCTGGTCCGCGGTCGGAACGTGCGTGTGCGTCCCCACGACCGCCGTCACGCGCCCGTCGAGGTGCCACCCCATCGCTTGTTTCTCGCTCGTCGCTTCGCAATGCAGATCCACGAGCACGAAGCGGCGGCTATCGATGCCTTCGAGTGCGGCATCCACGGCGCGGAACGGGTCGTCGAAGTCGCCGCCCATGAACGTTCGTCCAATGAGGTTCACCAAAGTCAGGTCCTTGAAGTGGATGACACCACGCCCCGGCGCCCCCGGCGGGTAGTTCAGCGGTCGCGCTATCCGGCTGCAGCTATCGAGATACGGATAGAGCTCCCGGTGTTGGAAGGTGTGGTTTCCGCCAGAAATCAGGTCCACGCCGTGGTTCAATAGGTCGTCGGCGGTCTGCGGCGTCGTCCCCCGTCCGCCTGCGATGTTCTCCGCGTTCACCACCACGTAGTCCAGGGAGAACTCGCGCCGTAACTCCGGCACGATCTGCGTGACCGCCTTGCGCCCGCAACTGCCAACAATGTCGCCAAGGAAGAGCAATCGCATGCGTTACCTGGCGATCTCGGTGGCGCGCGTCTCACGAATGACGGTCACCTTGATCTGTCCGGGGTACTCCATCGTCTCCTCGATCTGCTGGCTTACGTCACGTGCGATGCGCATCGCCTGGAGGTCGTCCACGTGCTCCGGCTTGACGATGATCCGCAGTTCGCGTCCCGCCTGGATGGCGAACGCCGACTCCACGCCCTTGAACCCTTTGGCGATGCTCTCCAACGTTTCCAGCCGCTTGATGTAGTTCTCCAGCGATTCCCGGCGCGCTCCCGGCCGCCCGCCGCTGACAGCGTCCGCCATCATCACGAGCACCGCTTCGACGCTGTTCGGCGCGACCTCTTCGTGGTGCGCCTCGATGCAGTGCGCGATCGCATCCTTCACCCGGAACCTGCGCGCAATCTCCGCGCCGATGATCGCGTGTGTGCCCTCGACCTCGTGGTCAACCGCTTTCCCCAGGTCATGGAGAAATCCGCCTGCACGCGCGACCTCAACGTCCGCTCCGATCTCCCGCGCCATCATGGCCGCGATGTGGGCGGTCTCAACGCAGTGCCGCATGACGTTTTGGCCGTAGCTGGTCCGGAATCGCAACCGCCCAAAGACCTTCAGCACCTCAGGGTGCAGGTTGAGCACTCCCGCTTCGACAGCCGCAGCTTCCGCGGCTTCCGCCATCGTCGTTTCGACATCTCGTCGCGCCTTGTTGAAAGCCTCTTCGATGCGTGTCGGGTGGATGCGGCCGTCCTGCACGAGTGCCGTCAGTGTCGCTCGCGCGATTTCCCGTCGCACCGGGTCGAAGGCGCTCACCGTCACGGCGTCCGGCGTGTCGTCGATGATCAGATCGACGCCGGTGACTGCTTCGATAGCGCGAATATTGCGGCCCTCGCGCCCGATGATCCGGCCTTTCATGTCGTCGCTGGGAATAGCTACGACCGAGATCGTGCTTTCCGCCGTCACCTCCGACGTGTAGCGCTGAATCGCCGTGGCAAGGATCTTGCGCGCTCGCATGCCCGCGGTCGCCTCGACCTCTTTCTCCATCTCGCGCACGCGCCGACTGGCCTCTTCGCGGATCTCGCCCTCTACCGCGAACATCAACTGCTCGCGCGCTTCCGCTGCGGTGAGGGCGCCGATCCGTTCGATCTCCGTAATCTGCTTCTGGCGCAGCGCCTCTGCCTCGTCACGGATTTGGTCCACCTTTGCCGCCCGGTCGCGTGTCGATTGCTCGCGCTTGTCGAGCCCTTCCGTCTTGCGGTCGAGGTTCTCTTCCTTCTGCGTGAGCCGCTGCTCGATGCGCGCCACTTCCGTGCGCCGTTCGCGCAACTCGCCCTCAAGCGTGTTGCGGACCTTCAGCGCCTCTTCCTTGGCTTCGAGGACTATTTCTTTCTGCTTGGTGTCGGCCTCGGAAAGGATGCGGCGAGACTGCTCTTCGGCTACAAGCGAAGACGCCCCAACGGAACGGCGGCGAACCAGGTACCCGGCCGCCACGCCAACCAGCAATCCTACGAGGCCGACGATAACAACGAGTATCGCCGACATGAATGTATCTCCAAGTTCAAAGGAACGCGTAACAAAGGACAAGTTCGCGCAACGCCCGAGCGGGGCGCTGCGACTCATCGATCGTACGCGTGCCTTAACCGGCAGTCAAAGAATCAATGGCCGGCGCCGACTGCGCCCGTCTTCGAAGTGCGCGCCAATCCGTAGCCCGCGCGTAAGCAAGGGTCTCGGCCCGACAGCGAACAAGTCCGGCTTCACGCCAATCCGTAGCCCGCGCGTAAGCAAGGGTTTCGGCCCGACAGCGAACAAGTCCGGCTTCACGCCAATCCGTAGCCCGCGCGTAAACAAGGGTTTCGGCCCGACAGCGAACAAATCCGGGCGCTCGCATCGAACGCCGGACTCAGTCCCCGTCGTCGCCCTTACCACCCGCCTCAGCCGTTACCTCTGCCCATACCGTCCGCGTCGCATGCGACGCTACGGCGTAGTCGAACCCGCGCCTCCGCAGGAAGCCGCCCACCTTCGCAAGAAACGCCTCGTAGTTTTCCTTGGGCGCCGAACGCGCGCGGCGTCGCGCGAGTTCCAGCGCCGTCGCCGGGTCGTCGATGCCCTCAGTCACCGCATCCACCGCCTCCGGCTGAATGCCGCGACCCAACAGCTCGTACCGCAGCATCCGCCGCCCGCGCGGCGCTGTCTGCTTGCGGTTCGCCACCCATGCACGCGCAAATTCGGCATCGTTCAAGAGTCCGGCATCGCGCAGCCGAACGACCTCGTCCTCTATCGTCTCCGGCCCAATCCCTCGCATCGCGAGCCGCATGCGCATCTCGCTTTCGCTGCGCGGCCGGTGCGAAAGCAGTCGCAGCGCCGCTTCATGAGCGGCAACGTGCTGTTCCGCGCTCTCCAGCGCCGTGAACAGCTCAACCGTCCCGGCGTCGCCCTCGTTCGGGCGCACGCGCACAAAGGCCTCTTCACTGAAGAAGAATTCGCGCCCATCGTCCAGCGTGATCAGCCGCTGGCGACCGTGACTCGCGATGCGAATGCTCTGGATGACCGGTTGGGGAGGCTCGTCCATCGATTGCTAGCGCGCGGCGGCGAGCGCTGCTTCACCTTCCGGTTTCGGACGCATCTCCGGGAGTCCCGCGTCGCGCCGGATTTCGACCTCGATCTCCCGCGCGAGGTCCTGGTTGTCCGCCAGGAAGGCCTTCGCGTTTTCGCGTCCCTGCCCGATGCGCTGTTCGCCGTAGCTGAAGAAAGCCCCGCTCTTCGTCAGAATGCCGCGCTCCACGCCCAGATCGATGATGTCGCCAGTCCGGCTGATGCCGCGCGGCGGCTCGAACATGATCTCGAACTCTCCCTGCTTGAACGGCGGCGCAACCTTGTTCTTCACCACCTTCGCTTTCACGCGGTTGCCGATGATGTCCGTGCCCTTCTTCACCGACTCCATGCGGCGCACTTCGATACGCACGGAGGAATAGAACTTGAGCGCGCGCCCACCCGGTGTCACTTCGGGGTTCCCGAAGACCACGCCAACTTTCTCGCGCAGCTGGTTGATGAAGATCACTGCCGTGCGCGTCTGCGAAATCGTGGGCACGAGCTTGCGCATCGCTTGGGACATCAGCCGTGCCTGGAGACCCATGTGTGAATCGCCCATTTCGCCCTCGATCTCCGCGCGCGGCACGAGCGCCGCCACTGAGTCCAGCACGATGGCGTCGATTGCGTTGGACCGCACCAGAGCTTCGCAGATCTCTAGCGCCTGCTCTCCCGTATCCGGCTGGCTTACGAGCAGATCCTCGATTCGGATGCCGAGGTCCCGCGCATACATCGGGTCCATCGAGTGTTCGACATCGATATACGCGGCCGTCCCGCCCGCCTTCTGCGCTTCCGCGATGATATGTTGTGCCAACGTGCTTTTGCCCGCCGATTCCGGCCCGAAGATCTCCGTCACGCGGCCCCGCGGGATTCCGCCGATGCCCAGCGCGATATCCAGGGACAGGGATCCGGTGGAGATAGCCTCGATCTGCATCGAGGCCTGCTTCTCGCCGAGGCGCATCACGGTCCCCCGGCCATATTGCTTGTCCAACTGGGCTATCGCCAATTCCAGCGCCCTCGCGCGGTCCACTTCAGCCATCTCTCTCACCCGGCCGTGTGCAATTTGCGGCGCAATCATAGCACCGCGACGGGCCTTCAGGTGGATACTACACCAGTGCAAACAAATGTTCTAATCGCACCCGGATTCCTTACGCCGGTCGAACGCCCTCGACGCCACCGCTGGTGGGGGCTAGGTGCAGCCAGCACGCTGCGCTTGATTCGCCGCCACGATGGGGCCAGCCGGCCGCCTCAGCTCCAACGCGATCATGACGGTGCACGCGATGAACAGGCCAGTGTTCACCAGGGAGATGAACACTCCGAAGTCTCCGTAAACGTTTCGGTCCATCAGGGCGTGTATCGGTGGCGCAACGACCACCAGGTTGAGGAAGAACGTCACGGAGAGGGCGATGTACAGGTAACGCCAGCGCCAGGCGATCGTCACGAGGACGAACGGGAGAAGCAACCCCAGGAAGGGATACAGGTATCGCTCGTGCGCCCCGACCGGGAGTTCGTAGAACGCGAACATAATGTATGCCGCAGACACGGATCCACCGGCCAGGCCCGGCCGCCGCCAGGTGTGCACCGTCGCCAGTCCCGCCGCGAGCGCTCCGAGCAAGAATCCTGCCCGTTGGAAACTCAGGGCAATCCCGTCGAAAATCTCATTCTCGGGACGTGGGTTGCCCCGCTGGTCGAAGACCCACCACACGTTCCAGGCGAGTTCCGAGAGTCGCTCGCGGTGCTTCGTGAAGAGCGTCTGATAGACCTCGGCAATCCGATAGGCCTCCCCGTGAAGGATCCAGGGGCCGAGCACTACCACCGCCACCACCAGGGCGCCCGCACTCGCCCGCAGGAGTGCCCGCGCTCCGCCACTCCTCCAGAGCATGATCGCTAGCACGGGTGCGATCATGATTGGGTGTGGTTTGACTGCCAGCCCCAGCGCCAAAACGGCCCCCGAAGCAAAGGGTCGGCGCTGTGCCGCGAGCACTACGGACCCGAGCATCGCCGCCGTGATCGCGGAATCTGTCTGCGCCCACACTGCGCCGTCGTAGAGGACCGCGGGTTGGAACGCGACCACCGCCGCGGCTATCAACGGTGCCCGACGGAGCGCCGGTGTGGCCGTTTTGCCGCTGTGCCGGACGAGCGTGGCTGTCGCCCAATAGGCCGTCAGCATAAGGACGACATCGAAGATGATCGAAGGGACCTTGACAAGCAGATGAAGCGGGAGCCCCTTCGACTCGTATGACCCGCCCATCCCTTCGTAGACCAACGACAAGGCCCACAGCACCCAGTGGTAGCCGACGTAGTCCGTGTCTGTGGTGCGAAAGACGTTGAGTACGCCGTCGCGGTGGATGAACTCCATCCAGTGCGTCCAGAATCCCTCGTCCGTTGTGCCGTTCGGGAGGTGTGCCCAAAGGGGCATCAAGGCGATGCGCACCACCAGACCCGCGACGACGATCGCCGCGAGAGGGTGTGCCGCCAACGTCGAGCGCAATCTCTCCGCGAGTGTGGACAACCATCGTCCCGGCCCCGTGACTTCCGGAGGGCGACTCACTTCGCGTTGGCCAACGTCTCGTGCGTGTCGTCGTCCTCGCGACGGGGCTCACGAATGAAGATCCAGCGATCGGCGACCAGGAACTTCACGGCCGTTGTCGCTCCAATACCGACCGCCCCCGCCACGATGTACGGGAGGAACCGTTCCACCGCGATGTACACCGATTGGTTAACGACGACAGCAACCGCGACCAGCGCATTGAAACTGACAAACTGAACCCAGCGGGGTCGCGAGGCCACACGTCCGCGGTCCGCCCACGTGAGTCGGTAGTTGAGAAAGAAATTCACCTGCGCGGTGATCAGGAAGGCCGCAGCGTTGGCGAACGCCCCAAGGCCCGCAGCCTCCACGAACAGCGTCAGCAGGCCCAGCTGGAGGACGGCGCACGCTCCGCCAATCATCGCAAAGCGCATCGGACGAATGCCGCCGCTCACAAGGCTTCGATTCACCCTGGAACTGGCCCCGCTCGCGCTCAGCGGCACCTCTGACTCCACCGCAAGAGGTTTTCGCAAAGGCAAAGACATCCACCCTCCGTGACCCTCAACGTCAGGGTACGGCAGAGTCCAGAACCAAGCCTCCACGGAGGGACGAACGAAGCGAAACGCAGCCTCTACCCTCTCTGCTAACGATTTTTTGCTGCTGGGCCAATTACGGACCCGCTCACCCTGAGCCTGTCGAAGGGCGAGCACGCTGTCCCACCAATCCAGGGCTTCCCACAAGCCTCAATCCGTAGCCCGACCGTCAGGGAGGGTTCTCGCCCGGCCCAACACAGACTTTCGGCCACAGCCGACTCTCCGTAGCCCGACCGTCAGGGAGGGTTCCGGCCAGGCAACGAACGCTCCCCGGCGCTGGCACACGAAGGACGAAGGACGAAGTACGAAGGACTCTCGCCCCCTATGCCACCGCCGTCGCCTCGATCTCGATCATCGCGCTCGCCTCGAACAGCCGCACGACGCCCAGCAGCGTCGCCACCGGCTTGCACCCCGCGCCCGCCCACACCGGCACGAGGCTCCCCGCGTTTTCCATGAACAGGTCCACGTCCGTTGTGTAGAAGTTCAGCCGCACGACGTTCTCCGGCTTCATGTCCGCCGCAGCCAACACCTCCACCAGGTTCTTCCACGCCTCCCCGAACTGCGCCACGATGTCGCCCGGGTGCATCGAAGCCCCACTCGCGTCGTTCGAAGTCTGCCCGGACACATACAGCACCCGCTGCCCCCCGGTCACCTCGATCGCCTGGTTCACATTAAACCCGCCCAGCCAAGTCTGCGGATTAACTGCCCTTACCTGCATCGCATCACCCTCGAAAGTCAGATTGGCAGAGAGTGTAGAGGATTGCGCTTCCATCCGTCCTCGGGGAGCCGAATCGGGGCGGGAAAACGGAGAGGCTGTCGTGTGTCGCTTGCATCGGGCGGTTCGTCGTCCCTGAAACGACTGAAGAGGTATAATGCGCCCGTATGGTCACCAACAGTATGAGTTCGTGTTGAGCGCCTTGCGGGCTTCTGCCTCAGTGCGGGTGAGCATGAACTTTTCCGTTCCACACTTGCTAGGTGCAGCGTCTTTCGCGAGGCGTGTCGCTGGGTTGGAGCGGGAGAACGAAGGTTTGGAATTCGGGCCGTTCTACGACGAGATCTTGTCCAACGCAACAGCGTGCGTGTTCCTGTGCGTGGCCTCGCTGGAGGCTTACGCAAACGAACTCTTTATCGACAGGGCCAAGTACTTCTCGTCCGTGTCCCCCGCGGCTATGGAAGAAATCTGGGGATCGGCCGAACGACGGCCGGTCTTGGAGAAGTTTGCACTCTTTCTTCGGCTTCGAGAACGACCATCCATGAGTATTGATTCCCGCCCGTATGGGGATATTCAGTCTCTCGTGAAACTTCGAAACGCCTTGACCCATTTTCATTCTGAGCGGGACGACAATTCGTCAGGCCACATCAAGGTATCAGACGCACTCCGAAATAGGTTCGCGCCCAGCCCTTTCGTCGGTGACGCGGAGGCGTTGTTCCCGAAGCGTTGGGCCACCGTTGGCTGTACGAGGTGGGCCGTGACGAGCTGTCAACAATTTGCATCGAATTTCGCTGGTTTGGCATCAATCGAGGACCGGTTTGTCCAGTTCCGAGAGCGACTCTCGTGCTGAACGCTCGCCACGCCGCCTCGTGCGCAGCCAGTCGTCAGTCATTCCGCCACGTACCATCACCTTAAGCGTAACTCTCCGTGCCGAGCGAGGTCGCGTCACGGAACGTTGGCCGGAGGTACGCAAGGGCCACGTCGCAGCCCGCGGTGGCTCGCGAAAAGATAGAAGCGCCAGACTCTAAAGTGATATAGACTTCGTCCGAATCTGCACAACGGAGCGAATCCCTAATGACCCTTCTGGCTATCCTCTTTCCGCCGCTCGCAGTGCTACTCTGCGGCAAGCCGTTTCAGGCGCTCATCAACATCCCGCTCACTTTGATGTTTTGGATACCGGGGGTGATCCACGCGATCATCGTGGTCGGGAACTACAATACCGACAAACGGCAAGCAAGGTTGATCACAGCCCAACAGGCCGCCACTGCTGCCGCGATAAGCGCGCAAGTAGCA
>DAOTTM010000289.1:0-2167 GCA_034437915.1 Dehalococcoidia bacterium | reverse complement strand
TTGACGATGTGCATGTACTCGCTCGCGCCCTTGTGATGCTCGCCCCGGTTGGTGTAATCGTTGCGGTCTTTCGGGGCTGCGGGGATCTTGCCGAGGCGGCGGTTGCCTTCGTATTGCGTGTGACGGCCCGGTGTCGGGTCGATCTTGTAGGTCGTGTGATACTCCGGCTGGAGCTTGGGGTCGTGCATCGGCAGCTCCTGGCCGCCGATATGCATCGCGAACTTCTCCGCGCCGCGCCCGATCTTCTCGCCCGCGACCTTGACGCCGTCGGCGAAATCGCCCGCGATGCCCGTGCGCGTCGCCATCTGGTTGAGGAACGCGATGATCGTGTCGTCGCGCCCCCAGTTCATCTCCAGGCCCTCGGTGTCTTCCTTCGTGATGATGCCGTTCTCGTAGCACTCGATCGCCATCGAGATCGCCACACCGGCGCTGATCACGTCGAAGCCATATTCGTTGCAAAGGTGGTTCGCGTAGATGAGCGCGTCCGGGTCGGCCATCAGGTTCATCGTGCCGAACGCGCCCATCGCCTCGTATTCCGGGCGGTGCGTGTGGTGCGGGTACGGGTATTTTTCGTTTGTCGATTCGACCGACTCCGCGCCGCAGGCGACCGGGCAGTGCCAGCAGCCGTAGGCACGTTCCATCTTCGGATTGATCGTCGAACCGCCGTCGATATCCTTCGCGTTGGGGAAGTCGATGACGCCGACGCCGCCCCAGTTCTTCACCGGCGAATCGCCATTGAGCGCGCTTCCCGCCGTGATGCCCGTGGTGCCAAAGGTGTGGAAGAAGTCCTTGAGCGGCTTCACGAACTGGTCGAGGTTGGAGCGCACGAGCTTCAACGTCTCGGGCGTCTGGCTCATGATCTTGCGATCGGAAACCGCGACCACGGCCTTGAGGTTCTTCGAACCCATGACCGCGCCCACGCCCGAACGGGCTGCCAGGCGGCCGTGGTCGTTGCAAATGCCGCTGATCAGCGACAGACCCTCGCCCGCCTGGCCGATGTTCGCGACGCTCGCGCGCTTGCCGTGACGCGCCTTAAGCATCGTCTCGTTCGTGATCGCGCCGGTGCCCCACTGGTCGGAGGCGTCGCGCAGTTCAACCTTGTCGTTCTCGATGAGCAGGTACATGGGCTTTTCGGCCTTGCCGAAAAACATGATGCCGTCCCAGCCCGCGAGCTTGAGGACGCCACCGAAGTCCCCGCCGCAGTTGGCATCGCCCCACGCGCCCGTAAGCGGGCTCTTGCAGACAACCTGCCATCGTTGCCCAAAGAGCGGCGTGCCGGTCAGGAGGCCGGGGAACATGCCGAGCATGTTGTCCGGGCCGAGAGCGTCGGCGCCCTTCGGCGTGCGCTCCCATAGCATCTTCGAACCGATACCGTAACCGCCGAGGTATTCGCGATAGAGCGAATCATCTGGTCGCTCAACGGTGATCTCTCCGCTGGAGAGGTTCACGTTCAGCATCTTGCCGTTGTAACCCTTTTCGGCGACCGCGCCGGAAGCTGTAGCAGTGGTCATGCGCACTCCTTCGCGCCCGGGCGGTGGCCGCCCCGGCATGTGCGTCGCATGGTACGCCAACGCGCCGCGCCTGCAATATGCTGACCCCAACATATCGAAATTCTTGCGGTCGATGTGCGCACCCACGGGAATCCGTAGCGCACTGTCCGTTCGTAGCGCGCGCGTAAGCAAGCGGTGGGATGCCCAGCCTCCGCACCCACCTCGCGAGCCGCCGCCTTCCGCGGACCCGTTCGCCACATCCCGGCCCCGCGCCCCGCCCGCTGTCCGTAGCGCGCGCGTAAGCAAGCGCTGGGATGCCCGGCTCCAGAACCAATCGCCCCGCCGCCACATCCTTTCCCACCAGTCGCTCCCCGGCCCCGCGCCCCGCCCGCTGGGATGCCCGGCTCCGAACTACCACCCGCGCTTTCAACCACGTGCCCTACAATCCACTCATGCTCGACCCCGCGCCGTTCGAACGCCGCCTCGCCGCCACCGGCACCCTGGCGCTGCTGATCGTCGCGCCCTTCGTCATCGTCCTCGCCTACTGGCAGGTCTTCCGCACGGATCTCGCCCAGGACGACCGCAACCCACGCGTCTTGCGCGCCTACGAAAACCCCTCCCGTGGCCGCATCCTTGACCGCGAAGGCAACGAGCTGGCCGTCTCCCTCCCCGACGGC
>DAOTTM010000288.1:0-9651 GCA_034437915.1 Dehalococcoidia bacterium | reverse complement strand
CCGGAACCCTGTGCCCGCATGACCGGGATGGCGTGCTTGCAGCTGTACACCATGCCTCGCAGGTTCACCGCCGTGATCAAGTCGAAGGCTTCCGTCGTGATCTCCTCGATCGTCGCATCGTTCCCCGCCACGCTGATGCCGACGTTGTTGTGGAGGACATCGATCCGCCCCCAACGCGCCACACACGCGTCGATGGCGGCCTTCACCTGCGCCTCATCGACGACATCGGCGGCCATGGCGACCGCCTCGCCGCCCTCCACCGCGATCATGCGCACGGTCTCCTCGGCGGAGGCGAGATCGCGGTCCACGACGAACACTCGCGCGCCTTCACGCCCGAACAGGATCGCCGTCGCCCGCCCGTTGCCCATCGTCTCGCCCGGCGCCTGTCCCCCGCCGATGATGATCGCGATTTTGTCCTGCAAGCGCATGTCGTCTCCTCATCAACCAGTAACCGTTCACCCTGAGCCTGTCGAAGGGCGGCACATCTCGAACGATATCCGGCGTCGCGTTCATCCTTCGACAGGCTCTAGGGCGAACGGTTACTCGAGAAACTGTTGCTCCCCTCTCCCGCGAAGTCGGGAGAGGGGTTGGGGGTGAGGGCCCTACGCCAGCACGGGCGCCGCGTCGTTGATGCCCAGCGGCGCGTTCGCCTCGAACGGGTCCTTGAGGCCGAGCTCCTTGGCGTAGTCGCGAATGGCGGGCAACACTTCCTTGCCCATGAGGTTGATGCAGCTCAGCGAATCCTTGTGGTCGATCTTGCCGTCGTTGCCCCAGAGGCCGAGGATGCCGACGCGGTTGTTATCGAGCACCGTCTTGAGCTGGTCGATGACGTGGTCCGGCGTGCCCCAGATGAAGGTGCGCTCCATGCGCCGCACGTTGATGGCGGGTGGCTTCACCATCGCGCGTCGCCCGGCGGCGATCTCGATCAGCGACTGGCGGTTCGAAGCAGAGCCGTAGCCAGTGGGCGAACCCCAGACCGGGTGGGCGAGGCCAGTGAATTCGCCCGCCATCCACATGAACTCGCGCGCATTGCGCTCCGCCTTCTCCTCGGTCTCGGCCACGTGGCACTGGAGGAGCTGGCCGAAGTTCTCCGGGCCCGGCTCATACCCCGACGCCTGTGCGGTCGTGGTGTAGAGGTCCTTGATCTTTTGGCTGACATCGAAGTTCGTGTTCAGGCCGATATAGGGATAGCGGTGTTCGGCTGCCCAGACGACCGTTTCCTTGCTGGCCACGCCCGGGATCCAGATGCGCGGATGGGGCTGCTGAAGGGGCGTCGCCCAGGGGTTCACGACGCGGTATTGGTAATGCTTGCCCTCCCAGCGGAACGGGCCGGGCTGCGTCCACGCCTTGATCACGAGGTCGTGCGCCTCTTCGAAACGCTCGCGGTTGTAAACGGGGTTCGCGTTTGCCTGGATGTTCTCCACGCCGCCGCCGCGCACGAAACCGGAGACGAGCCGACCGCCTGAAATCATGTCGATGATCGACAGCTCTTCCGCGAGGTGGACGGGATTGTCCCAGATGGGAAGGGGGTTGCCGAGCAGCACGATCTTCACGTTCTTCGTGATGCGCGCGAGGATGCTGGCGAACATGTTCACGCGCGGCGACATGCAGAACGGCGCTGTGTGGTGTTCGTTGAGCATGATGCCGTCGAAGCCCAGGGAATCGACGACTTCGTACTCTTCGAGCCGTTCGTTATAGAGTCGGCTGGCCTCTTTCGAACTGAAGTAGCGGTTCGAATGCATGAGCGCGGTCACTCGCTGCTTGCGCCCGTTGCCAATCGAGACCTCATCGAGGGCGGTGCTCTCCGGGTCCCAGGCGGACATCGGTTGTTCGGTAAAGTACATCAAATGCATGGCGAAACTCCTTCGAGACTAGGCGGGGTTGTTCTTGCAGAACGCGTTGATGGTGGCGGCGAGGGCCGCGGGGAATTCGAGATCGACGGCATGCCCCACTCCGGGCATCGTTTCCAATGTGGCGTTGGGCAGGGCAGCCTTGTACAGGGCGGCGCATTCCACGGGGACAACCCGGTCCGCATCGCCCCAGACGATGAGCGCCGGCGCCGTCACGCCACCGAGCAATCGAGGCAGCGTGATGTTGTACATGTACGGCTTCCAGGCGAGACGCGAAGTCATCTCGCGATCCGTCTCCCAGGCATCGAGTTGAGAGAAGGCGGGTTCGGCGGCGTAGATGGCGTCGAACTTGGCCTGGTCTTCGAACGCCGTACGCGCGTACGATTCGGTGCTGATCACGAACTGGTCGCAAATGTAGCTGTTCTTGGGCTGGATACCCATCGGCGCGACGAGCATCAGGCGTTGGACCATCGCGGGCGACATCGTCGCCAGTTCCGCCGCCACCCAGCCGCCAAAGCCGAGGCCCAGGATGTTGGTTCGGCTCAGCCCGAGCGCCCCAACCATCTGTCCCACGACGACCGCAATGTCGCGCAGGTTCATCAGCCACTTCCAGTCGCTGTCGTTGCTGCCATGGAAGCCCGGCAAAGAAGGCGCATAGACAGTGAACTGCTGCGCCAGCAGGTCGAGGAACGTGGTATCCGGGGCCTGGCCGTTATCCCTGGGCAACACGAGCAACGGTTCGCCCGTGCCCGTGCGCAACAGCGATACAGAGCCGCCGCAAACCGAAATGGATTCTGAGGTCATCAAAACCGTCCTGGGTGAGGGATTTCAGAGGCAATCCAACGCGAATACGCTGACGCGCGGCTAGATCTGTCGGGCGAACGATAGCCCTGCCAGCGGCGTCCGTCCAACAGAACGCCGTTCGGGTTCTTCGCCGGGGGCCCGATCCTCGGCGGCGAGAGTGTCACCAGAACTTCAGAACTTCAGAACTGCTCTCCTCGCCCAGCCGCTCGAAGCAGACCGCCGCCGCGCCGAGCAGCCCCGCGTCGTCGCCCAGCGTGCTCAGGCGGACGATCGTCCCGGAAGCTGGCCCATACGCGATGGAGAACATCGCCTTGCGCATCGGTTCGAGCAACATCTCGCCCATCGCCAACAGCCCGCCGCTGAGCGTGATCGCGTCCGGGTTCAGGACGTTCGAAACTCCGCCAAGAGCGAGACCGAGCAAATGCCCGCCGTTTTGAATCTCTGCCATCGCATGCTGACACCCGGCTTGCGCAGCCGCGAAAAGGTCTGTCGACGAGGGGTCGCGATCCCCCATCATCTCCTTGAGGATGGGTGACCGCTCGAGGCTGATGAGCCGCTTTGCGCGGGCCGCGAACGCCACGCCGCTCACCATCGCCTCCAGGCATCCCCGCGAACCGCAGTTGCAGACCGGACCGGTCGGGTCGATGACGACGTGCCCGATTTCGCCCGCCAACCCTTTCGAACCGCGATACAGCCGACCTTCGATGACGATCCCGCCGCCGATGCCCGTGCCCAGCGTGGCGTGCACCAGGTTTCGCGCCCCCCGTCCGGCGCCGAAGCGAAACTCTCCCAGGGCGGCCGCGCTCGCGTCGTTTTCGATGAAGCAGGGAATGCCGAGCGCCCCGCTAACAGGTGTTGTGAGGTTCAGGTTGCGAAAGCCGGGCACGTTCGGCGCGATCACCACGGTGCCCGCGTCGCCGTTGATCAAACCGGGCACCGCCAGGCACACACCGAGGGCTGTCTCGTCGGCGGCTTCAACCACGGCGCGAAGAAGTCCAACAATCTCCTGGACGATGCCGTCCGGGGTCGCGGATTTGGGCGTCGGAACCTGTCGGCGCTGTGAAAGCGTGCCGTCCACCGCGACAAGCGCGGCCCGCAGATTTGTGCCGCCGATGTCCGCCGCGATCACGGTGTTTGTCATCGAACCAAGATACGGGAGCGCCCATGGACGTGCGATGACGATGACGATGTCCCTAACCGCCGTCGTTTGGGATGCCCGTATCGTTACTTGGCCTTAACGTAGCGTTCGCGGTCGGCGGACGGTCGGCCATCAAGGAGCACGCGTGAAACGTCATAGGGCATTCCTCTTCATCCTTGCCGCCGTCGTCGCAACGAGCGGCATCATCGTCGCGACAACCGCTTCGGCGGCGGATCCCCTGCCCGAACAGCCGAAATACGGCGGCACCGCGATCAGCACGATCACCGGCACGCTCATCGACGCCGACGGCATCCAAATCGGCGCCGTGCAGCTCTCCCAGGACGACAAGGGTGTCGTGCAGGTGCGTGTCAACGCCTCCAACCTCAAGACCGGCGAGCATGGCATCCACATCCACGCCATCGGCAAGTGCGAACCCGCAGCCTTCACAACCGCGGGTGGGCATTTCAACCCGGGTGGCAAGAAGCATGGTCTCCTTAGCCCTGATGGCCCCCATGCCGGTGACATGCCTGGCCTTACCGTCGCCGCGAATGGCACCACCACCTACACCGCGAACACAAGCGGCATCTCCCTGACCGGCGGCGCCAAGAACATCTTTGATGCCGACGGCGCGGCGCTCGTGATTCACGCCGCTGCCGACGACCAGGTCACCGACGCCACGGGCAACTCCGGCGCGCGTGTCGCCTGCGCCGTCATCGCCGCCGCCAACCCCGCGCTCGTCACGCCCACGGCTGTCCCGGTCGCGCCGGTCGCCCCGCGCCCGCCGGCGACAGGAAACGGGTTCGCGCCCAGCGACGGCCACGGCTTCGCGTGGATGGCCCTCGTCCTCGCAGCTGGCCTCGCGGTCGGCGGCGCTGCCCTCGGCCTCTCCCGCAAGCGCTAGTCGAGTTGCGACTCACCGTGACGCCCGGCCCGCGTGGCCCGGGCGCCACGCTGTTCTGATCGACCCGCTTGATGGAGTCCCCGGCCGCGCGTACCGTCCAGCTAACAGCCGGGCGGGCAGGGGTGTGGCCATCAAAGCGTTACGTTTCTTCGAACCGGGAAAAGTCGCCGTCGTCGAGATGGCGGACCCTTCGCCGGGGCCTGGTGAGGTCGTGCTCAAGCTGCACGCCACCGGGCTCTGCAACAGCGACGTGCGCGTCTACCTCGGCGAAAAGAAGGCGGCGGCGGGCGTCATCCCCGGGCACGAAGTGAGCGGCGAAGTGGCGGCGATCGGTGCGGGCGCCCAAGCGACGCTCGGCGAGACGGTTTCGCTTTGCCCGATCTGGTGCTGCGGGACCTGTTCGTTCTGCCGCGAAGGCTTTCGCAACCGCTGCCCTTCGCGCCGCACGCTTGGCTACGACCTCGATGGCGGCATCGCCGAATACGTGGTCGTGCCCGCGCCCCTGGTTGCCATGGGCCATCTCATCCCCATGGACCCGGCCACGCCGCCCGAATACCGCGCGCTGCTGGAGCCGTTCGCCTGCGTGCTCAATTCGCTCGTTTCCCTGGGCGTCGAAGCGGGGCGTCCGCTGGCCATCGTCGGTGGCGGGCCCATGGGCCTGCTCCATCTCATCGGCGCGCGCGCGATGGGCGCCGGGCCGATCATGGTCGTCGAGCCGGACGAAGGGCGCCGAAGGGTTGCGGCGGCGATTGGCTGCGCGGCGGCGGTCACACCGGAAGAAGCGCTCGCCGTGGGCAAGGACCTCACGCGCGGAGACGGCTTCCACGGCGTCTCGTTGGCCGTTGGAGCGGCTGCGGCCGTGCCGCTCGCGCTGGATCTCGTCCGACGCCTGGGCTGGGTCAACTTCTTCGCCGGTTTCCCCCCCGGCGCCAACCACACCCTCGACCTCAACCGTGTGCACTACGACGAGGTACGCATCTTCGGCACGCAGAACGCGCCCTTCCCGCTCTATTGGAAGTCGGCGGCGATGATCCCAAACCTCCAGGGTCTCGAGCGGGTGGTCACGAACCGCTACACACTCGCCAACTCCGCCGAAGCCTACAGCGCCCGCCTCGGCCGCGAAGGCCTCAAATCCGCCGTGCTGATGTGACAGGCCCCCGTCGAAATCCGAGCCGCGTGTAACGAAGCCCCAACGGAATGCAGAAGTTGGCGGCCCAACGCCCGCCACGCAACAGGCAACGCCGTGTCTGGCGCAGGCCCGCCGACCGGACCAGACCACGCTTTCTGGCGCGGTTGGGATTTTGTCCGTGAGCGCCGGTATCTCGTGATTCACCGCTTGCAACGTGTTCGCAACGTCGCCGCGCGGTTTCTTGATTCGGATGAAAGCGTTGCAGGCGCATCCTATGGGAGATACGAGGCATACCAAAACTCGACCTCGCTAAGGAAACTGAAATGGGAATGATGGGAACCGGAACAAGCCTGATTCTGATCGCAGCCGGAGCGATCCTCGCATGGGCGATAAACTACTCCGTGGCCGGAGTTGACGTCACCGCAGTGGGGGTCATTCTCATGGTCGTGGGCGCTATCGGCCTTTTGATGTCGCTCCTCTTCTGGTCGAGCTTCGCGCCGTTTGGGAGCCGCGAAGTCGGTCCTGACGTGATCGAACGTGACACGGTCGTGCGCGACCGCGACTCCCACCGCCACGTCTAGCCGTCGAATGTGACCGTCCCGCATGATGCGGGCGCCCGCTCAAAGGCCCCCGCGCGGGGGCCTTTGGCTTTGCAACAGCCAAGCGCTGTGCGATGGAAGGAGGATCGTGATGCCGAAGCCATGGAACGCGAAAGACGAACGCCAGTACAAACACGTACTGGAGAGCGAACTGGAGCGAGGGGTCAAAGAGGACGAGGCGAAAGAGATCGCCGGGCGTACCGTGAATAAGCAGCGTCGGGAGGAGGGGCGGACGCCGAACAAGCGCACAATGGGCACCGGAAACCCGAACACGCCGCTACAGGAACGGTCGCGCGACGAGGTGTATAACGTCGCGAAAGAGATGGCTATCCAGGGCCGTGGTTCGATGTCGAAAGCAGAACTCGTGACGGCCATCCAGCGGCCACGTTCGTGAATCGGACGGCATCGAGTCCCCTCGGCCCAAGGGCTCACATCGACGTGAGCCCTGAGAGCAGCTCTTGGGTCGCGTCGCGTGCGGCGCCGGCGGTCGTGGGGATGACGGCGACGAAGTCGGTCACGCCAGCAGCGGCGAAGTCCCGCAGCCCCGCTTCCACGTCCGCCGCCGACCCGACGATCGCCACGTCCGCCGGGTTGGCCGCGCCGCCGCGATCGAGGGTCGCGCGATAGGACGGGATCTGGCCGTACATCTGGAAGGCCGTGTTCACGAGTTCGCGGCCCGCGGAGGCATCGTCCGTGAGCAGCACGGGCACCATCGCGACGAAGCGCGGGGCCGGTTTCCCAGCCTTCGCGGCCGCCACGCTCATCGTGGGCACGGCGATGTCGCGGAGGAAAGCGATGCCCCCCATCCAGGTGATCGTTCCATCGGCGAGTCGTCCGCAAAGCTTGAGCATCGCCGGGCCCAGGGCGGCGACGAGCACCGGCGGCTTCTTAGCGCCGGCCACCGCCACCTGGGCGTTGACTCGGTAGAGGTCGCCCTGGAAGGAGACCCGTTCACCTGCGAGCAGTCCGTTGAGGATGGTGAGGTATTCGCGCGTGTGCGGGATGGGTTGCGAGTAGTCGAGGCCGAGCGAGTTCTCGATCGAAAACTCGTGGCTAAGCCCGATGCCGAGGGCGAGGCGTCCGCCGCTCGCATCCTGGACGGTGAGCGCCTGCATGGCGAGCACCGTGGGGTGGCGCGGGTACGTGGGAACGACGGCCGTGCCCAGCTCGATGCGCTCCGTCTCGCGGCCCGCCAGCGCAAGAACCATGAGCGCGTCGATGCTCGAGACCTGTGGCAGCCACGTCGAGGCGAAACCGTCCGCCTCCGCGCGCTGCGCCCGCGCCACGAGTTCCCGTGTTCCCGACGTATCGCCGGGCATGGAAAGCATGAGTCCGATTCTCATGTTGGTGGTCTCCTGTGTGTGGTCTTGTGCCGAGTAGCTTACACGTGTCCCGCACTGCTACCTATCAGGGGCGGCGAGCAAACGGGACGCACTGGTTGTAAGGACCTGCATCTGACGGATGGCGATTGCGTTCAGCTTTCGCAGGCGCTCTGGCTGCGGCAGCGCCATATGAATGAACTCGGCGTTCAGGCTTTCAAGGTTGGCCAGTACGAGTAACTGCTCTATGCCGGCGTGGTCGCGCATATTGCCGTCGAGCTTGGGGTTGGCTGTGCGCCACTGTTTTGCGGTCTGGCCGAAGAGGGCGACGTTGAGGACGTCCGCCTCCGTCGCGTAGGTGAAGGCGGCCTGGGCGGGCGTGACCTCGGGCGGGATGAGATGCGCCTTCACGGCGTCGGTGTGAAGGCGGTAGTTGAGCTTGGAGAGGGTGCGGTTGAGGTTCCACGCGAGGGAGAGACGACGGCCCTCGTCGTCCTTGAGCCGCTGGAACTCCTTGATAAGGTAGATCTTGAACTCGACCGAGATCCAGGCGGCGAATTCAAACGCGATGTCCCGGTGGGCGAAGGTCCCACCGTAACGCCCGGCCTTGGAAATGATCCCAATCGCCCCGGTCTTCTCGATCCACTGCTTTGGCGTCAGGCTGAAGCTGTTCAAACCGGCCTGGCTTTTAATCCCGTCGAATTCGACGGGATTAAACGTGGGGTTGTGGATCAGTTCCCAGACGCCGATGAATTCGACCGTGTTGCGGTTCCGCAGCCAGTTGCGTATCAGGTCGTCGGTCCCCTCGGGATTCTTCGAACGGGCGATATCCGTGAGCGAAATAAAATCTTCGCTCTTCTCGGAAAGCACGGTGATCTCCGTGCCTCGGACATCGATCGACGTCTTCTTTGCTGGACTCATCGTTGAAGCGACTCCTTTCCTGATACCCCTGGGGCGCGCCGCCAACGTGGAGGTTGGCGTTTCAAGGACTTATTCGCACATCCGCCGGACGATCTCGTACATCAACTCATTGCCCATATTCAGGTTGTCGATCGTCATGAACTCGTTGTTGCCATGGAAGCCGACGCGCTCTTCGCGGCTCAACAGACAGGGCATGAAGCCGTACGCGGGGATGCCGCGTTCGCGCAGGAAGCGGTTGTCCGTGCCGCCGATCGTCATCCCGGGCACCACCACGGCGTCCTCCATCGCCCCGTTGATGACTGACTGGATGGTGCGAAAGAGCTCCGTGTCCCACTCCACCCCTCCAGTATGGCGAATTCGGCCATAGGTTCGCGGCCATCGCCCAAACGCTCCTGTCGTGATCGGCGCTGGCCTGTCGAGTTCCGAATTCGGGTAACATAGACGCATGGTCACCACCGCCACGAAGCCCATGACCCTCGACGCTTTCTTGGCGTTGCCAGAAACCGAACCAGCCTCCGAATTCATCTGCGGGGAGGTGGTGCAAAAGCCCATGCCCAGCTACTTCCACGGTCGAATCGCCGCTCGAATCGCCAGCCTCCTGGATCGCCACATTGAGTCCACCGACGCTGGATGGGTGGTTGTTGAGGGCCAACACGCGCAACGGTCTGAGCGCCGGGCGTACCTCCCGGATGTCTCGTTCGTCCTCACCGAGCATCTCCCCGATCAGAGGACGCTAGAAAGCGGTCCCGTCGAAATCGTGCCCGACATTGCGGTCGAAATCCTTTCGCCAGACGACCGCGCCGCCCGCATCGCCGAGAAACTCACGTTCTACATGCGCAACAACACACCGCTCGCCTGGGTGATCGACCCCGCCGAACGGACGCTGGACGCCCACCGCCCCGGCCTCCCCACAACGCACCACACCGCGGGCGACGTCATCACAGCGGAGCCCGTGCTCCCCGACTTCCGCCTCGATGTCGGCGCGTTATT
>DAOTTM010000287.1:0-9553 GCA_034437915.1 Dehalococcoidia bacterium | reverse complement strand
CCGACTTGCGACCGCAGATCGTTCACATCTGTTCCCTTCGCGTGGACCGAGACACCGTTGACGATGACTTCGCCCTGTTCAATCGTTTCAAGACGGTTCACTGTACGGAGGAGCGTGCTCTTCCCGGAACCCGAAGGGCCAATGATCACGACCGTTTCCCCGGTCGTCACGTCCTCCGTGATGCCCTTCAGGACCTCGTTCTTCCCGAAGCGTTTATGCACATCACGGAACTGGATGGTTTTGGTGGTTGATGGCACATGGCAGAGTATACCGCGCGGTAGGTGTTCTGCGGCGGGCAGGCGCGAAGATCGGAAGGTAACCAGCAAACGCCTGTACAATCGATGGCACATGTACGACCGATTCCGCACCTCCACCATCTCCGCTGGACCTCAATGATGACGACGAAGATCCTCCTCGTCCGCCACGGCCAGACCGTCGGCAACATCGAACAACTCTTCTGCGGACACGCCGAAACGCCGCTCACCCCGGTCGGCGTGGCCCAGGCCCAGGCACTGGGGAAACGGCTCGCTTCGACAAAGATCGACGCAGCCTACGCCAGTGACCTTTCGCGTGCTTCCGATACCGCGCGGCGTGCGATCAGCGGGCGAGACCTTGAACTCCGCCTCGACAATCGGCTTCGAGAGATGCATTACGGCGAGTGGGAGGCGCTCAGCGCGGACACAATCCGCGAGGCGAACCGGGACCACCTGCGCGAATTCTTTCGCGGCAAAGTGGCCGCGCCGGGGGGCGAGACGATCATGCAGGTCCGCGCGCGGACAGCGGCGTCAGTACGCGAAATCGTGACCAGCCACCCGGATGCGACCGTGCTTGTGGCTTCACACGGAAACGCCATCATGGCGCTTATCGCAGAACTGTTGGGCGTGCCCGAGGAGGCGAGCTGGTCGTTCGCGGTGGACAACACGTCACTTTCGACGTTGCAGTTCTCGCGCAGCGGACGGTTCACGCTCCTCGGCTTCAATGACGCGTCACACACAGCCGGTTTGAGCGAACGCTCGGACTGAACAAAAAGGGAGGAAGCCGAGGGATCAGAAGTCCGTTCACCCTGAGCCTGTCGAAGGGTAGGTGCCCACGAACCACTGTCCGCGTCGTGTTCATCCTTCGACAGGCTCAGGACGAACGGTTCTAGCAGGACTCACAGAACGGTGGATTCAGAAAAGAGGACGAGCATCATGGGACGGTTGGAAGGCAAAGTCGCGGTCATCACGGGCGGGGCTTCGGGCATGGGAGAGGCGACGGCGAAGCTATTTGTCGCAGAGGGGGCGCGCGTCGTCATCGGCGACGTGCAAGACGACAAGGGCCGGGCAGTCGCCAGCTCCATCGGCCCGGAGTGTGTCTTCGTACGCACCGATGTGAGCAGTTCGGAGGACGTTCGCGCCCTCGTGAAGACGGCTGCGGACCGCTTCGGGCGCCTGGCCGTGATGTACAACAACGCGGGCATCGGTGGCGGCGAAGGGTCAATCCTCGAATGCACCGAGGAGACGTTCGACCGCATCATCGCGGTTGACCTCAAGGCCGTGTGGCTGGGGATGAAGCACGCCTTGCCATACCTCCTGGCCAGCGGTCGGGGTTCGATCGTGACGACGGCCAGCGTCTCCGGGCTTATGGGCATGCCGGGCCAGGGCGCCTATGGGTCGGCGAAGGGCGGCGTGCTCCAGCTCACACGCGTCTGTGCCGTGGAGTACGCCGCCCAGGGCGTGCGCGCGAACTGCATCTGCCCCGGCGGAATCTTGACGCCGATCCTCTATGCCAACCCGGCGCTGCCTGCGCCGATAGACCCGGAGCAGATGCGCATCGGCCTGGCGCGGGCGCAGCCGATCCCGCGGGCGGGTCTGCCAGAAGATATCGCCCACGCGGCGCTGTGGCTGGCGAGCGATGATTCGTCGTTCGTGACCGGCCAGGCGATTGTCGTCGATGGCGGCTGGACAGCCTCCGCGCGGAACCAGTGGCCGCCACGGGAACGGGCGACTTAACGGCTGGTTAACTCTCCACGGGGAAAATGGGGAGTTCCCCTACGGAAATCCACCGAGCAACGGCAGAAAATAGGAGCATGCAGCGGAGGAGGCTGCACCTCAATGCCGAGCGTTGCAGTCGCCGACCACCATCCAGACGTGCTCATTGTCGAGGACGAGTTCGCCCTGCGCAGGCTCATGTCCATGCTCTTGCAGGACGAAGGCTTTACAGTGCGCACTGCCGGGAATGGCTTGGAGGGGCTCGCGCAGCTGGCCCTTCGACCAGCTCACCTGCTCCTCGTGGACCTGACGATGCCAGCAATGAATGGTGAAGAGTTCCTCGTCGAAGTGCGCCAGTTGGGTTATCAAACACCCACGATTATGGTCAGCGCTTCAGCCGAAGCGGGCGCGATCGCGGCCAAACTCGGCTGCGCGGGAATGATCCCGAAGCCGTACGACGTTAATCTCCTCGTTAACGAGATGTGGCGCGTCCTCCAGCAGGTGAAGACCTACGCCTGAGCCGGCCGCGACAAACGACCCGCATCCGCGTATCCTTCGCGCCACAAAATGGCCGCGAGGTGTGGAGATGTCCCTGTCCAAAGAATTCATCGCAACGAAGCCCGAAGACGTCGGCATCGATAGCGAAAAGCTGGAGGCGCTGTTCACGCGTACCCGCAAAGAGGTAGACGAGGGATCGCTACCGAGCGCTTCAGTGGCTATCGCCCGCGAGGGAAAGCTGGCCGGCTTTCGCGTCTACGGCAACGCCATCCAGGGCGGCGAAATGCGACCTGCGACGGAAGACACGATGTATACGATCTTCTCGAGCACGAAGGGGATCGTCTCGGCGGCGGCCTGGGCCCTCATCGAGGACGGTCTCCTGCGGCTGGATGAACGCGTGGGCGACATCATCCCCGAGTTCGCGACGAACGGGAAAGAGGGAATCACGGTCGAGCAGGCGTTCCTGCACATCGGCGGCTTCCCGCTGGCGCCGCTGGGCGCACCCGCCTGGTACACACGTGAGGGGCGGCTAGAAGCGTTCAAGAAGTGGCGGTTGAACTGGGAGCCGGGGACGAAGTTCGAGTACCACGCCACCTCCCTGCATTGGGTGCTGGCGGAGATCATGGATCGGCGGACGGGGATGGAATGGCGGCAGTACCTCAGCCAGCGGATCATCGAGCCGATGGGCCTATCATCGAACCTCTACGTCGGGCTGCCCGAGGCAGAGAACCAGCGCGTCGCCGACATCATCTACACGGCCGACCCCGTGCCGCCGCCCGGCGGATGGGGCGAAGTGACGCCACTCGCACTCTACAACTTCAACAAGCCTGAACAGCGTGCCGTCGGCGTGCCCGGCGGCGGCGGGATTGCTCGCGCGGCGGAGCTGGCGCTGTTCTACCAGCCGCTCATCAACGGCGGCGTGGCGGCGAACGGCAAGCGCATCATGAAGGCCGAGACCATTGAGTACTGCACGACCCCCCGGACGAAGGACTTCCACGTGGACATGCTCTTTTCCAAGCCCGTGAACCGCGCGCTGGGCGTCGTGGTCGCGGGTGACGAAGAGGACCGCGCGATCCGTGGCTTTGGGCGGACAACAAGCGGGCGCGCCTTCGGGCACGGCGGCGCGGGCGGACAGATCGCGTGGGGCGACCCCGAGAGCGGCATCTCCGTTGGCTACTGCACCAACGGCTTCTCGGATATCGATTCGATTGCGCGGCGCGGCGTCGCCATCAGCAGCCTCGCGGGGAAGTGCGGCGTGGGGGCGTAAGGGTCTGAAAATGTCGTCCGGACCCGAAAGAACCGTTCGTGCTGAGCTTGTCGAAGCATGGACGGGCAGCGCGACAATGGTCGAACAGCGCGCTCACCCTCGACAGGCTCAGGGCGAGCGGGAGCCTGTCCTTTCAGAGCAGCTTGTCGAAGCATGAACACGCGGTCCATCATCGTTCAACGGTACCGGCCCTTCGACAGGTTGTTCTGAAACCGCGGTTCACCCCGGTCGCGACCAACGTCACGGCCAACAAAAGTATGGAGGTTCACTCACCATGGAACGTAGAAAAATAGGGTCGGTCGATGTCATTGCGCTGGTGGACACGATTCAGGCCTATCCGGCGACCGCAGTCTACCCGGAGGCGGGCGAGGCAGTCTCCCGCTTCTCGGGGTACATGGATAGCGAAGGCAAGGTGGCGCTGAACTTCGGCTGCTTCGTGCTCATCGACGGCGGGACACGTGTGCTCGTGGATACCGGCTGGGGTCCGGAGTTCGATGGCAAGCTGCTCGATGAACTCGCGGTGGCGGGGATTACGCGCGACTCGATCGACTCCGTCATCTTCACGCACCTGCACGGCGACCACACAGGCTGGAACCTGGACCGCGCGACGGGACAGCCACTGTTCGCGAAGGCAACGTACCTCGTGCCGAAGGGCGACTGGGAACACTACGGCCAGCAGACGCCGCCGCCCTCGTCGTTCACGCGTGATGTGCTCCCGCTGGAGGCGATGAAGCGGATGGAATTGGTCGAGGGCGACCACGTGCTCTCGGCGGCGCTGACGACCGTTGCGACACCCGGCCACACGCCCGGTCACACGAGCGTGGCGATCGTCTCCGGGGGCGAGCACGGCTTCATCCTCGGCGATGTCGTCATCTCGCCGATCGACGCCGAGGAACCGGGCTGGTCCAGCAGCTTCGATTGGGATGGGAACATCGCCCGCGAGACGCGCAAGAAGACAATAGCCCGCCTCGCCGCGAACCGCTCCCTCGTCGGCGCCAGCCACCTCCCCGCCCCCGGCTTCGGGCGCTTCGAGGCGGAGGGCGGGAAGACGAGGTGGGTGGCGGGTTAGGTTCGAGTTGGGACACACATGTGCGGCAGCAACGGGCATGGATGCCCGCTCAGTCGCACTTTCGAAGCACCCACACTTGCGCGGCAATCGGTTCAAGGGCATTGAGCCCGCCGCACTGCGCGGATTCGAGCCGGAGACCAACGTTGACAACGTATCCCTTCCGATCTCCGTTCTCCCGGAGCGGCCAAACTTGACCCCGGCGCAAGTCGACCGCGGTCTGGAATTGCTCGGTCAGCCACTGGGCAACGGCGACGTTAACTTCACCTCTTTCTTTCTCGGAAACGAACGGCAAGAAGTCCAGAGGCGGAAGTGTATCCGGGTTATCTTCGCCCACCGCGGTTGACGATGACCAAACCGCGCCCAAACAAACGGCCGACGCTACGACTGCCAGCATGGTTCGTCTGATTAACACATTCGAGGCCGACACCCAAAAGACCGGAAATGCCAACACAATCAATGCCGTCCATGGGACCGCGCTCTTCGCCCTGCCCCACGACCAACGGCTCTGCCGCTCGGCGAGGGCCACCGGCCCCGCGCCTCCGCCCGGGTATCGTACACTGACCTCAACCCGGAGGATGGACTCGTTGGGCCAGGCCCACGTCCCGATCAGGTTGCCGCCGGTAGCACTGGGCGAGTCAATGTGGATCCAACGGTCTACGAAGCCACCGTCTCTGAGGACAATCCTGGCGTGAAGTTCCACCCACTTAGGCGCCAATTGGCTGTTCTCGGCTCCGACCGACACCCTGATCAATCCGCCGTCTCGCCGCCAGGACCCTCTAACGACCTTCACGCTCGACGGCCCCTGGCGCGTCACATAAATCCTGGACTCCGGTGAAACACGTACCGATACGCCAGAAACCTGACCCACCAGAGAAAAGGCGAGTTCGTTGGCGCCGCCGACGACGGACCGTCGGACTGGAAAGTTAGAGATAGTGAATTCCGCTCGGTCGCCAGCCTCGTAGCCTCGCAAGGGGCCGTTGAGCAGATCGGTCGAGGACCACTCCACCACAGACGATTCGCCCAGTTTTACCACTTTCAGCTTCAGGCCGAGAAACGCTTGGTCGTTCCAATGGCCTTCGACGTAAGCGATCCCGGTCAGAGTCCGAAGGCCGGACACTTGAATCCGGACCGAGGCCGATGCCCAACCGGATTCCGCCTGCCGAAAACCTTCAGGGAGAGACGGCCCAACCCTCGCGGTTGGGGTGCCTCCAGTAAGGTCAATCGGCGCCGCGATGCCAAGTTCGGCGAACGACCAAGAGCGGTTGTTCTGTGGCTCCGCAGCCGCCCACCCACGGGGCGATGGGGTCAAGATGGTCAACGCCATCAGAACCACGAGTGCGCCTAGGCGCACTCGGTTTGGCAGCATCATGGACCGTCGGGCGTCTACGGCACCCAAACGATAGATCCGTATCCGTTGCTTTCGACGTAGTGAGTCGTGTCAGCCCACCGTCCGGTTTCCGCATTGACGAGAGCCATAGTGTTTGTGTTGATGGACCAGGACGGAGACTGCAAGCCATTGAATGTAATGATCCTGGAATTCCAAAAGTCCTCGTCCGTTTCTCGGCTGTAGTATTTTGAGCTGCATCCGCCCCACCCGCCCGTGAACTCATAGTCGCGATGGTTAGACGCAACAAGCCAGTATCCCCAATCGTCGTTGTAATTGTAATCATTCACATCGTTCGCGTAGAATCTCATGTGTTGATCATAGTTGGAAGAGTTGCACGATGACCCTCGCTTCTTTCCGCTGTCCTGATCGTAGAACTCCCCAGACCCGTCATCTGCTCGATGGTATTGAGGCCCGCCGCTCCCGCATATCTGATCCGATGGATATGACGGATCGGACCCGCAACCATCGAGACGATTCTTGACCTTGTCCACCTCCGCGTTCTGCCGGAAGAGGAATCTGATCGGCCAATCTACGTTGGTGCTGTAGCCCGGATTGGCATTGTTGTCATAGTTGACGAACTTATCTCCGCCGCTATGCACTACGTAAGCGTAGTTGTCGGTGGCCCAGGCGGTGACCGCCTGTGAGGGCCCGAAGTTGGCCAAAATACCAGCAAACATGATGGAAAGCGACACAGCGACCGCGACGAGGGGCAATTTCCTGACCTTCATTGTATTCTCCTGCTTGAAGACGTGGGCGGTTAGACTCGGAGACGACCTCAGTCGTCCAAGAGTCCCGGAGGGCATCGCGTAAAGTCCTTGGCCGAGTCGAGGCCATGGCCTGGAGACGACCTCCAAAGGACGCGGCCCGAGACCAGGTCGCGGATCGATGTAGGCGCGTTAGCGGCTTCTGATTCGACCGCGGACGGTCCGCCGGGTCCGTCCGCTGCGGTGGGATCAGGAACCGGCCCAAACTCGATCAACGTTCCTTTTGTATCTACGGTGGCTCCAATGAGTTGTACCGAATTCCAGGTAATGGTTTGTTCCACTTGGCGGGTCATGAGGCAGCGAGAGAACAACCAATTGGTCTTTAAGACAGCCGGCGCGGCAAGCCGAATGTGTAGCGACGTTCCGATTTCCTCGCCATGCCGGATGGCCGGCCAGGGGCCTTCAAACGTGAAGTTGCGGCCCTTCAAGACGTCCTCAGCTTGCGAGGACGCGAGAACGGCCTGTTTTGCCATCTCTTCCTCGGCCTTATCCGTGGTTGGTGGATTGGGGCCACGCGCAATCGGTACGTAGGTGACGGAGGAGCCGGGTGCATCGGCCACCACGACGATGAACCCAAATGCCGCAACAGCCATCAAAGCCCAGCAGATGGCCAGTGCCTTGGGCCGCCAGATTCTCAATTTCACTGCGCTCATGGGATGGTCCTCCTTCGCTCCCATATCGGAAGCAAGGAAACCGTAAACCCATCGACGGGCGTTGCGGCGGGAATTTCGATCGGAAAAATGATCGATCTTTTTGTCACGCCGTCGCTCCGAGGCAGCATTCCAGGTGGGCGCTCGCCCAGAACGCCGTCGCCCACTGATCTCGCGACAGGGCCAGCGGGATGAAGATCGCGTCCTGGATCTTTTCGATGTGGCGCCGCACAACGCCCTGGGAGCGAACAAGGTCCAACGCGATGGAGGCGACCGTTTCGCCACTGAGCCGCCGACCCATGACCTCCTTCCCCTCGTCGGAGAGGTTGGGCAGGTGGTGGGCGCGGAGCTGTTCGAACGCTCCCGGGTTTTGAATAGCCATGGCCGGGCCTTCCTGGGCGCGGTCTCCAGTTTACTTCACGTGAAGGCGAGTGGGTCCGCTCTTTCCGTAATTTCTCTGTAAATTTGAGTGTCGATTTTTCTCCCCTCGCCCGCGAGGAAGGAGTCGGGAGGCCAACATGGCGCGGTGCCAACGAGAGTGATGAAAATCGACGAATTCTTGCTCCCCTCTCCCGCACGGTCGGGAGAGGGGTTGGGGGTGAGGGCGGGATGCCGGGCGATGAACGCCGGTTGGAATGCAGATACCATCTCCTGTGCCGCTGTACTGGCCATCGCAGCGCTTGCTTACGCGCGCGCTACGGACGGGCGGGTTTCGGTAGCAGAACGACCACGGGGATGAAATCGCCCGGCCCGCTTCTGCTACCCTTGGGGGATGACGTACCTCGACCACGCGGCGACGACTCCGCTACACCCCAAGGCGCTTGAGGCGATGATGCCGTTCCTGGGGGAGCGGTTTGGCAACCCGAGCGGTCTGTACGCGTTTGGGCGCGAGGCGCAGGCGGCGGTGGACGGCGCTCGGGCGACGGTCGCGAACTGTCTCAACGCCCGCCCGAGCGAGGTGCTGTTCACGAGCGGCGGCACGGAGAGCATCAACAGCGCCCTCGTGGGCATCGCCTATGCGATGCGCCGCGCGGGCGCGGGCAACCACATCATCACGAGCGCGATCGAACACCACGCCGGGCTGCACGCCGTGCAGTTCCTGGAAGAACTGGGCTTCGAGATCACGTACCTTGGCTGTAGCGATTCCGGCCACGTCAGCGCCGAAGAGTTCGCAGCGGCGCTGCGGCCGCAGACGGTGCTCGCCAGCGTGATGCTTGCGAACAACGAGGTGGGGGCGGTGCAGCCGATCGCCGATATCGCCGAGGCGATCCGCGACTATGCGGCGCGTCGCTCACATCGCGTGATGTTGCACACCGACGCCGTGCAAGCCCCGGGATGGCTGCCGCTGGACGTGCATGCGCTCGGTGTCGATGCGCTCAGCCTCTCCTCGCACAAGTTCGGCGGGCCGAAGGGAAGCGGCGTGCTCTTCCTGCGGCGGGCGACGCCGTTCCAGCCGCTCCTCCACGGCGGCGGCCAGGAGATGCAGAAACGCGCGGGCACGGAGAACGTGGCCGGGATCGTCGGCACGGGGGTCGCGCTTGAGCTTTCCCTCCAGGGCCAGGCGGACCGCCGCGTTCGCGTTCGAGCGATGCGAGACCGCCTGCGCGATGGCATCCTCGCGCGCATCCCAGCGGCGACAGTGAACGGCTGCCAGGTCGATTGCCTGCCGAACAACCTGAACATCGCCTTCGACGGGATCGAGAGTGACGCCCTCGTCGCCGGGCTGGATGAGCGCGGCATCGCGGCGAGCTCTGGGAGCGCGTGTTCCAGTTCGACGTGGGAGCCTTCGCACGTGCTCATGGCGATGGGTGTACCCATTCGCCGGGCAGTCGGCAGTGTGCGCTTTTCGCTCGGCGAAAGCACGACCGACGAGGATATGGAGGCCGTGCTTGCGGTGTTGCCGGAAGAAGTCCGGCGCGCGCGTGGAGGGTCGAGTCGGCTGGCGAGT
>DAOTTM010000286.1:0-2250 GCA_034437915.1 Dehalococcoidia bacterium | reverse complement strand
CACGAAGCATAACTACCTCGTGATGCAGGCCGAAAACATCCCCATGGCGATGCGCGAGGCAGCGCACATCTGCCGCACCGGGCGCCCCGGCCCGGTGCTCGTCGATATCCCCAAGGACGTGTTCCAGGAGACGGCAGAGTTCGACTGGCCCGAACACATCAACCTTCGCGGATACAAGCCAACGACCGAGGGCCACCCCGGCATGGTGCGCCGGGCGGCCGAACTGATCGACCAGGCGAAGCGGCCGATCATCATCGCGGGCCACGGCATCATCTGGTCCGGCGCGCACCAGGAGCTCCTCGAGTTGGCGGAGAAGGCCGGGATCCCGGTGATCACCACGTTCCTCGGAATCGGGGGTTTCCCCGAATCGCACACACTCAGCTATGGCTGGCTTGGTATGCACGGCATGTTCTATGCCAACCATGCGGCGGACACCGCAGACGTGGTCATCGGCGTGGGCATGCGCTTCGACGACCGCGCAATGGGACGCTTCAAGGACTTCAACCCGACGGCGAAGATCGTCCATATCGACATCGACCCGGCGGAGATCGGCAAGAACTTCAATACGCTCGTGCCGATCGTGGGGGACGCAAAGAACGTCCTCAAGGCGATCACCGAAAAAGTGCGCGAACAGACGCGGCTCGAGTGGATTCGCTGGATCGACCAGAAGCGGGAAGACCACCCCAGCCTCCACATCCGCGAATCGCGCCGCATGCTGCCGCAATACGTCGTCCGGACGCTGTACGAAGAAACACAGGGCAACGCGACGATCGTCACTGGCGTTGGTCAGCACCAGATGTGGGCGGGCCAGCACTACTGGTACAACCGCCCGCGCCAGCTCATCAGCTCGGGTGGGCTGGGGACGATGGGCTTCGAGTTGCCCGGAGCGATCGGCGCGCAGGTTGCGCTCCCCGGACAGGAAGTCTGGTCGATCTGCGGAGATGGGGGCTTCCAAATGACGATGCAAGAGCTCGCCGTCCTCGTCGATGAGCAGCTCCCCGTGAAGATCGCCATCTTTAACAATGGCTACCTGGGCATGGTGCGCCAGTGGCAGCAGCTGTTCTACGACAAGAACTTTGTTTCCGTGGCGATGACCCAGCCGGACTTCTGCAAGATCGCCGAGGCCTACGGCATTAAGGCGATGCGCGTGGAAACCAAAGCCGAGGTTCCGCTCGCCATCCGCGAAGCGCGCGCGCACCGCGGACCGGTCCTCATCGACTTCCAGATCGACCAGGAAGAGAACGTCTGGCCGATGGTGCCCGCGGGAGCATCCCTGGCGGAGACGATCGAAGCGCCCGCGGATGAACTGCGATGAGCACATCGACACAGAACGGCAGCCGACCGAACAAGCCAATGCAGCACACCGTCGTCGCGATCGTCGAAGACAAGCCGGGCGTGCTCATGCGCGTCTCCAGCCTCTTCCGGCGGCGCGGCTTCAACATCGAATCGTTGACGGTGGGCCCGACCGAAGCCCCGGGGCTCTCGCGCATGACCATCGTCGTTGATGGCGAAAGCGCGCCAGTCGAACAGGTCGAGAAGCAGCTCTACAAGTTGATCGACGTGATTAAAGTGAGCGATCTCTCGCACGAGGACATGATCGCGCGCGAGCTTGCGCTTATCAAGGTGCGTTGCAACAACGTCAATCGGCACGAGCTCATCGATATCGCGAACGTCTTTCGGGCAGACATCGTGGACATCGCGACCAGTTCGATCATCCTCCAGGTGGCCGGCGATGAGGACAAGATCAACGGCCTCGTAAAGATGTGCGAGCCGTACGGCATCCGCGAACTGAGCCGTACGGGGCGCATGGCCATGGTGCGGGGGACGAAGACGACCACCGTCCACGACCCGGAACCCGAGAAGATCGCACGCGCGCATGCCACCCAGGGGCGACGCGTCGAAGGCGTGGAGTTACCGTTCAGCAGCGACTGAGCGATAGCCCTCACCCCCCGGCCCCTCTGGTGAGAAAGACACCCCTTCCAGGCCGCGAATGAACCGTTCGTGCTGAGCTAGTCGAAGCATGAACACGAACTCGAACGGGGTTCAGAGGGCACCCGGCCGTTCGACAGGCGCAAAGCGAGCGGCGGTTGCATCCCTCTCGTTGGCTCCGCGCCATATTGGCCTCCCGATCCTTCCCGCAAGGACGGGCGAGGGGGAGCGAGGCAACGCTCGTTGGCCAAGTCTAGTCCATGAGGATGTTCGCGCCTGCTGGCGCCTGGAAGAAGTAGTGCTTGCCGCGTTCGATGCCCG
>DAOTTM010000285.1:0-5531 GCA_034437915.1 Dehalococcoidia bacterium | reverse complement strand
CGGTCGAGGTCGCCGATATCCATCAGGGCGATGCCATCAACCTTTACGCCATTCTTGAAGAACTTGAACGTCTCCGCCGCCGTGTTGCAGAGCTTCTCGCCCTTCGCGGGCAGCTGTAGACACGTGGAGGCATCGACCTTGTCCGTCAGTGTCGAATCCGTCAGCGTGAAGCCCAATGATGTGAAGAACTCGTCCCACGTCGTCTGTTCGCGGTGCACATGGACGACGTTTGTGCGGTCATCCTTTGCGCCCTTGTGGATGTGGACGTTCTCGCTGAGCTTCTTGTCCTCGGTCGAAAGGAACTGCGGCTGGCCGAAATCGAACTTCTTGCCGCGAATGTAGAGCGCTACGTCCGCGTGCCAGTGGACCGGCTGGCGCACGCAATCGGGCTTGCCCGGGGGACACTGGGCGGCATTCGTCGTGTTGTCGTCGCCGCCAGCCATGACGAGCATGATACCGAGGGCGATGATGGCTGCTGCCGCGATCAGCGCCACGGGCGCCCAAAGCTTCGGAACGATCCGTCCATCCCAGCCGCCGCCGCTATCGGAAGTGGCTGCCGGCCGAGCCCTGGGGTTTCGTTTCGACGCCATCAATCCGCCTCTTAGCGTGTGGCCGTTGGCTGCGGCGTGGTCGCGGCGACGGGCGAGTTTGTTGGCGCCGCGCTCGCCGATGCCGCGGGCGAAACAGAGACGCTGGGCGATGCCGATGGCGTCGCGTTTGCGGCCTTGCTCGCCTGGCCCACGGCGTCATCGAGCAACTTCCGCCAGGATTCGAGGGATGCAGGAGCGCCGCTGCCGATCGGTTGCCCGTTGATAAGGAAGCCTGGTGTGCCCGTGATACCGAGGGAGCGCGCCTTGCGTTGCTGGTCCTGCACCAGTTGGGCGTGCGTATCCGCGGAGACACAGGCATTATACTTCGCCGGGTCAGCGCCGACTTCGGCGGCGAACTGCCGCAACCGGTCGTCGCTGAAGCGGTTGGCCTGGGTCTTTTCGCTGTCCAGCTGTCCGGCCTTCGCCTGCGTGAGGAAGAGGAGGTTGTGATATTTCCAGAAGAGGTTCTGATCCGCCACGCATTGGGAGGCTGCGGCCGCGCGCACGGATTCGAAGCCGAGGCCGGGGAAGTGTTCGTAGATGAGCTGGACCTTGCCGGTCTTCACGTACTCTTCGACGATCGTGGGTTCGTCCGCGGCGGTGTAGCGCAGGCAGAAGGGGCACTGGAAATCTTCGAACTGGGTGAGCTTGATGGGGGCGTCATCCTTGCCCAACTTGTTCGCATTCGCCAGCTCAAAAGGTATGTTTGCGCCGGCTGCTTCGAGCTCCTTCACCGCCTTGTCGCTGTCGCTTTCGCTGCCACCAAAGAGGATGACACCGGCGAGCACGGCGACGAGGCCGATGATCACGGCGGCGACGACGAGCGTGAAGGGCTGGAACAGCGGGTTCCCACCGCTACCGCCACCGCTCCCCCGCCGGGGCGGACCCACGGGTGGGCGGGCGCCACGGGGAGACGTACGGGAGGTGCGGGTCGTTCGGGATTGCTCTCGGCGGGCCTGGCGGTTGGACATGGGGGCGTGTGTTTCCTGTCGGTGGCGTGCTGGCCAATGCGTCGGCGCGGGCGGCGTGCCCTGCTGCGAAATGCGCGTTACGGCTCGCAAACGAGGATAGCACCGGGCGTGGTTAGGCGGAGAGCCGGGGAAAAGGATCGGGGAAGCCCCGGAGTTCCGAGAGCCGAGTTCCGAGAGCCGAGTTGGGGATGGCCTTCGGCCACGACCAGGGATGAACGGTTGTTTCAGAGCAGCCTGTCGAAGGGCCGTTCGGGCACGAAAATGGCTGGCGTCGTGTTCATCCTTCGACAGGCTCAGGACGAACGGTTTGGTTGCGGCCCTCATGCTCCCCGACGAGAGAATCCAGAAGAATGAGGCGAACGCCCCATGAAATGGCGCATAGGGCTCGTTACGCTTGTCTGGATATCATGAGTCGCAAGGAAACAATACAGTGCCGACAACACCAACCCCGGACGACGCGCATTTTCGCTCCCATCGCAGATTTGCGGCGGTATGGGACTGGGCCACGAAGCACGAGAGCAAGAAAGAACTGGCGCTGCGTCGCGAGGCTGGTGGCCGGGTGGACGGACGAGTGCTTGAACTGGGAATGGGGGTCGGCGCGAATTGGCCGTTCCTCGCTGAAACCCTGGACTACGTCGGTATTGAGCCGGATGCGTTCATGCTCGAACGGGCTCGGAAGCGGGCAGCGGCGTCGGGTCGAACAACGGTCCTTGAACAGGCTCGGGCCGAGGACCTCCCGTTCGAAGATGAGAGCTTCGATTTCGTCCTCGTGACGCTCACGTTGTGTACCGTCCAGGACCCCACGGTCGCTCTGTCCGAGGTGTCCAGGGTTCTCAAGCCCAACGGCGCGCTGGTTTTCGTGGAGCATGTCCGCCCGACGGGCCGAGTGAGCAGGCGGCTTGCGGACGGCATACGGCCCCTCTGGAGCAAAGTGGCCGGTGGTTGCGAACCCAACCGCGAAACCGCCACGACGATAGCGCAGTCGGGCCTCAAAATTGAAGGCATGGTCCGCCAGCGCGTGAACGGTCTGCCGATGATCAGCGGTATGGCCCGGAAACCCGCCAGGTAGTGAACCGCATCGCGCGGCCAGACGATGGCGCTCGAACGCGTGCTCGTCGGCATGATCCCCCAACCCGTCACGGCGTAGGGTCCGCAGACCCGGGAACGCCAATTTCCGTGCTGGCCCGATCCGGCATCCCGAACCGGAACGGTTGCTGCCGCGAAGTTATTCCCCGTACGGTTCAGAAGACGACACGTGGAAAATCGTCGCCTCCGGCGGTCCGGCGAGCACCTCGCCGAGGAGGGCAATCGTTTCTTGGATGATGGGCTGCGCCTCCTGCCGGTCGAGCGCGGCGCGGTCCTGGAACACTTCCGTCGCAACGAACGTGTCGGGGTCGAGGAGGTCGCGGGCGATGTCAAAATGGATCACTCCCTCGACCGCGCGACTCGGCGCGATGCACTGTTGAAACGCCACCATGAGCTGATCGGCCTTCGCCGGTTGGCAGGTGACCTTGAACCGAACGATAAGCATCGCTCTCCTCTAAATACGCCGGCTCCCTCAAAAAGAGGGCGAGTTCTGGGCGCAAGGCTACACCTAACTTTTCGCCTCCGCAACTACAGATACGAAGATGGCCAACGGGCTGCGGCAGAACGTTGATCGGGACTTCCGGCGGCGGGACCGTGCCCAGTGCGGCTTCCGGCGCCCGTTATCGCGGCACTTCGGGAGGCAGGGTCGAGAGCTTGGCCAGCTCAGCCCAGATAGCCCAAAGTCCTGACTCGTTCAACGTATCCTTCGCGCGAAAGCGAACAGTCGATGAGCGCGACGAATTCCTCATCGCTTATCAACGACCTTTTCCGCAGCTCCCTGGTGGCGAACTGTCCCAAGGTCTTCTGCCCGTGTGCATCGCGAAACGAAAACTTCGTTATCTTCCGCCCATCCACGATGAACCATCCCTTCCATTCTCCCTTCCGTTCAAGCGCGACCCCGAGCTTGTTCTCCAGCGCGCGGATTACGTCGCGATGTTCAAGGACAGGAAGTGTCAAAGCTAGACTTGAACGCGCTCAAGCGAACAACGAAGAAACGTTCGCCACCTGGTAGCGGACCGAGGGAGGATTCGTCCTCATCCAACAGGTCGTCGGCCATTTCGACGAGCTCATCTTCGAACAGCCGCCAGGCGTCGATCTCCCCCGAGGATTTCCGCGCCACCCCCTGACCACCGCACCCACGCTGCGCCACTACCCCCTTCGCGTTCTGCGCACACTCATCCCACGGTGGCGGCATCCCACTCCCCGGAGCCGCCCATGCCGCCAACGACACCCAGACGACGCACGTCCACCGACGAACTGCCCCTTCCCGCGCGCTTGCGCCGCATGGACGAGGACCGCCTGCGCCGTTACACGAACAACCTCGCCTTCTACGAGGGCGACCAGTGGCCGGGGCGGGCGCGGCGCGGCGAACGGCGCCTCACCTTTAACTACGCCCGCGCTTTCGTCGACAAGGTCACGAGCTACCTGCTCACCGGGCTGAGTATCGAACTCGAAGCGGACGATGGCGATACGCCTCTCGGGCGTGACCGTGCGCGCACCGCGGAACGCGCCCTCCGCGGGGTCGAAGCGAACAACGCACTTTCGCAGCTCGACTTCGAAACAGAACTCGATTGCGCAGTGCTGGGCGATGGCGCCTACAAAGTGACGTGGGATGCGGAGGCCGGTCAGGTGCGCGTCAGTGCGCCAGACGTCCAGGGCATTTTCGCCTGGCGCGCGCCTGATGACCCATCGCGTATCGTCGCCGTCGCTTCGCAATACACACCCGCTTCGCCCGAGCCGGTGGCGGGGCCGCGTCCGCCAATGGTGACCGAATACTGGACCGACCAGACCTACACCACCTGGCTGGGGGAAGAGCTGTTGGGCATGAACGCCAACCCCTACGGCTTCATCCCCTTCGTCATTTTCCCGAACGTGCGCGCGGCCAAGCAGCCGTGGGGCATGAGTGATGTCCCGCCGCTCGTGGAATCCAGCCGCGAGCTGAACCGCGCCTATAGCCAGCTCAGCCAGATCCTTGAGCTTTCGGGCAACCCCATCGCCGTCCTCGAAGGCGTCACGGGCGGGCAGGATATCGCCGTCGAACCAGGCGCCATCTGGGAGATGCCCGAACGTTCCAAAGCCTACCTCCTGGACCTCCTCCACGGCGGCGGTGTGGCCATGCACAAGGACTACATCGACCTCATCTACCGCACCCTCCACGACCTCGGTGAATCGCCGCGCACCGCTTTCGGCCACAATCCCCAGGGCCTCAGCGGCATCGCCCTCAACACCGAGCTGGACCCGATTGCGAAGAAGGTCGAACGCAAGCGGCTCATCCGCACCTCCGTTTACGAACGCCGGGCGAACCTCATTTTGCGGTTGCTCGAACGCTTCGCCGGTCTGGATATCACGGGCCTGCGCGCCGTCACGAACTGGGGCCCCATCCTTCCCCTCGACCGCACCCGCCAGGTCGCCGACGAACGCGCGCTCGTCGAGGTCGGCATCCAATCGCGCCGCACCGCCGCCGCCCACCTCGGCCACGGCGACCCCGAGGCCGAATGGGCGCGCGTCCAGGAGGAGGCCCTCACCCCCAACCCCTCTCCCGACTTCGCGGGCGAGGGGAGTTCAGGACCGTGAACAATCCGTTCGTCCTGAGCGGATCCTACTCGGATCTCGGAACTCGGATCTCGGATCTGCGTTCTGTATAAGGAAAGGAGTTTCGCATGGCTTTATATCGCGCGACCGTGGTTTCGTTCAGCGCGGCGAATGGGCTGGCCACGGTGCGGCTCGATGGCTCGGCAGCGCAGGCGGTCACGGGCATCGCCGTCGCGCGGGGGCTGGACTCGGCCCAGATCTCCGCCGGCCGCCGCGCGATCATCGATACCGGCGACCACAACCACCCGGGGGATTTCGTCCTCACCGCCATCTACGATTCCGCGAATGGAGC
>DAOTTM010000284.1:0-19125 GCA_034437915.1 Dehalococcoidia bacterium | reverse complement strand
ACGCGATCGAGGACTGCCGAGACAACCTCGTCCTCGCTGCCGATCGGGAACGGTACGCGGGCCGTCACGACCTTCGCACCATGAGTCTCCGCCACAATTTCGAGCGCGTTCCGGCAGGCGTTGTAGCTGTGGTCCGTCGTTAGCAGTTCATCGCCCGGTTCGAAGCGAAGCGAACGCAGCACGGTGTTCACGCCGGTCGTCGCATTTGGCACGAACCCGATGTCCTTCGCCTCCGCGCCGACAAACGCACCCACTACCTCCCGCGCCTCCTTCAGGAGGGCCGGGAGGTCCCGTGAAAGGAACTGCACCGGCTGACGTTCCATGCGGGCTCGGAAGTCCGCCTGCGCTTCCAGCACGGCCCGCGGGCACGCCCCATAGGAACCGTGGTTGAGAAACGTAACGGCAGGGTCGAGCGTCCAAAGTTCACGAAGCGACATCTGAGAATGATAGCTGAGGTCGGCACTCGGCACGCGCACCAACACCGATCCCGCGCCTAGAATGACCGAATGCTCGCGGCCACGCTTCTCGCCCTCGCGGCCGCCGGCCTCCATGCCAGCTGGAACCTCGCCCTCAAGCGGAGCACCGGCGACCGCTTCCTTGCCGCCGCCCTCCAATTCGCGGCTGGCGGCATCCTCTTCTTCCCCATCCTCTTCTTCGTCGAAGTGCCAACGGGTGAGGCTGCGGCGTGGCTCGCCGTCTCCACCGGCCTACACCTGGTGTACGTTGTGCTCCTTGTCCGCGCGTATGGCGCCGGCGACTTCTCGCTCGCCTACCCTCTTGCCCGCGGATCCGGCGCTCTCCTCGCGGCGATCGGCGGCGCGGCCCTGCTTGGAGACACGCTGCCACGGTTCGCGGTTGTCGGATTGGCTGTGGCGGCGGGCGGGCTGTTGTCATTCATTGGCGGAGGGGCATCACGGGCTTCGTACGCCTGGGCCCTGCTGACAGGCGTCCTGATCGGTTCGTATACGCTCGTCGATAGCGTTGGCGCGCGACATTCCAGCGGCGCCGGGTATGCCATTTCGCAGTCAGTCACCGTGGGCGCCCTGCTGGCCATGGTGGCCCTCGTCACCGGTCGTGGAAGGCGGTTGGCATCCATGGCGCGCCTCTCCTGGCGGCGAAGCTTGCTCGCTGGCGCAGCCTCCACGGGCGCATACTCCCTCGTCCTCATCGCGGTCCGCCTCGCCCCTGTTGGCTATGTTGCCATTCTGCGCGAGTCCTCCGTCGTCCTCGGCGCGCTTGGCGGGTGGTGGCTGCTGAAGGAGCGCATGGCCCGTCGCCGCGCACTCTCCGCGGTCGTTGTCGTCGCGGGCATGGTCATGCTCATCGCCGCCCGTTGAGACCACAGCTCCAAATGGTCCGTAGCGCTCATGCATCTCCCGTGACCACTCTGCTCTTCTACAAAACCATCTCCGCGCTTCCGCGAGAGACTTCCTCGCGCCTGGTCTTGATACAATGGTCCCAATGTGCCTCCAGATCACTGTTGCCGAGCACGAAGTCGCCACAGCCCCGGGCAAGCTTGTGCCCATCGTGCTGCCCGGTGGCAACCAGATAGAACTCCCACTCTCGAAATCCGCCTTCGCGAAGGAAGAGCACCTTTGGCGGGCGGGCGGGACGCTTCCGTTCACGGAGGAGGCGGAGGCCATCGCAGCCGCGCGGGCAAAAGTCACGCGCAAGTACGGCGATGGTGCGCAGGTCTTCTGGCTTCATTCCGCCTTTGGGCGTGGATACATTCCCAACGTTGGCCGTTTCGCCGAAAAGAACCCGGATTTTGACGAAGACCGTCCCGTGAACGAGGAGCTCAACCCGTTCTTCCTCTGGTTCGATGCGCCAGCGGGACTGGTGATGCCGGTGGTGATCAGCGTCGATACCTTCCGCTGGAGCGACAAGAAGCAGGACGGGTTGCGCGTGACGGCGAACATCCTCACGCGCCGCTCGGGCCGCCTCGTCCCGCCCGAGATCCACGACCGCGAGCCGTACTTCCAGCACGCCGGGACCTGGTTGTCCCATGCCCTGCGCGCCACGACATGAGGGGCGAACGGATGTGGGCTGATCATTGTTTTTTCACGTAGTTGCGATAGGCGGCGTACCAATCAGCGGCGATCTCGCGCTGCGCCTGGGCAAGGTTGAGGCGCCCGGAGCAGACGAGGGAGCGGAGTGTGTTCTCGAGGCGGTCCTTATCCCGAAAGCCGAAGCTCGTGCGGTCGGGTTCCGGCCAGAGGTTCGCCGGTTCGTTGGAACCGCCAATGGCGAGGGGAATGAGGTGATCCAACTCGTGCTCCCCATACGTTGCCGGGTCAATGCCGTAGGACGCGTAGACCTGTTTGCGCGTGGCTGAAGTGACGGCGCGGACGGTCTTTGAGTAACCGGAGATGCAGATCTCCTCGACGGTCGCCGGGAGGGTGTCCCCGGGCGTGAGGAGAGGGTCCGGGTAGTCGATACCAGGCGTACGGGTAGGCGCGACTGTCGGCCCCGAGAGGGATGGTTGAGGCGGGTCAACGGCGTGGTCGTCGAGATCCGGCGAACGATCGCTGCAACCAGCGAGGAGGACGAGCAAAGTGCCCAGTGGAAGGACCCAGGCAGCGGTCGGAAGCACAGTCCTCTCCCGGTTTATTGGATGACGATAGTCCCGCTGATGCCGGGAGCGCCGGGGCAGGTCAGGCTGACTTTGCCCGTGCCGAGGTTCGTGCTGCCGCTGATGTTCCAGGACCAGTTGAGGTCCCCGGCGGAATCGGCTGTCGCCAAGCCGAGGCCATTGGCCGTGCTCGGGGTTCCCGCGGGCGTGGTGTAGGCGAGTCGGCAAGCAGCGCCCGGCGGTCCCTTGGCGACGAGCCTGGCAGTGCCTCCGCGGGAGATCGGTGAGGTGACGGAAACGATCGTGACTGTCGCCCCGGCCGTGGCTGTCGTGGCTGTCGCGATGGGCGCGCTGGTCGCCGGTCGTTGTGTTGGCGGCGCGGCGGTGTTGTCCAGCTTCGCTGTTGCCGAGGGTTTGGGCGAGTTCGTTGCCTTCGGTGTGTCCGTCGCTTTCGTGGTCTTTTCGGGGACGACCGTTGCCCCCGCCGTCGCGTCGAGCAATGGTGACGGAGTATTCGAAGACGTCGAAGCATCAGTACAGGACGCAAATAGAAAGAACAACGACATGACTATTGGAGTCTGTAACGAACTTCGCATTGACGCCTCTCGCGGTCGTGAAGCCGAGCTTACAGGATATCGGCACGCCAATGTGGGGCTGAACGGGAGGCGGCGACAGGCGTTGACGCGACGAGTGAAGCGTTCTTCGCGCCCTGGTTTCGGCCTCTCGCTCCAACCCGGTCTGAGAGTGCCGGCGGCCACCGATCTTTGGTCGAACAGCGTGCTCTCCCTTCGACCGGCTCAGGGCGAGCGGTTCTTGTTTTTCTTCCCGGGTCCTTGGCACGGCGACATATGGGCC
The DNA here is from genome assembly GCA_034437915.1 of Dehalococcoidia bacterium. Classification (GTDB taxonomy): domain Bacteria; phylum Chloroflexota; class Dehalococcoidia; order Tepidiformales; family Tepidiformaceae; genus JACRBT01. The sequence continues at coordinate 15,698 of DAOTTM010000284.1, read as the reverse complement.
TCCCGGCTCGCGCCCACGGGCGGGAGGGGAGGGGCGAGAGAATTCCGCGAACGAAGGCAAGGGGAATTGGTCGGGGTGACAAGATTCGAACTTGTGGCCTCTTCGTCCCGAACGAAGCACTCTGCCAGGCTGAGCTACACCCCGGACCGAACTCTTATGATAGCACGGCGGAATGGGTTTGGCGACGAGGAGCGTGTTCGTTCGTCAGAGCGAGTGGGGGCGTGGAACCGCCGTTGCCTCGCGATCATGGGACTGACACGGGGCGCGTATAAGCGCGGAGTGTCAGGCGGGGGCGAAATCGACGGCGATGATGGTGGCGTATTCATCGATGGCTTCGGGCGGAACGATGATCGTAAGCTCGCCGGGCGGGTTGGGGTTGGTGAACTGGTCCATGAGTGAGCAGCGGGTGGTGAACGCGAGAGTGGCGCCGGTGGCGAGGGCGCGGACGGTTCGAACCTTGCGGATGGGGACACCGCGAACGGTCACGGAATCGTAGGGGCGCATGAGGGCGTGGAGGTAGACGGTGTCGCCGCGGCGTGTGGTTGGCCCATAGAACTGCCATTCATCGAACCCGGCAACTGTGCCCACGATGGCCGCGGAATTGCGGGACATCCAATTCGTGACGGCATCGAGGCGTTCGACTTGTTCGGGAGGAAGGCTGCCATCGCCACGCGGGCTGACGTTAAGGAGGAGGTTGCCGCCCTTCGACGCCACTTCGCAGAGGGTGTGGATGACCTGGCGGCTGGATTTGTAGCGGTTGTCAACGGGGACGTAACCCCAGCTTTCGTTGAGGGTCATGCAGGTCTCCCACGTCTTCGCTGGGGGAAGCGCGGGGACGAACTGTTCGGGAGTTTCGAAATCACCCTGGCCCTGGAGGCGGTCGTTGATGAGGATGCCGGGTTGGAGCGCGCGGATCATATCGACAAGCTCCTGGGCGCGCCAATCGTCGGCAGAGCGCTCCCAATGGCCATCGAACCAGAGGACATCGATCGTCCCGTAGTTCGTCAGGAGTTCGCGGACCTGGCCGAAAAGGAAGGTTCGGAAGCGTTCCCATTGTTCGGGCGTTGGCCGTGGGCCGCCGCGTGGGAAACGGTAGGGTGCGTCTTCATCGCGGAAGGCGGGGTAATCCGGGTGGTGCCAATCGAGGAGGGAGAAGTAGAGCCCGATGCGGAGGCCCTCGGCGCGAAAAGCCTCCACGTATTCACGGACGAGGTCAACACCATATGGGGCGTGACGGGCAACCGAGAAATCGGACAGGGCAGTATCGAACATGGCAAAGCCGTCGTGGTGTTTGGTCGTGAAAACGGCGTACTGCATGCCGGCAGCTTTGGCGCGGCGGGCCCAATCGCGAGCGGCGCCGGGCTGCGGGTTGAAGGTGTCGGCGGAGGCCTGGTAATCGGCGACCTTGATAGGCCCGGCGTTGGGGAGGCTGAAGACGCCACCCACCATGGGCCAGGAGAGTTCGAAACCCTGCTGGGAGATATGTCCCCAATGGATGAACATGCCGAAGCGAGCGGTGTCGAACCAGTTCATAGCTGCTCCAGGTCCCTCGTCCTTCGTGACGCGCAACGATCGTATCGGCACCGCCGCCAACGAAGCGGTGAACGAGGGTGGCAATCGGTGGGCGCTGGCGTAGTCTACAGGAGATGGACGCAGACTTCCCTCAATCCCTCGTGCGGGAAGCGCACCTGAACCTGGAGATGCAATTTCGGCTGGTTGCGAGGGTGGCGCCAGGAGGCGGCGTGAAGGAGACGGACGGCGTGGTCTTGCTCGCGTCCGGCCTGCCCTATGCGATGTTCAACCGGATGTTCGTGGTGGATCCGCTGGCAGCACCGCCCACGTCTTTGGGGCGGGCGCGGGAGTTTTTCGGCCGACTCGGGTTGCCGTGGTCAGTGTGCGCGGCGCCGGAGGCCGTTGCGGGGCTGGAAGAGTGCGTTGCGGTCGTAGGGTTGAAGCGATTGCCGCCGCTGCCGCTGATGCTGCTGGACCGTGCACCGAGGGCTGCGCCAACAATGCAGGAGTTCACGGTGCGTCGTTGCGTTTCGGATGCTGACGCGGGGGATTTCGTGCGGGTGGCGAGTCGTGGTTTTGCCGCGCCGCGCATCGTGTTCGACGCGTTCTGCCGACCGGGCGTGTACGATTCACCGTCCGTGACGCACTTCGTCGGAATCCTGGGGGATGAGCCGGTGGCCTGCGCGACGCTGATCACGACGGAGACGATAGCGGGCGTGTACAACGTTGCCACGTTGCCGCGGTTTCGTGGGCGGGGATTTGGCGCGGCAATCACAGCACACGCGGCGAACGACGGATTTGCTTCCGGGTGTGCCGCCAGCGCGCTCCAGGCGTCGGCGATGGGGTTCGGGGTGTATGAGCGGATGGGGTATCGACGGGTCTGCGACTACACGATCTGGGCGCCGGATTGAGCGAAGTGCCGGAGTGTCGGAGAAGGAAGTGTCGGAGTACCTAGCGGACGGAGATTTCGGGGGTGGCTTCGCTTGTGATGGGGCCGCCGGCGTCGATGGCGTGGGCTTCGACGACCACCACGGTGTTCACGAACTGGCGGCGTCCCGCGCCCGATGGGCCGTACCGCCACGTGCCGCCCTGGGTCTGGGTGGCGGGGTTTTCGAAGCTGGTGGCCAACCATCCGTTCGTTGTGCCGTTCCAGAACTTGCCATCGCTCTTCCGTTTGATCACGAACGAAACCGAGGTGGGAGTCAGAGTGCCATCGTTGACCGTGAAGGCGAGGCGGCTGCGTGGGGTCTTTCCGGTGGGCACGAGGACGGCGAGTTGGCTCGACTTGCCGGGCGTGGGGCTGGCCGAAGGTGACGCCGAGGGGCTCGGCGACGGGGAGGGACTCGGACTGGGCGAGGGCGAAGGGCTTGGGCTCTGCGAAGGACTCGGACTCGATGACGGGGACGCGCTCGGGCCTGGCGAAGGAGACGGGCTTGGGCTTGGAGTCGCCGATGGCGATGGGCTTGGTGACGGTGACGGCGTGACGGATGGCGAGGGCGTGACGGACGGACTTGGTGACGGCGTTGGCGTGGGACCGGCGACGGTGAGCGTCCTGGATGGGGAGGTGCCCCCACCGGGGGCGGGCGTAAACACGGTCACGGTCTTCGAACCGGAAGAGGCGATATCCCCGGCGGTGATGGTGGCGGTGAGTTGGCTCGCGCTCACGAAGACGGTATCCCGTTCGGAACCGTTCACGCGGACGACGGAGGCGGTGATATAGTTCGTTCCGGTGAGGGTGATGGTGAAGTCGGCGCCACCGGTGAGGACGGACGAAGGGCTGACGCTGGCGAGCGTCGGGGAAGGATGGGTGGCGATCACAAAGTTGACGCCGCTTGACATCCCGCCGCCGGGCATGGGGTTGTTGACGGTGACGGACGCAATCCCTGCGTTCGCGATATCGGAGGCGTTGATCGCGGCCGTGAGCTGTGTTGGGCTGACGAAGGTTGTTGTGCGGGCGCTCCCGTTCCAACGCGTGACCGAGACGTTTTCGACGAAGCCCGTGCCGTTGACGGTGAGTGTGAAGCCAGGCCCCTGGGCAAGGAGTGTCGCCGGGGCGATCGTTGCGGCCGTCGGGGCGGGGTTCGTCACGGAGAGATTGAGCGTACTGGAGGTGCCGCCGCCCGGCGCCGATGTGAAGACCTTGATGGTGTGCGGGCCAGCGGTTGCGACGACTGAGGCATCGACCACGATCTGCAACTGTGTGGCGCTGCCAAAGGTCGTTGGCTGGCCAACGTCATCGAGCCGCACCACGGAACTGTTGTTGAAGCCCGTGCCCGTGACTGTGAGGGTAAAGCCAGCCCCGCCGGCGATGACCGTGGTTGGCGAGATGTTGCTGGCGACGGGCAGCGGGTTGTTCACAGGCAGCGAGACCTGGTTCGATGTACCGCCGCCCGGCGCCGGCGTGAAAACTTCGACGGAGTGAGGACCGGCGAGCGCGATATCGCTGGCCGAGACGGCGATCCGTAGTTGCGTCGCGTTCACGAAGGTCGTCGGGCGCCCCAGGCCATCGAAGCGCACTTCGGAGGCGCCGACGAAGCCGGTGCCGTTGACGTTGAGTGTGAAGTTCGCAGCGCCGGCGACGACGGTTGCGGGGCTAAGCGTCGTAACGGTGGGGGAGGGGTTCGGAGCGCTGTTGACGTTGAAGGTAACGCCCGTGGAGGTGCCACCGCCGGGCGCGGGAGTGAAGACATCGACGCTGCGCGTACCAACGCTGGCGATATCGGCGGCGGAGATGCCCGCATCGAGGTGGGTGCTATCGATGAACGTGGTGGCACGCGTCGTACCGTTCCAGCGCACCTGGGAACCGTTGATGAAGTTCGTTCCCGTGACACTGAGGGTGAAGCCGGGGCCACCAGCGGCAGCGGAGTTCGGGCTGATGGTGGAGAGCGATGGGAGCGGATTGACCACGGCGTTGACGGTGAATGCGAGGGCGTTGGAATTGCCCCCGCCGGGCCCGGGCGTGGTCACGGTTACGCTCGGGGTACCGATGCTGGCAACGTCGGAGGCCAGAATGGACGCGGTGAGCTGGGTGTTGCTGACGAAACTCGTGGTGCGGGAGGCGCCGTTCCAAAGGACGCTGGAGCCGTTGACGAAGTTGGAGCCGTTCACGGTGAGGGTGAAGGCGGCGTCTCCGGCTGTCTTGGAATTGGGGCTGAGCGAAGTGATGGCGGGTAAGGGGTTAGTGACCACGAGGGAAAGGCTGTTCTGGCCGCCGAGGTTGTAGTTCGCGGAGACCGTGTACGTGCCAGCCTGGCTCGGGGTGAAGCGGACGCCGCTTTGGTTCGCGGTGCATCCCGTGGCGGCGACGAGCGCGCCCGCGGCGGGACCGGTGACGGTGAAATCGCTGACGGCCATCAACGGTTGCCCGGAGGGGACGCCGACGAGGAGGGGGATGCTGTTCGGCTGCGCGGATCCCGCGGCGGAGAGGTTTGTGACATCCGAAGGGACGTTGTTCGAGCAGACGTTGATGGGGGTCCCGAGCACGAACCCGGCGCCGGTGCTCTCGATCCCCACTTCCTTGATGAGGGCAGTCGCCTCGCTGAACTCATTGGAAACGAGGGAAATGTTTGGCGACGTGACATCGGTCGTGATAGAGGCGGGCGGAGATCCGGAACCGTTCGCCGCAATCACGGTTACGGCCATGGTCATCGTGCCCGCGACGGCGATGCTGTTACCCGTGCAGGAGGCGCTTGACCCGCCGATACCGGAACCGGCGCCGTTCGTCCCTCCCGTGGAGGCGGTGCAGTTGACGGATGTGATGGTCACGTTCGTGAACCCGATTGAGAGTGCGAAGGCGCCCGTTGGAACACTCGCCTGGTTAGCGATGACTGCGTTGTAGGTCGTCGCGCCGCCTTCGAAGATTGGACCGGCGGGGCTGAAGCTGTCTGAGAGGGTCAGGTTGCCCGCGAGGGGGGCGTCGAAGATGTCGAGCGCGCCGAAGCCCGTGACTGTGTCGTCGCCGTCGTCTCCGGCATCTGCGGTGGGGTCGCCAACACCGGCGCGAAGCTTCGCGACGGGAGACCCGGCGAAAGAGGCGTCAATCGTGAAACTCAGCACCAGCGACGGGAGACTCCCGACGCCCACACTGGTGTAGTCACAGCGGACCGTGCCCGTGGCGGGGGAATTGTTCGTGCAAAGGATGCCCGTTCCTGACGACGCGTTCGCCCATTGCAGACCCGACGGGTGGGTCAGTTCGAAGAACAGGGCGGTTTGCGGGACGGCAACTGTGCCGGCGACCGTGAAGGAGACCGTGGAGCCGCGCATGAGGATCGCTGGCGAAGCCGGGGACTGGATCACGGAGAAAGCGACATCGTTTTCGCCGATGGCGGCGAGGGCGTGGTCGGTGGAGGCGCCGATCGTGGCGAGGACGATCGTGAGGCCGAGGAGGAAGAGCGCGAATGGCGCGGAAAGGCGGAGGAGGCGGTGCCCGGCGGGATTCACGCGCCGACCGCGCTCCTTGCCCGGCGTCCGGCCCTCACCCCCCGGCCCCCTCTCCCGACCCTGCGGGAGAGGGGGAGGCAGAGGTTCTTGCTTCGTTTCCGTGGTCGCGCGCGATCGCTGGGGCACGCGATGCACAGAAATCTGCGACCGGCCCGTTCGGTGTGGCACTAGTTCACCGTGTAGGCGATGGAGACGCCCTTGAGTTTGGAACCGATGCCGCCGGTGAGGTCGACAACGAGGAAGTAGACGTTCGTACCGTTATCGACGGTGTGGGCGTAGGCGCTTTGTGTCTGGGGCGAGGATCCGCCGCTGGAGAGGACTTCGACGAGCTTAAAGATTTGGGCGGTGTTCGAGCCGTTTCCGAGGGGAGTGTAGTCGAGGCGCACCTGGACCTGGCCACTGGCGGCTTCGTAAGCGGCCGTGAGGCTCGTTACGGTCGCGCCGTCGGGGAGGATGACGGGTGCGTAATAGCGCTGTGATTCGGCGTCCGTGCCGACGGGGTTGAGCTGGTTAAAGGTCTTTTCGTAGACTGCGAGGTCGTTCGCGGGGAGAAAGGCGCTGGCCGCTATCGCCACACGTCCGGGGCCAGACGTGCCGCCGCCTGAAGCGTTTGCGCTCAGCTGCGCGGATTGGACACTCAGCGAGACCCAGATACTGTCGCCTTTGTTAATTGTGGTGAGGGTATTCGCAAACGCTGGGAGGCCGGGACCGAAGACCTTGTACTGCTGCGAAGCGGCGTCCCAGCGATAGACAGCTTCGTATTTGCCGCTGATCTCCGTGAGGGCCTCGGCGGGGCCGCTGGTTTCGCCAAGGTAGGCGACGTTGTTCCAGCCACGGACAAGCTGGGTCGTGGTGGCGTTCGCGTCGCGCTGGGCAACCGTCACAGCGCCTCCACCGAGTAGAAGCGTCGCGGCGGACGCGATCAGCATTCGTTTCAAGAGCATCGCGTTCACCCCACGAAGCGCCCCCTTCAGCCTCTCGCGAGGTAGACGGTGCGGCTAACACAGGCAGGGTAGGCTGAACTCTCGCTGGTCTTAATGGGCAGAAGCCCGATGGCGCGCGGGGGCGGTTCCCCTATCCGCACCGGGGCAAGCCCGCAGAGCGATCATCAGCCGGTCGCTAGCTACACCCAGGGGTGGTCGTCGAACTTTTCGCCGCCGGTAAGGTGGATGGCGGCGGCCCAGGCGGCGAGAAGCGAGGCGACCGCCAGGGGAATTGCGAGCGGGAGGAAAAGCCAGCCATGGCGCAACGATTCGCGCAAACCCGCGCCCGTGAGAAGGGCAAGAAGTCCGAGTCCGATGCCGCGGACGAGCATGTCCGGCTCCGGGAGGAGGCGCTTGGCGTCGGGTTCAGCGGGTTCGTGGGTGAAGTTTGCGTGGGGATCGGTGGTCATGGCAGCAAGTCAGTCCCGGAGGTCGGGCGGAAGCATGTTGGGGATGCTGTCTTCGATGGGGTAGGTCTCGCGGCAGGCGCTGCACTTGAGGCGGCCTTCGACGATCTCATCGCCGTCTTCGCGAGTGACCGTGAGTTCGAGCGTGGCTTTGCAAAGGGGGCAAACGAGGATGTCCATGAGGTCGCGTCGCATAGTGCCATGGTAGCGGAGGGGGTGTAACCGCCAAGGCTGGGCTGTGACCTGTCAGATAGCCACGCGTTGGAGCGCAATGATGTTTGGGTTCACACGCAGGTCGAACTTCTGGAGGATGTCCATGCCAAGGAGGGAGGGGAGGCCGCGCGTCGTGATGTCTCCGACAAGAATGCGGTCGGACACCGACTCGATCCTGCCGTCGTCATGGCGAAAATAGAACTCTGCTTGCAGTTCATGCGCACGTGACCTGCCTCCGACCCCGCCAATCACTATCGAGCGTGTCCAGTTTCTTGGGTCGAGGGATTGCGGAGAAACGCGGAACTGATCGATCGCATCCCCGGCGTGTATACACGAGCGGGCCGCGCCGGTGTCGATTACAAACGGAACTAACGCATAATCCCAACTCAAATCCGGGATGCTCACGGCAACGACCAAATACGGCTGGGGAACCCTGGGATCCAGGTACAACCCCGGAATCACAGGTGACTGATTGGCGGCGGGTTACTCGTGATGTAATGAATCGCGATCTCGTCTCGCTTGATATATCTGTTACCGAGCTCGTAGACCAACAAGGCGATGTCTGCGTTGGTCGCAACGACGACACCAGAGTTCAAGTCCGCTGCCACAAACTGGCCATCATACCCGGGCAGAAATCGCTCGTAGTTGTCCTGCCAGAAGCGAACTCTGCGCATTCCGAGGTCAAACAACCTGTGGATCTCGGCGGTCTCCTCCGGGGAAAGCGTGGTCGCGGTCGTCATGAGCACCTCCAGCTACCTTGTGCTTCGGATCATGTTGCCCCGGGTGGCTGAATACAAGTGTCCAATCCACATCTTCACCGTCGCGCGGAGGGCGTAACAGGGGCACACGCTCGCCTGTAACGACCGCGTGGAACTCGCCAGGCGCAAAGCGAAGTCGCCACGGGGCCTCGTATGGCGCATACCGCAAGGACGTGAGTATTAGTCCTTGACGAGTTCGACGCGGGAGATGGTGGCCCCTTCCGCGGCGATGCGCGTAACGAGGGAACGGCCAGTCATGCCGACTCCGGTGAGGGTTTCCATCATGGCGGAGGCGACTTCGCGGCCGGCGCCCGCAGGACAGATGGCGGCGATGGAGCTGCCGGCGCCACTGAGCCAGGCGGCGTGTGCGCCCGCCCCGCGTGCGGCAGCGAAGACTTCAAACATGGGCGGGAAGAGCGAGGCGCGCTGGGGCTGATGGATGCGGTCCTGGGTTGCCTCGTGGAGGGCGTCCAAACGGCCGGCCGCCATCGCGGCGACGAAGAGGGCGGAGCGGCCGATATTGTGGACGGCGTCGGCCTTACTGTACGTATCCGGGAGCACCTTGCGGGCATCTTTGGTAGCCATCGTGTGGTCGGGAATGAGGATGGCCATCTGCGTATCGGCGGGGTATTTGCAGCCGACGCGGGTGTATTCGCCGGCGTGACCGACACAGACCTGCATACCACCGAAAACGGCGGGACAGGCGTTATCGCCGTGGCCTTCGAGGTCGCTGGCGATGGCCATAACCCTGTCGATACTGAGCGGACGGCCTTCGAATTCGTTCGCGGCGAGGACACCGGCAACGCGCGCGACCGCGCTGGCGCCGAGGCCGCGCCCGAGTGGTATGGCGACGAGGTAGTTCGCGCGCACGCTCGTGGGCAGCGGGCGACCGGTCTCCTGGTAGAAGGCACGGACGGCGCTGAGTACCATCTTTTCGCCCACGTCTTCAGTGGGCGGGTGTTCGTAGTCGCTGAAGGTGACGGTGATGGAGGCGAAGAGGTCGAGCGCGAGGCCAAGGCAATCGAAGCCAGCGCCAAGGTTGGCGCTGGTCGCGGGCACGCGGACGGTAACGGCTGTTGGTTCCAAGGACAGTTCCCCGGGCGAAGGCCCGCTGATGTCGAAGGCGTCATGATAGCAACGCAGGGGGTAGGAGGTAGGCGTTAAGCGGGGATGTCTTTGCCGGCTGGCTCGGCGGGGTGGACCGGCTCGTCGGCCACGAACACGGGAGGGTGTGCGAGGGATAGCTGGGCGATGGGGGGCGACGGACTCTCTTACGCGGACGGCGACGGTTTGGTTTCGACGACGCGTCGATGGATGTCGTAACGGCGGAGTTCGGGCATCTTCGCGCCGACGATGCCGAGGACTACAAGGCAGCCAAGGCCGCCGCTGACGACAGCGAAGGTGGCGCTGGTGAGGGCAGCGACGAGGCCGGATTCGACCGCGCCCAGCTGGTTCGAGGCGCCAATGAAGAGGAAGTTGACGGAGGTGACGCGGCCACGCAGCTCGTCGGGCGTCGCGAGCTGAATCATCGTCTGGCGGGTGACGACGCTGACCTGGTCGGCCACACCGATGAGTGCGTAGGCGGCAAGCGAGAGCGCGAAGTTCCGCGATAGACCGAAGACGATCGTCCCAAAGCCGAAGGCGGCGACAGCCACGAGGAGGGCGCGGCCGGGCTTCCTGATGGGGGGCAACATGACGAGGGCGATGGACGCAACGAACGCGCCCACATCGAGCGATGTGGCGAGGAGACCATAGCCGAGCGCGCCAACGCCGAGGATATCCTTGGCATAGATGGGCAAGAGAGCGGCGGCGCCGCCGAAGATGACGGCGAACATATCGAGCGTCATCGCGCCGAGGACGACCTGGCGGTGGCGGACGTAGTCGATGCCTTCCATGATGGCGGCGATGCTGACAGCGCGCTTGGGCGCATCGATGGGGAGCAAGCGCATGGGCAGGTAGGTGAGGATGGAGACGACGAAGAGTGCGCAATACAGCGCATACGCGAGCTCTGGGCCGCGCACGGCAATGAGCAGGCCAGCGAGGGCGGGGCCGGTGACGAAGCCGAGCTGCTGGACGGTCGAGTTGATCGTGATCGCGTTGGGGAAGGCTTCGCGGGTGACGATCTGGGGGAGGAGGGCCTGTCGGGCGGGGTTATCGAAAGCGCCCGCGACAGCCACCAGGAAGGCGGCCACATAGAGCCAGGAAAGCCCCGGATCGCCGGAGAGTGTGACGGCGAGGAGGAGCACTCCGCAAGCGAGCATGAGGGCCTGGGAGGCAACGGCGATGCGGCGCTTGTCGAAGCTGTCGGCGACGGCGCCACCGACGAGGCTGAGGCCAAGCGAGGGCAGGAAGCGGGCGATACCCACCATGGCGAGTTGGAAGGGGGAGCCTGAGATCTCGTAGACCTGCCAGAAGATGGCGGCGGCGAGGACCGTGTTGGCCGTGGCGGCGGTGAGGCGGCCAAGGGCTGCAAGGGCAAAGTCGCGCTGGCGAAGCGCGGCAAGGGGGTCGTGGCGAGGAGGCTTTTCGAATTCGGTCACGACGGGGAAAGGACGGCGGGGTTGTTGCTCATGTGGCCGAGGTATCGTGCCGGGGTGGGCGGGTCGCGGTCAATCCGGGGCGCGCCGTCAACTCCCCGGCAGCTCTGTTCGGGAAGCGGGCGATGGAGAGCGCGTTGGAGACGATCGTTCGCTGCCTGGCATGACGCGCCCTAACCCCCAAGCCCTCTCCCGACCCGTGCCGCGCGAGAGAGGGGAGCAAGATCGGACGGCTTTGGTCCCTCTGGTGGATGCGGGCACATTTGCCTTTGCGCGTGTGTAGCAAGCGCGGTTGGATCGCCCTGGCAAGGAAGGTCGAGCAGCAATGGCAGGATATTCGGGGACGGCGTTGGGCGAGGTCATCCTGCCGACGGGGTGGGTCGACAACAAGGTGTGCGCGATCGACGAGACGTATTCGGGACTGCGGTTTCGTGCGGAGGCTGACGAAGTAGTTAGAGATCCGAGGACCGAGAGACGAACCCCGAGTGGGCGGCGGACGCTATTGCGGCGTCGAGGAGGGCGCGGGAGTGGCGGTTTCGGCGGGCGTCGAGGAGGGCGCAGGAGTGGCGGTTTCGGCGGGCGTCGGGGACGGCGTTTCGGTGGGAGCGGCGGCTGTGGTCGAGGGCGCGGGCGAGACGGATGTCGTCGCGCTGGGGGAGGGCTCGGCAGTCGTGGCCGGTGATGGACTGACAGTGGCGGACGGCTCAGCTGAGGGCGACGGGCTAGCCAACGGCGTAGCGCTGGGCGTAGGGGCGGCGAGGGTAGTCGTGGAGCCGATGCCGGCGGAGACAGCATCATCGACGGACTTTCGCGTTGTGGCGACGGCCGCGCCGAGGTCGGGTTTCGTCGCCTTGGCTTCATCGAGCACACGGCTGGCGGTGTTCGAGATCGCTTGCAGCCGCGTCAGTTGGGTCTCATCGAAGGGGGTGCTCTTCGCGAGGTCGGCGAGCTGGCGGGCCTCGTCCTGAAGACGGGCAAGGTCGGAGGCGGAGAGGCCACCTTTCGCCTGCTGGCGCTGGGCCTCGTAAACGCGCGCATCGAGCTGGTGGAGCTGGACATCGACTTTATCGTTGCCGCGCGCGAGGGCGTATTGGATGCGCTCGTTCGTCTGCTTGACGCCGTAGTTCCAATCGCCGGGGTCGGCGTTTTCGGCGGTGACGAAGCCGAAGGTGGCGATGCCGAGGGCACCGATCGCTGCCATCACGCCTGCGCTGGCGAAGCCGGTACGGACGGAGACGCGACCGGCGCGTTCGATCACGGGGGCCGGCCGTTCGCGAGCAGCGGCGAGGAACCTCGTTTTGAGCGAGGCTTCGAAGTAGTAACTGGGGGCTTCGGACTGGATCGCGGACTTCACACCGCCGGAGAGGCCGAGCATGGACGCGAGCCAAGCGGTGTCGTCGGGGAAGAGTTCGAGGACCAAATCGGATTCGAAGCCATCATCAAGGAGCGTCTGCGCTTCAGCGAAGATTTCGGCTTCGTGGCTGGGGCGGCGTTCGAGTATGCGCATCAATCGAGCCGTACCAGGGTCTGGAGTTTAGCGATTGCCTTATGTTGGAGCACTTTTACGTTATTCTCGGTCTTCTTCAGTGCGGAGGCGGTTTCCGCGACTGAAAGGCCGGCGCCGAAGCGGAGGGCGATCACCTGGCGTTGGGCTTCCGGCAACCGGGAGGCTGCGGCGCGCACTTCGATCATGGTGAATTCGACCTCGACCACGCGGGTGTGGTCTTCGCTGGCATCCGGGATGGATTCATCGAGCAGGGCGGGCATGCCACGGACCTTCTGCTTGCGCACATGCGAGACGACCTCGTTGCGAGCGATGCGGAAGACCCAGGCGCCGAAGGGGAGACCCCGCCAGGTGAAGCCGTTGATGTTGTCGATGATGCGGAGGAAGACCTCCGTGGTGACATCTTCAGCGTCTTCGCTATTAATCAGGCGGGCGGCGACGTAGCGGTAGACTCTCGGGAAGTAGTGCTCATAGAGCGCGGATAGCGCTCCCTGATCGCCTTCCTTCGCAGCTTCGACAGCGGCGAATTCATCGAAACCAGGCGCGAGCTCGTGCACCGAGATCTGTGCCAAGTCAGCCCCCTGGGCCGCGCCGGAATCCTGAAGTCCGAGCGTCCTCCTTTCGATCATAGGCAGCCGTGTGGCTTTGTACTAGCGATAACGGTGGCGCAGGCTAAAGGTTAATGGGTGTGAAGAGGGGATCTTGACAAGTGTTTCGGATCCACCAAATTGTCACCGAAGGGAGGAGAACGGTCCTTCGTTCCCCGTCCTTCGTCCCTCGGGTTCGACTCGCCGTGGTGTGGCGGAGCGACATGAGAGCACGCGTGAAGCAACCCATGTACGGTTTCTTCGCCCGGCATCCCAGCGCTGGCTTCCGCGGGCGCTACGCATCGGGACGTGGCCCGGAGCGGCGAGGACAGGGCGGATCCGGCCTGTGAAACAGGGATCCGTTAGACTCCGGTGAATGATATCCGCCCAGAATGTTCGCTTCCCGATCGCGGCGCGGCTCTTGCCGTCGCGGGTGTACTACGGGTGGTACATCGCCATCGCCTGCGCGCTCCTGATGTTCGTCGGCGTGGGCGTTGGCTATTACGGGCTGCCCATCTTCATCAAGCCGTTGAAGGATGACAACGGCTGGACGACGACGCAGGTGAGCTGGGCGCCCGCGATCTATTTCATGGTCGCCGGGCTCACGGGGGCGATCACGGGGCCAATGGTGGACAGGCGGGGGCCGAAGGCGTTCATGGTGATCGGCATGCTCGCGAACGGGGTGAGCGCGTGCTTCATCGGGCTGGTCTCGGAACTGTGGCAGCTCTACCTGGTGTACTTCATCTTTGCGCTGGCCTATGGCATGTCCGCGGCGGTGGCGGTGAACGCGATCATGACGCGCTGGTTCATCCGCAAGCGGGCTCTCGCGATGAGCATCTCTTCGACGGGGGTCTCCGCGGGGGGGGTCATCCTCGCGCCGCTTGCCAGCAAGCTGATCGATATCGGAGGGCTGCAACTGGCGACGCCGTTGTTGGGCGCGCTCGTGATCGTCGTCTCGATGCCCGTGGTCCTGCTCGTGTTGGCGTGGGACCCGCGGTCGATGGGGCTGTTCCCGGATGGCGACACGATGGCGCCAGAACGAGCGACAACGGCGGCGGCACAGCGCCTGGTGGACACACAAATGCGGCCCTGGACGCGCTCCGAGGCGATGCGGACGATGGGCTTCTGGGCGATCTTCGGGGCGTTCCTGCTCGTCCTCATCGCGCAGACGGGGTACATCATCCACCAGGTGAGCTTCCTCGAGGAGCGGCTGGGATCGCGCAGCGAGGCTGCGTTCACGATCAGCGTGACGGCGCTGGGGAGCGTGATCGCGCGGCTCGTCGTGGGGATCTTCGCGGACGGCGTGGACAAACGGCTGTTGACGGTGTTCCTTTTCGTGGTGCAGGCGACGTGCATCCTCTTGATCATCCACACGGAGAACATCGCCGCGACCTGGATCATCACGCTGGTCTTCGGTTTCACGATCGGTAACATCTATATGATGCAGTCGCTGCTGGTGGGCGAGATCTTCGGCCTCGTGTCGTTCGGGTCGATCTTCGGGCTCATCGGCTTCGCGGGGCAGATCGGAAGCGGGCTGGGGCCGATCGGCGTGGGTTTCCTGCACGACCAGACGGACGGATACGGCGTGCCCTTCACGGTGTTGGCGTGCCTGAACTACGTGGCGGCGGTGGTCGTGTTGTTCGCGCGGGCTGAAGGGTCGGTGCGGTTGGGGGCGCGCCCTCACCCGGCCCGCTCTCCCGACTTCGCGGGCGAAGGGGAGTAAGCGTCTCGCTGACCGGGGACGCGGACGCCCGTATACTTCGCGGCATGTCCGCATTCGCTGCAATCCGCATCCTCGATTTCACCCAGGGCGTCGCCGGGCCGATGGCCACCATGCTCCTCGCCGACTTCGAGGCAGAGGTCATTAAAGTCGAACCACCCGCGGGGGACCGCATGAAGGACCACCCGGGCTACCTCACCTGGAACCGCAACAAGAAGCGTCTCAAGCTGGACGTTTCGAAGTACGAGGGGCTCCACGCGGCGCGGGAGTTGATCGCGACGGCGGACGTAGCGGTCTTTGACAGCCGCCCTGGCGAGCTGGAGCGATTGGGATTGGACAGCGGGACACTTTGCGCGGCACACCCGTCTCTGCTGCATGTGTGGATGCCGCCCTACGGCACGGCGGGGCGTTGGAGCCAACTTCCGTTCGACGAGATGCTGCTCAACGCGGTCTCGGGCGCCGCATTCATGCAGCTCAGCTACGAACCCGTGCCGGTATACCTTGTGACGCCCCAGATCTCGTATGGGCACGCTGTCGCCACAGCGAACGCGATCGCGGCGGGACTCTATGAACGTGGTCGGAGAGGGCGCGGGCAGGCGGTGACGGTCAGCGGATGGCACGGCGCTTCGAGCGTCCAGGCGGGCGCCGCCACCCGGCTTGACGGCCCGACGTTGCGGCCAAGCGCGGGGAGCAGCCGCGGCGGTTCCCCGAACTACCGGCTCTATCGCGGTTCGGACGACAAGTGGTTCTTTCTCGGGACGCTCACGCAGCCGTTCTTCCTGAAGGCGCTGGACGCAATCGGGCTGATGGACCTGATGATGCTCCCGGGCATCGAAGGCGACTACATGGCGGTGATGAACCCCCTGACGAACGGACCGGTGGGCAACGGGTTGGACGCGCGCTTCGCGGAGAAGCCCCGGGACGAATGGTTGCGCATCCTCAAAGACGCAGGAGTGCCCTGCGGACCGGCCGGAAATCGAGACGAATGGTTCCGCGATGAACCGGTGACGTCGAACCAGATGCGCGTCGTGTTGCCG
>DAOTTM010000283.1:0-46456 GCA_034437915.1 Dehalococcoidia bacterium | reverse complement strand
GCCGCCGCACCCCCACGCCAGGCAGACGCACCGTGGCAGCGGAATGAGGGCCTTCCTCACGGGTTTTGTGTATTCGAATTCCTAACAAATGTCGGGATCCAGATTCAGCCGGGTAATCAATACGAATGGGTCGGCAAAACAAAGACGCAATCCCGCCTTCCCTGCCAATCAGGTCATGCGCCAACCCGCCGTTCACCTGCGCATGATTCCGTAGCCCGACCGTCAGGGAGGGTTCACTGCCGACCCGAGACCCACGCACGGGCCGCGCTACATCGCTCGCTCCCCTTCGCCCGCGGCGGCACGAATCGGGAGGCCAACATGGCACGACGCCAACGAAAGCGAAAAGTGCAAGGGCCGCCTTGCACCCTGGCGTGGCAGGGACTCTATTTTCCAACTTCCATTTCCTACTTCTAACACGAAGGGGCCCGGGGTGAGCACCGGACAGCGGACAGCGCACGCCACAATCCCAAACCCCTCCCTCGCGCCATGCGCACAAGGGCGGGCGGGGCGACAATGCGCGGGCACATCCCAGGCGTTGGAGTTCCCGTGACCGATTCCCACGAAGCCGACCCGAACGTGGCGCCGATGCACCACGATATCCGCACGCGGTTCGCGGCGGCGCAGATAGCTATCGTTGGTGGCCTCGGGGTTGTCGCTATTATCGCCGGGATCGTGTTCGGGTTGCTGCTCGCGAACGACTAACCCTCGGTGAGTTGGGTTACCGGTTAACGGTCGAACTGCTAGACTGGGGGCAGCTACCACCGACGAGAGGGTCCTCTTGCCGTATTCAATCGTTGAAACCTGTATCGGCTGCACGGCCTGCACCAAGCGTTGCCCCACGAACGCCATCACGGGCGAGCGCAACCAGCTCCATGTGATCGACCCGACGCTCTGCATCGATTGCGGAGCCTGCGGGCTCGTCTGTCCGCCCGAGGCCATTCTCGACACCTTTGGCGAGGTTTGCGCTTCGCTCAAGAAAACCGACTGGCCCAAGGCCGTCGTTATCGACGAGAAGTGCATTGGCTCCGGTTGTGAGCTGTGCATCAACATCTGCCCGTTCGACGCTCTCAGCCTTCAGCACACCGACCGCGTCGATGACTTCTTCGGGGTGAGCACGGTGGATGAGAAGAAATGCACGGGCTGCCGGCTCTGCGAAGACGTCTGCGGCTGGGACGCGGTGCACATCTTCCCGTTGAAGAGCGAAATACTGAAGCCGTGGGAAGCGTTGACGGAGCATGAGCGCGTGGTCGTGGTCGCGGCGCGGCAGGCGTCCGGGATTAACTAAACTCGGTCCCGGCGCGGCCTATTCAGTCATCGCTTCGCGTCGTGGCCCCTCAATCCTGATCTGAGCGTGCGGCTGCTGGCGTGCGTGTCGTTGCTCGAACGGCGGCCCACCCTTCGACAAACAGCTCTGAAACGATCCTGAACTGACCCGCCGCAGCCCCCGAAGGGTTCTCGTTTCATCCCTGATTGTGGCCATAGGCCATCTACGACTCGGGGTGAGCGGAATTGTTGTGCTTGCCAGCGCGTTCAGGCGTAGCTGTTGATTTTGGCGGCGAGCGCGATATCGCGGTCCGTGACACCGCCGGCGTCGTGGGAGCTGAGGTGGATTTCGACGCGATTGTAGACGATACGCAGATCCGGGTGGTGGTCCATGACCTCAGCGGACATGGCAACGCGAACGACGAATCCCATGGCCGCAATGTGGTCGGCGAAGGTGAAGGTGCGCGTGATGTCGGCGCCATCCGTTGAACTCCAGCCGGGGAGCTCCGTTAGCGCCGCGTCTACTGTCTCTTTCGCCATTCGTTTGGGCATTCGTTCCTCGCGTTATGTCGGCCTGTCGGCCTGTACCACTGTCCGCCTCTAGTATGAAGTCATGGTTGCCAACCGAACAGGAGCAGTGCGCGGCGGGCGCCGATGGTTCCTGGCCATGGGCGGGGGCGCCACGGCAGCGGCAGCTTTGGCTGCCAGCGGATGCTCTGGAAGCTCGCCCAATCCGCGCCCAACGCCCCCGCTTCGAAACGACCAACCGACGCTCTCGCCGCGAACCGCAACTCCGGGCACGCCATCACCTGGTAGCGTTTCGGGGACAACGCTTCGTTACACGGGATTCGTTTCGGGCGACGGAGTTTTCGATCCGCACAAGACGCAGGCAGGACCCTTCTATGGCCAGCAGGCGCTGGTGTACAGCCGCCTTCTGGCCTACGCGAGCCAGGTAGAAGGGACGATTGCGCCGGACCTGGCGGTATCGTTGCCCGAGCAGCCGGACGCACAGACGTACCTGTTCCGGTTGAACCAGAATGCGCGCTGGCACGACCAGCCGCCCCTCAATGGGCGCCCCGTGACGAGCGAGGATGTCAAGTTCAGCATCGCGCGCCAACAGTCGGGAGACACCTCCTTCGTGCGCAAGGCGCAGTGGACGAATGTCGAGTCAATCGAAACGCCGACCCCAGACCGCGTGGTTGTGAAGTTGAAGACGCCCCTGGCGACGGCGACGAACCTGTTCGCCGATGTGAACTCGTTCATCGTTGCGCCGGAGATGGAGAAGGCGGGGTTTGCAGCGGACCGGCAGGTGGGCAGCGGGCCGTTCCGCTGGGTGGAATGGAGCGAAGGCAAGTTTGCCACGGTCGTCCGAAATCCAGGTTGGCACGGGGGGAAGGCTCGCCCACACCTCGACGGCATCAAGTTGACGCAGGCGCAGAACGCGTCGGAGATCGAAGCGGGATTGCGCACAAAAGCGCTAGACGTGGCGTTCGTGGGCAGGAAGACGGCAAACCAACTGCGCGCGGGCAAGCCGGAACTTATGGAGCGGGACCAGACACTGGCGCAGTTTTACGGGATCCGATTCTTCCTTCCACAGTTCCCTTTCAACGACCTGCGATTCCGGTCGGCGGTGAGTTACGCGCTGGATCGCCGGGCGATGATTAGCCGGTTTTTCGCGGATTCGGGGGAAGTGAACCCGTGGGTGAGCACGGCGATTCGACGGTGGAGCCTGCCCCAGGCAGAGTTGGCGACGATGCCAGGCTATCGACCGGGAGCGGGCGGACGCGCGGAAGACATCAAGGAAGCTCGCGCCCTCTTGAACGCATTCAAGGCGGAGAAAACGCTGCCCCCGGAGCTGCCACTGTTCGTCGTGGATGCCGCGGAGAAGGCGATCGGCCTCGGGACGACGATTCGCGATCAACTCCAGGAGACGCTGGACCTGAATGTGAAGGTGTTTCCCGTACCGATCGGTGAACTGGCAGCGCGAGTGTTTTCTCAGAACGGCCCCTGGGCGGCGGCGCCGGACATTGGCTGGGTGGACCTCGACGACTGGCTCTATCCGTACTTCCACAGCTCGGGCACGAACAATTCCTTCGCCCTGAAGGACAGCGCAATGGACACGCTGATCGAGGCGCAGCGCACGGAACTGGATGAGAGCAGACGGCGCGAGCTTGGCTTCGAGATTCAGCGGAAGTTGCTCACGCTGAACGTCGGAATAAACCTCGTGAGCGAGACAATCGTGGGAATTCATTGGCCGTATGTGAAGAGCTTTCCGTTCGATGCGGCGGACGGGTATCAGCACCGCCTGGCGGACTGTCGGCTGGACCCGACGGACCCCACGTTCAAGGGCCGTTAACGCGGCAAGGTGACGCCGTACATCTCTCCGAGGAGGTCGAGGAACGCCGCCATCGGACCGGACTGCGGCTTATTGCGCCGGTACATCACGGCGATGTCGCGCTCGACGGGTTCCGCGGATTCGATATGCACCTTGTGGAGCGTGCCCAGCTTAATCTCTCGATCGACGGAGACTTCCGGGAGGAGGGCGATACCGAGGTTGGCCTCGACCATCTTTTTCGTCGCCTCGATGCTATCCAGCTGCATCTGCTGCTGCGGTACGACGCCGAGGTCGCGGAAGAGGCCGAGGATCATGCCGTAGTATCCGGAGTCGCGGTCGAAGAGGATGAGAGATTCTTCCGCGAGGTCATCAACCTTGACCGCACCCCGCTTGGCATAGCGGTGGTTGGAGGCGACCACGAGCACAAGTTCATCGCGATAGAGGAAGATCGTGCGCACGTCCGGGTGGTTGATGGGCCGACCGAGGCCGACCTGGACATCGTCGTCGAGGACCATTTGGAGGACCTCGTCGGAGTGACCGGTGCGCACGACGACGTCCACGCCTTCGTGATTATCACAGAAGGTCTTGAGCATGCGGGGGAGGACATAGGTGCCGACGGCGGGAGCGGTGCCGATGGAGAGGCGACCACCCGTGCCTTCGCGCGTGCCATCGAGCACGAGGAGGCCATCGTGTAGCGTGCGGAGGATGCGCTGTGCATAGGGAAGGAAGGCGCGGCCGGCGTCCGTCAGCTTCACGCCACGGCCCATGCGTTCGAACATGGGCTGGCCGACTTCGCGTTCGAGAGACTGGATGCGGTTGCTCAAGGATGGCTGGGCAACTTTGAGCAGCTCCGCCGCGCGGCTGAAGCTGCCGCAATCCGCGGCGGCGATGAAGGCATCCAATTGTGCCAATTCCATGGATAGCTCGCCCCCAAGCCATAGTGGCTACCAATGGATGAATGTACACAATTGGTGAGCCATAGGCTAGGGCTGGATATGTATTCGCAGGGACTTTAGTCGAAGTAGCGCGCGAGGATCCACGCCATCACGTCCGTGGCGGTGACGACACCGGCAACCTGATCATCGCGGACGAGGGGGATGTGGCGGAAGCCGCCGCCGCCCATCTTGTTCAGGGCGATAGCCATCGTATCGGATTCGCGAAGCATGACGGGATCGCTCGTCATCCATCGGGAAATCGGATCGCCGAGCCGTTCCGGGCGCCCGGCGATCTTGTGAAGGACATCCCGTTCCGTGAAGATGCCGACGACGCTTGTGCCTTCCGTAATCACGACTGCGCTGTCGGGGAGGTCGCGAAGGAGATCGACTGCCTCGGCGACCGTCGCGGACGGTCGGACGACGAGCGGCCGGGCAAGGCGTATGTCGGCAAGCGAAGCACTGAACTCGGTTTCGGAGAATCCCTGGGCGGTTTCGGGGATATCCACGCTACGAAGATCCGTCATGCACTCGGGGCATTCGTCGGAGCCTTCGATGACGGTTGCGCCGCAGGCAGGGCATTCGAAGAGGTTGTGGGCTTTGGTGATCTCGGGCATGGATGCGCACCTGCCATGAAACGCCGAGCGGGCTGTTTGCACAGCCCGCTCGATTGGTGTTGCTGTTTGTTTAATTGGGTCTACTCAACCACCCAGGTTTCGCTGCCCCGAAGGAGGGACGCGAAGTCGGCGGGGTCATGGGACTTCGCCTCATCGACCTGGGCCTGGACCATGTCTTCGAAGGTCGGCTCTTCGATGCTGCGGATGATGCCGACGGGGACCGGGAATTCCGGGTAGTCCATGCCGACAAGGATGTTCGCGAGCGTCGGGTTGACGGCATGCTCATCGTGAATGAGAAGGCCTTCGTCGCTCTGGGCGTTCTCGACGACTTCCGCTGTGAAGCCGTTGAGGCGAACGCCGTGCTCGAGGTTCTTGCCGAAGCGGATGGGCTTGCCGTGTTCGATGTAGGTCATCCGCTCCTGGCGGACATCCTTGTTCGTGAAGGCATCGAAGGCGCCGTCGTTGAAGATGTTGCAGTTCTGATAGACCTCGACGAACGATGTGCCCTTGTGCTGGGAAGCTTTGTAGAGGGTCTCTTCGAGGTGCTTAATATCGCGATCGACGGCTCGGGCGACGAAGGTGGCGCCCGCCGCGAGAGCGATGCGGATAGGGTTCAGGGGCCGTTCCGTCGTTCCGTAGGGCGACGCCTTTGTGACCTTCCCCATCTCGGATGTGGGAGAAGGCTGGCCCTTCGTCAACCCATAAATGCGGTTGTTGAAGAGGATAACGTTGAGATTCACGTTGCGGCGCATCGCGTGAAGAAGGTGGTTCCCGCCGATGCTGAGGCCGTCACCGTCGCCCGTGATGACGAAGACGGTGAGCTCCGGGCGGGCGGTCTTGAGGCCCGTTGCGAGCGTGAGGGCGCGGCCGTGGATGCTGTGAAAACCATACGTTTCGAGGTAGTACGGGAAACGGCTGGAGCAGCCGATGCCGCTGATGAAGACGATGTTCTCGCGCGGGATCTTGAGTTCCGGGAGCATCTTCTGCATCTGGGCGAGGATGGAATAGTCGCCGCAACCGGGGCACCAACGTACCTCCTGATCGCTGACGAAGTCTTTCCGTGTGAGCACGGGAAGATCGGAGATGAGGTTTCCGTTCGCTACCGTTGCAACCACGAGTTAGCCTCCACCCAGCGCGCTGACTGGGCCGAATGAGAGTTCGTAGGGGCCCGTGAGCCCGAGGACAGCGTCGATCTTCGCTTCGAGTTCGCCGATCTTGAACGGCTGGCCCGAGATCTTGTTGAAGGGGATCGCATCAACGAGGAAGAGCCCGCGGATGAGCAGCGAAAGCTGCCCCGCGTTCAGTTCGGGAATGATCACCTGTTTGAAGTTCTTCAGGACATCGCCAGTGTTCTTGGGCATGGGGTTGAGATAGCGAAGGTGGGCGGAGGAGACGCTCAGGCCACGTTTGCGGGCGTTCTCCGCAGCGGAGGTGATGGCGCCGTGGGTTCCGCCCCAACCGAGGAGCAGAAGGTCGCCGCTGGCTGGTCCCGTGACTTCGAGATCCGGGATATCGGCCGCGATGTTATCGACGCGGCTCTTGCGAATGATCGTCATGCGGTGATGGTTTTCCGGGTCATAACTGATATCGCCGGAGTGTTCCGACTTTTCGATTCCGCCGATGCGGTGTTCGAAGCCAGCCTGACCAGGAACGGCCCACGGACGGGCGAGCGTCTTCGGGTCGCGCAGATACGGTTGCCAGTTGTCAGCGGGCTTTGCGTATGAGTATTCGACTTTAGGGAGGTCGGCCATCGAAGGGACCTTCCATGGCTCGGAGCCGTTGCCGAGATAACCGTCGCTGAGATAGATGACCGGGACCATGTACTTGAGGGCGATACGGAAGGCTTCGATGGCCATCCAGAAGCAGTCCGAAGGCGTGGCCGGGGCGAGGATGACGACGGAGCTGTCGCCGTTGCGGCAATACATCGCCTGGAGCAAGTCGGATTGCTCGGTCTTGGTTGGCATGCCGGTGCTGGGCCCGGCGCGCTGCACGTCGATGACGACGAGCGGGAGTTCGGTCATGACGGCGAGGTTCAGCATCTCGCTCTTAAGCGAGAGGCCCGGACCGCTGGTACCGGTAAGCGCGAGGTGTCCGCCATAGGCGGCGCCAAGGGCAGAACCGATGGCGGCAATCTCGTCCTCTGCCTGGAAGGTCTTGATGCCGAACTGCTTGAGCTTCGAGAGCTCGTGGAGAACATCGGAGGCGGGGGTGATGGGGTAGCTGCCATAGAACAGCGGCAGGCCACTTTGGACGGAGGCGGCAACGAAGCCGAGGGCGGTGGCTTCGTTGCCCGTGATGAAGCGGTAGGTTCCGGGTTCGACCTTCGCCGGGGCGACTTCGTAACGCGCGCGAAACAACTCCGTGGTTTCACCGAAGGCGTGTCCAGCATGCAGCGCCCGCAAGTTGCCATCGAGCACCGCGGGGTTGCGCCGGAACTGCTGGGTGGCCCACTTGATGGTCCCTTCGAGGGGTCGGCCATAGAGCCAGAGCACGAGGCCGAGGGCATAGAAGTTGCGCGAACGGAACTTGGCCTTGGCGTCGAGGGCAACGCCTTCGAGGGCGAGTTCGTTCTGGCGGGTGATGCGGATCTTGATGAGCTGGTAGGCGCCGAGTGAACCGTCTTCGAGGGGGTTAGTCGTATAGGCGGCCTTCTTCAGGTTGACGGGGGTGAACTCATCCTCATCAACGATCAGCAAGCCGCCGGGACGAAGGTCACCAACGTTGACCTTGAGCGCCGCAGGGTTCATGGCGACGAGCGCATCCGGTTGGTCGCCGGGTGTGCGGATATCGTTACTGGAGAAGGAGAGCTGGAAGCCGGAGACACCCGGGAGGGAGCCCGTGGGAGCGCGGATTTCCGCCGGGAAGTCCGGGAGCGTGGCGATGTCGTTGCCGAAGACGGCGCTCGTCTTTGTGAACTGTGTACCCGTGAGCTGCATACCATCGCCCGAGTCTCCGGCGAAGCGAATGGTGACTCGGTCGAGTTCTTCGACAATCTGCTGGGGCCGAACTGGTGTTTCCGTCGTCATTTGGCTGCGCTAACCACCCTCTGGTTTCTCCATGACCTGGTGCGGCCGGGGAGGAAGATTAAGCACCGATTCCGGGTAGGCCTCGGTGAATTGGCCGATGAGAGTGCCGAGCCGGGCAAGCCCAACCACGCGCCCATCCTGCACCACGGGCAGGCTGCGGTAACGGCGTTGCTGCATGGTGGCGATCGCTTCAGCGACACTGCGGTTTGCAGCGATGGTTCTCGGTTCCCGCGTCAACGCAGTGGCGCCAATGGGCTGGTCCCAATCGAAAGCCTCGGTCATGCACCGGGAGAGAACATCCCGCTCTGTGAAGATCCCTTCGACGCGGTCCCCATTCATGGCGAGCACGCAGGAGAGTTTCTCATCTTGCATCTTGGCCACGACCGTTCGGACCGAGTCGTTCGAAGAGATTGTCACGGGCGCATCAAGGCGGACGTCAGCGAGCGGCTGATCCATAAACTGCTTGAGAGGCGAACGATCCATCGGTACGTGTCACTTCCGCGCGGGGCTACGGCAGGACGACAGGCCTCGCAAATCGGCGATGGCCAGATTCCGTACCTCGAACAGTGTACGCCCAAATGGTCTGACGTGCAGCCTCGAAACGCTCCATGGTGCGCGGCATTACCCCGGATCTTCACCGTTTGAATGGAATCAACGGATTCGGTAGCCGAGCTCCCGAATTGCCCGGTGTTCCTGCTGTGCGGATGCCATAAACGCGCCGATAGTTCCGGTACTCGCCCCTCGACAGTGGAGACACGGCCGTATGGCTTCCAACGCGCAAATCCAAACCCTCAAAGCTGACTTCCTTGAATCAGCACTCTACGATGAACCCGGCATCGCGGGGCTTCCGCGGCTCAGCCGTGGTTCGCTCCTGGCGCCGCTCAGCCGCGCCTTCGACCTCGCGGAGGGGCGCAAGCCCGGCCACGCCCAGCGCGTCGCATACGTGGGCGTGTACCTGGCCGGAGAACTCGGACTCGAACCCGCTCGCATCGAGGAAGTCTACTTCGCTTGCTTGTTGCACGATGCCGGGATGTCCGCGACGGCGACCGGTCCACGGATGGACCCCGTTCGGGGCGCGCGCATGATCTCCGGGTCCGGCGCGACCAGCGACTTGCTTGGGGCGCCACCTCCCGGGAAATGGGCGGACGTCATCCACTCCCTGGCTCTGCATTGTGAGCTCGGAGCGCGTATCGCCAGGAAACTTGGCCTTGGGGAGGCGGTTGCGAAGGCCGTTGCGACACATCACGACTGCTGGGATGGCTCGGGCCTGCCGGGCGGGAAGCCGGGGAAGGGTGGCTCAATAGTCTCGAGAATCGTTGCCGCAGCTGATCGCGTGGAGTCAATCATCGACGTCGAAGGTTCACCGCTGTTGGTTCGGCGTCGGGGGCCAAGTCTCGTGCGGGAGATGGCGGGGAGCGAGATGGACCCGGACATTGCCGCCACGATGGCCAACATTGCCGCGCGGGACGATTTCTGGATCGGCTTCTACGATGGAGACCTTGCTTCATGGCTGATGTCGCTCAATTACGGCGGCATGATGACGAACGAGGAGTTGTTCGATTTCCTTGGGGTGATCAGCGACGTCGTGGATGCCAGGAACGGTCGCGAGGCGGGCCGGGGGCGCCGGGTGGCGGAACTGTCGTATCGAATGGCGCTGACATGCGATATGACGGAGCGGCGGGCCGGGATGGTGAAAGCCGCCGCCCTCTTGCAGGATATTGGGACGCTTGGCGTGCCGGTGAAAGTGCTGAGCAAGCCGGACATTCTCTCGATAGACGAGATGTCCGCCGTGCAACTTCACCCCACATTCGCGCGCGACATCGTGAGCGAAGTGCCGGGCTTTGGGGCGCCGGCATGGTGGGTTGGGTGCCATCATGAACGCATTGACGGAAAGGGCTACCCCGGCATGCTTGAGGGCGACGAGGTGCCAATCGAGGCGCAGATCATTGGGATGTGCGAAACCTACGAGGCGCTGACGAGCGACCGGCCCTATCGCAAAGCAATGAGCGGAGAAGACGCGATGGACGTGCTCCAGGGCCTCACAGGTACTCGCTTCGATGGATACCTGCTTTTGCGCTTCGAAGCTGTCTGTGGGCGCCAGGATTAGGGCAAGTACCGAGTTCTGAGGTTCTGAGTTCTTCGCTTCGCCCTCTTCGTTCGTCCACCATGTCGTCAGTCTGCACGTAGGGCGAGGACGGAACGGGCGAACACGAGCGATAGGCTACAATGCGCGGAGACCCACGGAGGGCGCGCATGAACACGCGAGTTGTAGCTATCACCCGGCAGGTTGGTTCCGCTGGCGAAGAGGTGGCGCGCGCCGTCGCCGGGAACCTCGGCTTTCGATACATCGACTATCAGATTATCCAAGACGCCGCTCGTGAGGCGGGCGTCTCTCCGGAAACGGTCAGCGAAGCCGAGCACACACCGTCTTTGGTGACGCGCATCCTCGAGGCGCTGGCGAAGAACCCGAGCATGCCGGTAGCCGCATGGGCGGACCCGGTCCCGCTCTCCATGAGTCCGCTCATCACGTCGGCGGACTATCGGACGTTTGTGGAGGAGGTGATCAAGGACCTCGCGGCGGAGGGGAACTGCCTGATTGTGGGGCACGCGTCCCAGGTCATCCTGAAGGACCGCCTGGACACCTTGAAAGTGATGGTGACGGGTTCGACAAAGATGCGCGTCCGGCGCGTGATGGCGGGCATGGCGGTTGACGAAAAGACCGCGCTGAAGACGGTGGAAAAGACAGACGCTGAACGGGTCGATTACTTCCGGCGCTTCTACGACACTGGCTATCTGACACCATGGACATACGACCTCACGATCAACACGGATCACATGAACCCCGAACAAGCGGCACAAGTCGTGGGGTTGGCCGCATCGTTGCGGTGAGGCTTCCTTGCACCCTCGTCGCGCTTGCGGTCGCGGCGGTGTCGCTCGCCGCCTGCGGGGACGGGAAGGATAGGCCAGCAAGCACACCCACGGTCACGCAGCGCGCGGCGCTCACAGCCACCGCACTGATTCCTGACCTGGGGGCGCACGGCTTCACGAAGACAGCGGAAGAGCGGGACCCCGCGGCGCAGCCAGGACAGGACGCGCGCCGAGCGCTTTACGAGCATGCCGCGGCGCCGAAAATGTCGGTGCGCGTGGATATCGTCGTCCTCGCGGACGAAGCGGCGGCGAAGGCGCAGTTCGCCTCCGTGAGCGAGGCGCTGAAGAATCCACCGCCGGACCTCTTTGGGGGGACGTCCACCCCACGCGACACGCCGCCGATCGCGGGGTTGGGAACGGAATCCCGCTCGTTCGTGACTTCACGGCCGGATGCGCAATCGAACGTCGTGTGGACGGATGCCTACCGCAGCGGGCGCGTCGTGATGATCGTGCAGATCCTGATGCCAGCCACCGAACAGGGGCCGCCGCAACGAACGGCTATCGCCCAGGCGGTCCTGTCGAAGATCAAATGACGACCGAACTTCGCGTATGATTCCAGCTGCCACGGCAGCAAAGATCCATGCGGAGGTTCGTCATGACCCAGGTATTCGAAGAGCGAGTCCGTCGCCTGCCCTTCGCCTTCACTCACCTCGACCCGTCAGTCCGCCGAGATGTCGCTTACCTTGAGGGGACCGACACGGCGCATAGCTTTGGCATCCTGTATCGCCCGGCGAACCGGGAGCCGAAGACCGCTGTCTACCTGATGCACCCGAGGGGAGAGTTCACGAGGCACTACGTTGTGCCCGGCCTCACCGCGCGCGGGTACGCAGTATTTGGGCACAACAGCCGCTACCTCAACAACGACACGGACATGGTGCACGAGCGGCTGCTCTTCGATATTGCGGCAGGGATGCGCTATCTCAAGGAGCAGGGCTTCGAGCGGATTGTGCTGCTGGGGAACAGCGGAGGCGGTTCGCTTTTGGGGTTCTACCAATCCCAGGCAGAACGGGCGGGCGCCGACCGGATCACATCGACCCCGGGGGGGGAGGCGGTGGACCTTCGGGACGAAGCGATGCCCACGGGCGACCTGTACATCGCCGTGGCTGCGCACCTGGGCGAAGGGCGTTTCATGCTCAACGTGTTGGACCCCAGCGTTACAAGCGAGAGCGACCCGTTGAGCCATGACCCGGAGTGGGACATGTACAACCCCGCGAACGGGTATCGCCCGTTCCCGGAGGCGAGCAGCTATGACGCCGGGTGGCTCGCGCAGTACCGCCTGCGCCAGCGGGAACGGAACCGGCGGCTGGATGCCATCGCCCAAGAGTGGCTCGCCGAGCACCGCTGGGCGCGGGCGACGTTGCGGAACCCAGGATCAGCGGAACTCCCCGACTCCGCGCGGGGGCTGCTCAACCGGCGGGCGCTGCTCGGCCGGTACATGATCATCTATCGCACACTCGCCAACCCGGCGTACCTGGACCCGCGCATCGATCCGAGCCGGCGACCGCTGGGAAGCATCTTTTCGCCGGGAGATCCGATCATCGGGAACTATGGGCCGGGGGGATTGGCGCGCGTGATGACGCCGCGGGCGTGGCTGAGCACGTGGAGCGGGCTGAGCAGCCAGGCGGACTTGCCGGACACGATTCAGCATGTAACGGTCCCGACTCTGATCGTGTATTCGGACGGCGACTGCGACATCTTCCCCGCGGAGCAGGACGAACTACTGCAGAAATCGGCGGCGGCGGACAAGTCGCTCCAGTATCTCCCCTGGGCCGATCACTACCTCCACCCTGTTGGGGAGGAAGGCAGGAAGCTGGCGGATCCGAGAGAGCGCGTCATCGACATGATTGTGCCGTGGATTGAGGAGCGGATCGGGGAGCCGTAACCGCGCGACAGTCATGCGAAGCGCCACAAGCACAGGTGGCCTGGGGTCGGTACCCTCCCTCGCGGTCGGGGTGCGGTTGTTCCGGTTGGGCGCGGATCGGCGAGACTTAAACCTCGCCCGCGGGGAAGATGACGCCGGGGTTGAGGATGCGCTTCGGGTCGAAGGCGGACTTGATGGCGGACATTGTTGCGATGTCTTCTGGGGAGCGGGTGAGACTGAGCCACCGCGTCTTGGCGACGCCGATGCCGTGCTCGGCGCTGATGCTGCCCCCAAGTTCGGCAACGTAGCGGAGGACGACGTCGGTGGCGCGGTCGTCGTCAGCGGCGAGGCCAAGGACGTTCACGTGCAAGTTCCCGTCGGCAAGGTGGCCGAAGAGAATGGCGCGCGCTTCGGGCACGGATCGTGCGAGACGGTCGCGTACGCCCGGTACGAAGTCGGAGAGGCACGGCAGCGGCAGGGCGATATCGAGCTTGTGGGGCACGCCTTCCGCGCTGATAGCTTCGGTATGGCGTTCGCGGTAGGACCAGAGGCGTTCGCGGTCGGGACGGGTCGTGGCGATGGCGCTGTCTTCGAAGGTGGCATCGGCGAGGGCGGCGGCGAGCTCGGCGGTTGGGTCCACCTGGGCCGCGCATTCGACCAAGAGATAGGCCGGGTAGGTGTGGGCGAACGGTTGTGGCAGACGCGTGTGGTGAAGGACGAGTTCGAGTCCTTCGCGGAAGAAGACTTCGATGGCGTCGAGCGAACCGAGCCGCCGAAGCGCCGGGAGCATAGCCAGGGCGGCGTCGATGGAATCGACGGCGAGAAGGGCGACGGCACGGGCTTCGAAAGTGGGGATGAGCCTGAGGCGCGCCCTGGTGATGAGCGCCAGGGTGCCTTCGCTACCGGCGATGAGGCCGGGGAGGTCGTAGCCCGTGTTGTCCTTGTGGAGGCCAGGCAGGCGATTCAGAATGGCGCCATCGGCGCGAACCGCCTCGAGACCCACAACCTGCGCGCGCATGTTCCCGTGCCGCAGGACGCGGATTCCGCCCGCGTTGGTGGCGATCATGCCGCCGATGGTGGCGCTGGCGCGAGAGGCGAGATCAACGCCGAAGGACCGGCCACGTTCGCGTGCGAAGTCCTGGAGAGTGGCTAGTGTGACGCCCGCACCCACGGTGAGTTCGGATGAGACGGAGTCGAAATCGACGATGTCCGTGAGCCGGGTGAGGCTGACCACGACCTCGCCGCCGCGGGGCACACCACCACCGACCAGGCCGGTGTTGCCGCCCTGCGGCACGACGGAGATGCTGTTGGAATGGCAGACCGAGAGCACGGCCGCCACTTCCGAGGTGGAACCGGGGCGCACGACGCAGGCTGCGGGACCGGTGTACCGGCGGGTCCAGTCGGTCTCGTAAGTCGCGAGCAGATCCGGGTCAGTGAAAGCGTGAGCCTCGCCGACGATGTGCTGGAGTTCGGCGAGGAGGGCGGGGGAGATGGTCGTCATCGGACTCCTTCGGCGGGGGCAACGGCCTCGGGAAGTTTAGCAGGCGTTGCGGCGAAAGTTGTGCGCGGCGAGCACGGGGGGTGGGCGTCAGAGTTTTGCACGGCAACGCTGGGTCCCGTTCGCCCTGAGCCTGTCGAAGGGCCGGTCACACTCGAACCATGGACAAGCGGCGTGATCATCCTTCGACAGGCTCAGGACGAACGGGGGTGACAGGCGGAACGACGTGAAAATCGAACCAGGACAAGGCGCACGCAAAACTTTGACGCCCACCCGAGCAGGGGTACGAATGAGCTGCTGACCGGTCGTGGGAATTGCGATACCATCGGAGCACCAGCGGGAGTAGCTCAGTGGTAGAGCGCCTGCCTTCCAAGCAGGATGTCGCGAGTTCGAACCTCGTCTCCCGCTCCAACACCCCAAACTGCCCCTCAAATCCGACCAACCCTGCCGCGAATTCGTTCAAATCTCTCATTCATGAAGGAGTGAACGACTGCGTCGCGTGACACCCTGACTCGATCTCCGTGGTTCCAGCCACAGGAGTATTGTAAGCCGAAGTCGGTGCATATTCGAGATATTTCTTTGTCGTGCCGACGTCGGCTTTGCGGTCTCCGGTCACGGTTGTCCCACGACGGGATGGTCAGCATTTTGAAAGTTCGTGTCGCCCGTTCTCTGTTTCACTCTCCGGTGCCGCCTCGCCCTATCGCGATTCCGGAAACTACTAGTTGACACCCTTCCGTACCGCCTCGTACTTCCCCGTGAGACGGAGCCACGGCAATGAACCCCGCGACGGGCCGCCCAAACCCCGACGCGAGCAGCCACTGCTTTAGCTTTGTGGGCGCGCCTACACCGTTTTCGAACAGGCATCGGACGCGATCGAAAAAAGTTATAACGCCTCGTAACCCACAGCAATTCCTTGAACAGATCGATTCGATCGCCCGGGCCGCCACCGCATAGTCAACGGCGGCGGCCCAAGGGATAGCTATGGGCACCCCGTGAGTGTGTTCTGGCCGGCCCCGGGGTTGCACACGTCGGTACCGGCTCCGCCGTCAATAATGTCGTTTCCGGGCCCGGTGGTGATGGTGTCGTTACCGCCCCCGGCGGAGATATTGTTGTTCCCGCCCCCCGCGTTAATGGTGTCGTTGCCACTCCCGGTCTTGATCTGGTCGTTGCCGTTGCCGGAGGTCACGGTGTTGTTGCCGTCTCCGGCGGTGAGATCGTTGTTGCCGTCTCCCGCCATGATGGTGTCATTTCCGCTCCCGGTCGTGATGAGGTCGTTTCCCGCGCCCGAAGTGACAGTGTTGTCGCCATCGCCCGCGATGATGGAGTTGTTGCCGTCGCCCGAGGTGACGACGTCGTTGCCGGCCCCTGTGGTGATCGAGTCGTTTCCATTGCCACTGATGACGACGTTGTCCCCCGCGCCCGCCACGACTTTGTTGTTTCCATCCCCCGCGACGATGAAATCGTCGCCAGCGCCGGTTGTAATCTGATCATTGCCGGCGCCGGCGCAGATGATGTCGTCGCCACCGTTCCCACTGATCTTGTCGTGCCCACCCCTGCCGTTGATCACGTCGTCACCGGGAGTGCCGTTGAGCGTGTCGTTCCCAGTGGTACCAGAAATGGTCGGGGAGATATCGCAAGCATTCATCACGTGGTAGGTGACCGTCACCTGGAACGAGCGACCGGCAATGTCCGTTGCGATCACGACGAAGGTCTTATCGTCCACCGTCGTGGTGTTGATGCGCGCACCGTTGGCAACGGTGCCCGTGCAGCTCGTGATCTGGAGGCCACCGCCGCAGGTGAAGTTCGCCTTCTTCTGCTGTCCGGTGGCGTAGTAGGCATCTTGCCTGGGCGCCACCAACGTCACCGAAGGCGCCGTTGGGGCGATTACGAACTGGATGCTCGCGCTGGACCCATCCGCGCCCTGGACCTGCGCGGTGTGCGGACCTGGGCCGCTGACCGTGAACTCCATGCTTCCGCCGACAGGGACGTAAGGAGTGTTATCCACGGAATACCGGTAGGTTGACAGGCCGCCGACATGAACACGGACATCAGAAACATAGGTGCCCCCAAATGGCGTGCCCTCGGGAGTGAGCGCTACCCCAGAACTGACCGGCGGCAACGGAGCGGGAGCCGGGAAGTTGGGGCCTTTGTTTATTGACGTCGAGACGTTGCCGCTGGCATCGACGGCCTGGACGAAGTACTGGATGTTGGAACCGGTCACGGCGGCGACGGCTGACCAGCGCGTCCCGCCCTCGCTGTGCAGTTCCACCGGCAACCAGGTCGCGGACCCGTTGTAGACGAGGGCAAGGACACGGCGTACGGAACCCGCCCCAGCGCCCGCGAGCCCGGGCAGATCGTCCTTCACATCCACCGAGATTGAAACCTGGCCGTTCACGAGCAGCGCCTCCGTCCGGGAGAACACGGGAGCAAGGAAGTCGGTTCCGGCGTTCGGGGCGTAGTAGACGAGGGTACCGAGAGAGGTGAAGTTTCGCTGCGTGCCCGGCGCAGACGTGTCTGCCAGGTATTGCCCGGGGATGATGACGGCGTTCTGGCGCAAGCCGTCGCTCCGCGCGCCATCGCGGGCTGTATAGGTCGTGACGTTCTGGAAGCTCGACGGGAACGCCGCGGATTCGAATTGGGGCTCCGGTGAACCGGCGGCCATATCAATCACCGGTACGGAGAACACGGGGTTGAAGTTGGGGAAGTCCTCCGAAGTGAGCGAGGTGATGAGCACGCCGTGTGCGAGTGCATTGGCCTGCGTGACGTCGAACGAGAGGCGCGGCTCAATCGGCCGGTAGTGCGTGACTTGCGTGCCGCCCTCGGCAGCGCTGGGTGTTCCGCCCGCCGGCGTGTAGGTCGACCCTCCCGTCGCCGTCATGTATGCGCCAGCAGGCTTCGGGTTTATCAAAAACGCCGGGGAGATGTTGACTTCCACCGCAAGCAGCGACGACACGGGCTCCGCGACGGGCGCGGGCAGTTGCTGCGGCGGTGTCGGCCCCAGGAGCGGCAGCGGCACGACGCCTGGCGCCGGGGTGGGACCAAGACGATACATCGGCAGCCCGTAGAACGTCGCCTCCATCAGGACCTTCTCGTCGTACACGCCGTAGAGTCCGAGTTGGCTGAAGTAGGTTTGATTGGCGCGCCAGAGCGCTCCGCCCAGCGTTACCCTGCCGTTCAGGTTCTGGGCAAAGCCCAGCATGAGCTTCTCAGAGAGCGCGACCGATGCGGTATCGCCGTACCCATAGCCCGTGTTTCCGATGAAGATCGCGCCCTGGCGAGCAAAGACCTCGGGCCAGTCCTTCGCGCGGGGGTCGGCGACAGACGGTAGGTCGCGACCGGGGTCGTCCCCGGCGGCATCGAACAGCGCCTGGATGATGCTCAGGCCAGCGTGGCAGCCCATCGAGAAGATGATCCGGGCCTTTAATTTCAGATCATTGGCGCCAATGAGCCGGTCGCTGTTGAACAGCAGATTCGGATCTGGCGGTGTGTTCGCGAGTCGGGCAGCCGCCGTTTGGGTGACGGCGTTCTGGTCGGCCGGCAGCGCCTGGTAGTGGTTGAAATGCGAGTTCAGAGAGATGACGTCCGGCGGCACCGCCGGGAAAAGCAAGTCACCCAGGCTCGCCGCTGTCCAGTTCTCGCTGATCAAGGACGTGATAGTTTGTCCCTGCGCCCAGGGCTGGCCGACGAGGGCCAGCCGAATCGCGTCCGCGCCATCGCTGAGGAAGTCGTAACCAGTGCTCAGCCCCGAGCTGGGGTCGATGAACCCACCGCGAATAACAAAGAGGTCCAGCGTGGCTTTGATCTGCGTCGGAGTTTCGACGAGGCGGCCGACTGAGGCATCCGGGCTCCCACGCCGATGCGGTTGCTCCGTACGAGATGCTCTCCGCCCGCGTTCACGAACGCGATCCCGTGGCCGCCGTTCCCAGCGATGACGTTGTCGAGGATGCTGCCGCTGGCCGCGCCAGCCCCGAGGGCGATCCCATCGCCAAGATTGGCTCGCGTCAGGAGACCAGTGGCATCCGTCGCGATTAAGTTGAACTGAATTGACGTCCCCGTTGCGCCGCTGACGTCGATTCCCCTGGCTCCGTTCCCGGAAATGACGTTGCCCCAACCGGATGCGGGACCACCGATGACCGCGTTGGGAGAATCGAATATGGATACGCCAGTCGCCGTGTTCGCGATGATGGTTGTGCCATCAGCTCCGAGGCCGATGTAATTGCCCTGGATGGAGACGCCCGTGTTCGTTGCGCCGTTGACCACCACGCCGCTCCCACTGTTGCCGGAGATGACGTTCCGCGCAGCCGACCCAAAACCGCCGATTTGCGTGTTCGCGGTGGGCTCCGAAAGCCTGATGCCGTCGCTGCCGTTCGCAACAGCCGACGTGCCCGCGCCATTGGTCCCGATCTTGTTCCCCTGGATGGTGGTGTTCGTCGCTCCCCCGTTGACATTGACACCGGTTCCATTGCCGCTGATGACGTTTCCGCGGCCCGGAAGCGTATCGCCCACAAGAGTCCTCACGTTAAAGGGACCGTGAATCACGAGCCCGTAGCTATGCCCGGAGATCAGGTTGCGCTCGAGGGTAGCGTTCGCGGTATTACTCAGGTAGACGCCATTACTCGTACCGTTGCTGATCCTGTTCCCTTCACCGGGATTCGGGCCGCCGATGAGGGTGTTCGCGGGCCCAGGCCTGTCCCCTCCAATCCCGGTTGCGGTGACGACGATGCCGTTAGTATTCCCGATAGCTCCGGCGCCATCGACCGTCAACCCGAACCAGTTCCCCTGGACGCGGTTTCCGTCGGTGAACGCGTCCTGGATAACGATTCCGGTGTAACTGCCGCCGATGAGGTTGCAGGCGCCAGCGCACGTCGCAGCTAAGGACGGCCCGCCAATCACGTTATCGGTAGCGCCCACGGACAGTGTGAGAGCCGGGTAGGTGCTGCCGACGAGGAGTCGCGGAAACATACCGTCCGGGCTCACACCCACGAAATTGCCGATGACCTGATTACCGGATGCGCCGGGTCCAACCGGTGGGCAGCCATCGTTCACGAACCCATCGCCATCATCGTCGAGGCTGTTCGTGCATTGCGCGCCAGTCTCGGAGGCGACGCCGACGCTCGCGCAGCCATCGTTCACGAATCCGTCGCCGTCTTCGTCGGAAGTATTGGGGTTGCCGGGGCTTCCGCAATCGCTGAACGGCGCCTCGGCCGATCCGAGGATCCCGATGCCATTATCGACACCTCCCACCACATTCCGGCGGTCCGCCGTGGTCCCGCCGATGATGTTGTTGCTGCCCTTGGTGATGGCGATTGCCGCATCCGTGCGACCGTCGTCACCGGCGAATCCTGGTGGCGGTGCAGGGAATGGAATGTTGCCGGCGGAGTCCAATCCAACGTAGTTGCCGCTCACCGTGTTCCCGCTGGAGCGATCGATCCAAATACCGTAGGTCGCGTTACCCGTGACGAGGTTGCAATCCTGGTCGCAAGCGCCCGGGGTGGTCACTCCGCCGACGACATTGGCAGATGAGTTCGGGTACAGATACACGCCGTTTCTGTTCGGAACCTGGGTCGTCCCATCCGCACCGAGGCCGATATAGTTCCCTCTGATCGCGTTCCCCGAGGCGCCGACTACGGCTACGCCATGGTTGATGCTAGCGCCGATAACGTTTCGGTCGCTCGCATTCGGGCCGCCCACGGTGTTGCCGTTGCCGTACATCACGACTCCGTTGCTGTTCCCGCCCCGTGGAAGGCCGTTGAGGTCCACACGGACTGCGAGGCCGTCGGCGCCTACGCCGATGTTGTTGCACGTGGCGGTGTTGTTGTTGCCCCGGAGCACGACGCCGGTGCCGAGCTCGTTGTTGATGAGTACCAGGCCGCGCACAGTGCTGTTGTCGGAGTACACGTCGAAAGTGCCCGTCGCCCCAGCGGGGACGCTGCCGATGTCGACGACGATGAGCAGTGTGCGCGTTGGACCGCAACTTGCGAGTGGCTGCGTGGAGCCGTCGATCCTCACGGCGTCGCTAATGGCGGGAAGGGCGGAGGCGGGAGTGATCGTATGGACGCCCCCGCCAGAGATGTTGAAGGCGATCGTGTCCGCGCCGACGTGCGCGTTTGCGTCCAGGATCGACTGCCGCAGTGATCCGGGTCCCGCGTCGTTGGTGTTCACGACGGTGTAGGTCTGCGCGCCGACTGGGGCAGAGATGACCGTCGCGCAGGCTGAGAATTCTGAAGTCGCGCCGGTGGAAACTCTCGTTGCCGTTGCCGTCAGCCGGTCGCCAACCAGTGCTGGGATGCCAACGGGTACAGTGAAGGTCACGTTGCCCGTGCTGTCCGTGGATACCGTAGCGGAACCGAGCAGGGTCTTGCCCTGGCCGCCGAAGTTGCTGGGAAGCGTGCAGGCCGCGGACGAGAACACTTCCACTTGGAACGATGTGCTCGACGTGCTGTTAAGCGACATTCCCACGGGGATGAGTCCGGCCACGGGGGACGCGTTCAGCACGGGGAAGTTTTGGAGCCCGCTCGGACCAGTATCCGCGTCGCCTACATCGTTGGGAGTGACGCCGTCGCCGGGGTCGATCGCAGACGCAGCCGCCGTGCCCAGGTCTATCCCGAGGACCCCGTTCGAGTGGATGCTGTTGCCGTTAATCCTGGCGCCGCCAGCCGCATTCACGAGGACGCCATTGACGACGTTGAATGCGATAAGGTTCGCTTCGGCGGGAGTGGCGCCGCCGATGGTTACTCCGGTCGAGTTATGGATACGGACACCGCGCCGGTTGGAGATGCCGGATGTGCCGGCAGCGTTGGTGCCGATCTTGTTGCCTCGAATGATGAGCGCCGTCGCTCCGGCGAAACTGCTGGATACGCCATCGTCGCCGTTGCCAGAGAGCAGGTTCCCCTCGACGATTGCTGCCTCGGCCACGTTCATTCCGATCCCGTCGGTGGTGTTGCCGACCCCTACCGGGACGTGGCCGGCCGGAACGCCGGTGCCCAAGATATCCGTGCCGATAAAGTTGTTCTGAATGAGCACGCCGGTGCCTTCGCCGTTGACGAGGATCCCGCCGACGTTGTTCCCGGAGATCAGGTTGCAGTCGCCCGTGCAGGCCCCCGGTGTGAGGCCGGAAGTGCCGCCGATCACGGTCCTCGGCGCGTTGGTGATGAGCACCGCGTATTGGCCACCGGGCGTTCCGTTGGGGACGGCGGACAAGCCGTCGGCAGATGTCCCGATGCGGTTCCCGGCGATGATCACGCCTCCGCCAGCAGCAGTAGAGCCGACCTGGATCGCGCGGACCGTATTGCCAGAGATAACGTTGCCGCGGATCGTGCCAACCGCCGCCGGCCCCTCGAACGTCACGCCAGTCTGCCCGTTGCCGACGGGGCCATCGCCTGCCCGGTTGGTCCCGATGTAGTTACCCTGGATGAGGTTGGCGGCCGCCGTGGCGACGAGACGGACGCCGTAGACGCTGTTGCCCGAGATGATGTTCCGTTCAGAGGGGAGGGGGCCGCCAATCGTGTTCGATATCGAGGATGCGTGGATGTAGACCCCCGCTGCATTGCCGGCGGCCGTGATGCCGTCGGCAGCAATTCCAATGAGGTTGCAGGAGATACTGCTGCCGCTGCCGACGGACAGGTCGATGCCGATGCCTGTGGTCGTACCGTTACCGCTGAAGTTGATGACGGCGAGGCCGCGTACCAAGTTCGAACCAGACGTGAACGCAAGCCCGTTCGCCCCGGCACCTGCACCGGCGCCGTTGAGAACGATACCGGGCGCCAGTGGCGCGCAGGTGGAAGGCCCCGCCCCGGCGGTCGCATCGATGGAGAGCGGCTGAAAGATGACGGGCAGTGGCGACGCCGGGCTGATGACTCCCGCGATACTGAACTGGATCGAGTCCGCCCCCGCCAGGCCATTCGCCGTCTGAATGGCGGCCCGCAGCGTGCAGGTGTTCAGGGCCGTGTGGCAGATACCGTCTCCGGGAATGTCGTCTGGCTCGTCCCCAGTCGAATTCACCGTGAAGGTGGCCGCGTGGGCTTCCTCCCGCAAACCGTCGATTGCGAGGAACGCCGCCAGCAGCAGTAGCACGGCCAGACCGGCCAGGCGCGCCGGCGTTGGGATGATCGAAAATGAAACTAAACCAATGGTTGGACGCATATCAGAGCACCTTTCGCAGGGGGCGCCGCAGAGCAGCGCCCCGATCAGCCATTCGTCGGCCCGACTGTTAAATTCAGCGACACTTCTCCGCCCATTCCATGTGGAAATAGCGGATACTGTGATGGGCGGAAGATACACGTAAGGGGATCCCCTCACAACGAAAATCTTTTGCGCTCTGTGAACTGGTTCACACAATGGCCGCCCCACTCACAAAGGCAGGTCTAGATAGCATGAGTGGCCCGCACGACGAATTGATGGTTCAACCGCCCAGCCGGGAAGAGAACTCTCGCTATGCCCCATACATGCCGCGTCTGGTCCAGGAGTGGCTTGCGAACTCTCCTGGAGAACGATACCTGCCGGTGGAAGGGACCCTCGCCTTCATCGATATTTCCGGCTTCACGCGCCTTTCCGAACGCCTCGCAAGGAAGGGACGGGAGGGCGCCGAGGATGTCACCTCCTACCTCAACGTCTCGTTCGCCCGGATGCTCGAAATCGCCGACCGCGCCGGTGGTGACCTCCTGAAGTACGGAGGCGACGCGCTCCTACTTCTGTTCACGGGCGATGGCCATGCGGTGCGCGCCTGCGGCGCGGTCCACGCCGCCCGGCGCAGCCTGCGTGAGGCACGGGTAGGCGCATCCGAAGGCCTGCCGCCATTGCGCATGTCCGCTGGCCTTCACTCCGGGATATTCGATTGCTTTCTCGTCGGCCGATCGCACCGGGAGTTGGTTATCACAGGCGAATCCGTCACGCGCACTGCCGAAATGGAAGGGAAGGCCTTGGCAGGCGAGATCTTGATGAGCGAGGCCACGGCATCATTGCTTCATCATCGAGCGCTGGGAAAGTCGCGGAGTGGTGGCTGGCTGCTCGCGCGCGCGCCAGACCAGAGTCGCGAGCCCCTCGCGAACGCGACGAGCGCGCCGAACGTCGACCTCAGCGTGGCGGTGCCCCTTGCTCTCCGCCCCCATCTCGCGTCTGCGTCTGCCGCCGGTGAGCATCGTCTCGCCACGGTCGCGTTCGTCAAGTACACCGGGATGGATCGGCTGCTCGCGTCGCTGGGACCCTCGGCTGCCGTCGAAGCGTTGGAAGGGCTTATCGTCTTGAGTCAGTCGGCCGCGGAGGAGTTCGGTGTTGCCTTCCTCTCCACCGATATCGATATCGACGGCGGCAAGATCACTCTTGTCGCAGGGGTCCCAAGCGCCGGCGAGGACGATACCGGCCGGCTGCTACTCGCCGCCCGCCGAATTGTTGCATCCAACGGCGGCCTCGCCGTCCGAGCCGGGGTGAACCGTGGCTTTGTTTTCGCCGGAGATGTGGGCGGGGCGGACCGCCGCGCCTACACCGTGATCGGCGATGCGGTGAACCTCGCTGCGCGAGTGATGACGAAGGCGGCGCCGGGCCAGGTACTGGCAACCAGCGAGGCCATCGCCTACAGCGCGGTTTCATTCGCCCTTTCGCGCATTGAGTCTTTCGCCGTGAAGGGGAAGTCCGCGTTGGTGGAAGCGTCCGTCGTCGGCGAGCTGCGGGAAACCGCTCATGATGGCACTCCCCGGTTCCGACTTGTGGGCCGCGACACGGAGCTACAACAACTCCTGGCGGCACTTGACCGGGCACGGTCGGGCGCCGGGTCAGGAATCGAGATCTCCGGCGATGGCGGCCTCGGCAAGACCCGGCTGATCGAGGAACTCATCTCGCTCGGCACCGAAACACCCGTGTTCGAAACGCGCGCCGGTCCTTATGCGACACACTCGGCCTATTTCCCGTTTCGTCGGCTGCTGCGTTCGGTGATAGAGCTGTCGGACGGCGGCGACGAGGCAGCCCTGGCTGCCCGCGTGTTGGAACGAGCACCGGGCTTGAGCCCGTGGCTCCCGCTTCTTGGCGACGTTATGGATATTCCCTGTGCTCCAACTCCAGCGGCTGCGTCTCTTGGCCCCCGATTCCGTCCCGCCCGGACGCATCGCGCTGTCCGGGAGCTCCTGGAGTGCTTCGTCCCCGGGCCGGCGCTGTTTGTCTTCGAAGACAGCGCGTGGCATGACGCAGCAACGCGCGAACTGCTGCGCGACCTCATTCGCGCCGGCGAGAGCCACCCGTGGCTCTTTATCGTGACCGCACGTCAATCCGATCCCGCGCT
The DNA here is from genome assembly GCA_034437915.1 of Dehalococcoidia bacterium. GTDB lineage: Bacteria > Chloroflexota > Dehalococcoidia > Tepidiformales > Tepidiformaceae > JACRBT01. Next base: position 21,726 of record DAOTTM010000283.1, on the reverse strand, counting down.
TGTCGCGCTCCCGAACTGCACGACGCTCCGGCTCGCCCCGCTCCCTGATGAGGCCGGCGCATCCCTGGTACGTGAAGCCCTCGCCGAGAAAGGCCACTCTCGCACGATGATCACGGCGGTCGTTGCGCATGCCGCCGGCAACCCATTGTTCCTGCTGGAGCTGGCGGCCGCCGCCGCTGCTGGGCGGTCGACCGACGAACTCCCAACATCGGTCGAATCGCTGGTCGGCGCACGGATTGATGAACTGCCGCCGGCCGGCCGCCAACTCGTTCGCTATGCGGCGGTGGTCGGCGCTGTCTTCGACCCAGCTCTCGTGCGCGCGGCATTCGAAGGTGAAGGCCTGGCCGCCTTCGACGCTTCGGCGTTCGAACACCTGGGAGCGTTCGTTGAGCGCGATGTCGCCGGCGAGTATCGCTTTCGCCACCGGCTTTATCGCGAGACAGCTTACGAAGGGCTCCCCTTCCGCACGCGCCGGAGGCTTCACACGCGCTTGTTGGAAGTTTTCGAAGAGCGCGCCGGGAGCAATCCCGAGTCGTTCGCGGAGCTTCTTTCAGTCCATGCCACGCGTGCCAAGGATCACGCTCGCTCGTGGCGATATAGCGTCGTCGCTGGCGAACGCGCGCGTGCGAAGTACGCAAACCTGGAGGCCGCTGAGTTCTTCGGACAGGCTGTTCAGGCGGCCCGCGCCTTGCAGGTATCCGAACCTCTCGCCGTTGCCCGCGTTGCCGAAGCCCGCGGCGACGCCCTCGAACTGGCGGGCCGGTACGATGAGGCTGCGAGGAGTCTCAAAGAGGCGCGCCAGTTCGCCGCGGATGCCCCGCTCGTTATCGCCCGATTGTTGCGCAAACAGGGCGCGTTGCATGAACGCACCGGCGCTTACCGCAAGGCTCTGATCGCTCTCTCCAGGGCGCGGGCCATTCTTGATGCGGCGCCCGTGGACTCTCCCAGCGGTATCGAGCGCATGCAAGTGCTCGTTGGCATGGGTGCCGTTCGCTTCCGACAGGGCCGCTATGCCCAGTCCGGCGCTCTCGTCGGCCAAGGAATCGAAACAGTTGAGAGAATCGCAGGTTACGATCGCGTTGCTCGCGAAGGCATGGCGCACGCGTACTACCTTCTCGGTCACGCCCGAAGTTTCCTTGGCCAAGCATCGGGCGAAGACCTGCGTGAACGGGCGCTTGGGATCTATGAAGAACTGGGCGACTTCGTCGGCCAGTCTAACGCGCTCAACAACCTCGGCGTCGCCGCGTACTATGCTGGCGACCTCGACCGCGCCGTCGACCTGTGGGAACGCAGCGAGGCTGCATGTGCCCGGGCCGGCGACGTTATTGGCGAGGCTCGCCAGCAGAACAACATCGGCGAGGTGCTCTCTGACCGGGGACAACTCGACCGGGCCCGCTCGCTCTTCGAAGCGGCCGGTGAAACGTTCAACTCAGCCGGTCACACCATCGGCGAAGCGCTGACGCTGTCGAACCTAGGGCGCGTCGCTACGCGCGAAGGGAAGACAGTGGAGGCCGAGGTACTGCTCTCCACGGCGCTGGGCATGTTCCGCCACATCGGAGCCTCTGCGTTCGCTTGCGAGGCGGACGTGCGCATCGTGGAGAACTTCGTGGCCGCAGCATCCTGGGACGAAGGCGCTCGCCACGCAGAAGACCTTCTGTTGCGTGCCCCACGCGACGCGGGGATCGGCCGACAAGAGTCGGCGCTCGCGAGGTTGCGCGGCATGTGCCTGGCCGCGCTGGGCAACACCGAGGCCGCCCGGCAGTCGCTCGAACAAGCCGTTAGCGTCGCCCGAAAGCGTGGTTCCGCGCCCGACGAAACCGCAGCACGCGCGGCACTCTCGGCGCTTGCGCAAGCGTGACGTCTTCGGACATGTTCGCCGAGTGCTTCAGCTCGGTGTTGCTCTGTCAAATACTGGGCTTCCATTCGTTTGGAGTTGGGGGCTCGGCGACCGCCATTCACCGGAAAGACGGGGTCTCGGACTGAGCGTCTGGGATGAGTGTGAGCCAAGCAGGGTTCGACGGCCAAGGCCTGCGCCACTCGGGGCCGTTCGTGAGGTCTGGCAAAGGCGTGCAAGGTGAGGCATCGGCGGGAGCCAGACGCGCGCCTTGGCGAGCTCGCTTCTCTAGCCGGAATTGAGCGCCCCTTCCGCCACGAACAGCCTTGCTGTCGCCTCGCCAATGCCACTGGTGCCAGCAGTAATCACGGCGACTTTGCCATTGAGCCTTCCAGCCATTACGCCTTCTCTTTCACCTGGATGCCGCAGCGCTAGGCACCGCCCCAGCCAATGTCAGCCTTTTCCGCGCCGCACCGGGTCCAGCATCTCTCCGAGAACATCGCTGAGAAAGTTCAGCGAAAGCATGAGCAGCGCAAGGATGGCCGCGGGCGCCAGGAGGTAGGTGTATTCGAGCCGCATGAAACGTCGTCCATCGTTGAGAAGGCCGCCGAGCGTGGGGTTTGGGGGTTGGACACCGAGGCCGAGGAATCCGAGCGCCGCCATGATCAGCACGGAGTTCACGATGGAAATCGGGAGTTGCACGGCAAACACTCCGAGCGTGTTGATGGCTATGTGGCGATAGAGAATCCGCGGACCGGAGCACCCGATGGCGCGCGCAGCGAGGACGTAGTCACGGACCGATTCACGCAACACGGTCGCGCGGGCAAGGCGCGTCGAAAAAGGGACGTTGAAGATTGCCACCGCGAGTGCGAGGCTCCCGAGGCCGGTACCGAACAGCGCGATCAGGAGAATGGCGAGCAGGATACCGGGGAAGGCAAGGAGCGTGTCCATCGACCGAGAGATGATCGTGTCGACGATGCCCTTGCTATACCCCGCGGCGTAACCGAGCACGACGCCGAGCAACCATCCACTCACAACGGCGAGCACACCACCAAGAAGCGTCGAGCGCAGCCCGACGGCGTTGCGGATGAAGAGGTCGCGGGAGAGTTCGTCGGTTCCGAACCAATGCTCGGAAGACGGATCGAGCAGCCGCTCGCCGCGAATGCTCTCGAAAGGCGAAGTCGGGTGGACGAGGGGAACAATGAAGGCGAAGACTAGCAACACGAACAGCGTGGACAGCGCGAAAACTCCTCGTGGGTCGCGGAACAATCGCTTCACGAACCGGGCGAACCCGGAACTGCCGAAGCGGCCCGGTTTTGCAAGGATGCCGACCTCATCGGCAAAGGCGACCTGGGCATTGTCACGCATCGGTCATGCTCCAGTGCTCATCGAGGCTCGGAGCCGTGGATCCAGCCATGCATACATGAGATCCGTCAGCAGATTGAAGGTGAGATATGTCGAGACAAGCAGGAGCGTGATCGCCTGGATCGTGGGATAGTCCTTCGAGCTGACAGCGCCGATGAGCAGCCGCCCCATCCCCGGCCACGTGAAGACTTGTTCGATAACGATCGAGCCACCAAAGAGTCCGCCGAGCTGCAGTCCGATGATCGTGACGACCGGCAACATGCTCGGTCGAAGCGCGTGGCGGAGGATCACCGCGCGCTCGCTGAGGCCCTTCGCCCGCGCCGTGCGGATGTAGTCATTGGTAAGGACATCGACAATCGATTGCCTCGTGAACCTGGAGATGACGGCGGACACCACCCCCGCGAGCGCGAGCGCCGGGAGCGTGATGTGTCTTAGGGCCTCAAGGGGATTCTCAAAGATGGGCACCCGACCCGCCGAAGGAAACCACTCAAGCCACACGGCAAATACGAGCAATATGAGCAAGCCTGCGACGAACGACGGCACGGCGATTAGGAGGCTACCGATCACTCCAACAACGGCGTCGGGGAGCTTGCCTCGGGTGATCCCGGCGGTAATACCCATCGCAAGGCCGAGAGTGTTGCCAATCGTGAACGCGATAAACGCCAGTTCCAGAGTCGCCGGCAACGTCGTTTTCAGGAGGTCTGTCACGGTCTTTCCGGTGGTGGACCGGCCGAAGTCGCCCGTGAGCGCCGAACCTAGCCACCGGATGTATCGTTCTGGCAGCGGGCGGTCAAGGCCCATTTCGTGGCGCAAGGCTGCGACCGCGTCAGGCGTAGCGGTTTCGCCAAGGGCGATGACGGCCGGGTCACCGGGCAGGAGCTCCGCCAGCATGAAGATGAGGATGGAGGCGACAAAGACCGTCGGAAAGAACTGGCGAACCAGCCGGGCAAGCACGTAGTTCATCCGTCAGGCCCTCATTCTGGGAGCGGGCAACTGGATTGCCCGCTCTCGGAGCTGCACAGCGGCACTAGGAGACCCATGTCTTGTGGTATTCAATGCCACCGAGGAAGTTCCGCACGAGGTGGATGCGAGAGCCTTCGAAATTGACGCCGATGCCGCGCGCCAGCGGGAACTGGAAGGCGCCGTCGAGGTAAGCCTGGTTGAGCCTCTTGTAGTTGGTGCCGCCATTGACAACGTCCGCTCGCGCCGCCACCCACTCGGGATCCGTGTAATGGTGTACATTGTCGTTTCCGATCGACGCGGACACACTGATATGAGCCTGGATGGACAGCGGGGAACCCGAATCGCCAAAGCCAATCCACATGTTGTCGAGCTTCCCCTGATAGTAACGGTCGAGCATGGCATTGTATTCGAGCGGGGCGAACTCGAACTTGATGCCGACTTCGCGGCCCTCCTGTTGAAGCAACTGGGCAATAGCGGGGGAGTACGCACGAATTGGGAGTGTGTCGATCTTCACGGCCGTGGGAAGGCCGTTCGGGAAGCCCGCCTGTTTCAGCAGATCCTTCGCCCGTGCGCGGTCGTAGATGGGCTTGTCGAGCTCTTTATCGTATGCGGGGGAGAACGGGGGCCACGGCAGCCTGCCGAGTTCGTCGAACTTTCCGACGAAGTTCTCCTGCTGGTAGCGTTCGCGGTCGAGGAGGAATCCGATCGCCTGGCGCACACGCTTGTCCTTGGTTGGCTCCAGTTCGGTGTTGAAAGTGATGGGGGTCATCCCGTTGCCGCCCGGAAGCTTCACGGTAGCGAACTTCTTGTTGTCGTAGAACCGAACGGATTCTTCGGGCGAGAGGGCCGAGTCGTCGATCACCCCAGTCTCAAGAGCAATAGCCAGTGCGGCTGCATCAGCGAAGATCGTGTACTCAATCTTATCCAGGCGCGGTCGTCCGAGATGGTACTTCTCGTTGGCCTCGAGAGTGGCGCCCTTGACGGGGTCGAAGCTGACCCACTTGAAAGCGCCGGTGCCGTTGAACTTGCCCTGTGGAATCTGGTCGAACGTATCCGGATCCACCATCCGGAAGAGTGACATGAACTCCATCACCGTGGGATTCTTGCGCTTGAAGGTCCACTCCATCGTGTAGTCGTCGATGATCTTGTACTCGGCGACGGGGTTGTACCCGTTCGTCGCGGCGGACTTCCACTTGTCGTTCTTGAGCTGATCGATCCCAAACGCGATGTCCTTGGTGGTGAACTTTCGGCCGTTGTGGAAGACGATGTCGTTGCGAATAACGAACTTCATGGACATACCGTCGGCGGCGATCTGCCACTCTTTGGCGTGGTCCGGCAGCCATTCCAGCTTGTCCGTGCCCATTCGGACGAGCTGGCCCCAGATGAGACCCTGGGGGGCGGCCGCTGCATTCCCACCCCCCGCGAGGGTACCTGCTTCCTGGAAGGGCAAAGATGCAATTGCGATGTTGCCCCCAGCGCCGCGCTTCCACGTTCCACCCTGTTTCGGCTGGACCGTGGGCGAGGCCTGGGCGTTCGGACTGGCTTGGGCGTTCGGAGTGGCCTGCCCTCCGGACGGTTCCTGGCCCGCGTCATCGTCATCGCCGCATCCGACCAGTGGCCAGGCTGCGGCGCCGACGGCGGTCGCGGCCCCGCCTACCAGGAATCGTCGACGATTGAAACCCTGTTCGTTTCGGGATTGCTGAATGGAAGACACAAGACCCCTCCTGGCCACGCGCGGTGTGCGCGAGTGGTGGCGGTAGCGAATTTTGCCGTGGCCTCTGCATGTTCTTGGTCGCAGTTTGACGTTACCGCCTGCACCGGTGAGTATAGCCCCGCTGGTTTGAACGTCAATCTCGCCATTCGCCGCGCGGATAAGGCTGGCGATGGATGTCTGTTTGGAGGACTCACCTGGCGAGCGCAACGGTTCACGGCCAAAGCGGCGACGACGTCAGTCCTGGCGCCTATGCTGGTCTGCGCGTCATCGACCTGTCGGATCGACTCTCCGGCGCGTTTGCCGCCCGCTTGTTCGGCGATTTTGGCGCGGACGTTATGCTCGCCGAGCCGCCGGAGGGGCACCCGTTGCGACACGAGCCCCCATTTCTCGAAGACAAACCCGGACTCGACCGAGGCGTGCTGCACGCGTACGCGAACTGGAACAAGCGTTCGGTCATAGTCAGTGAAGCCGATGAGATCGCCAAGCTGGTGGCTGGCGCCGACATTGTCGTGACCACTGCGGATACCAGGGCGGGGCCACTGGCGGTGGCTCTTTCGAGCCTCCCTTCCAACGCTGTCCACCTGTCGATCACTCCGCATGGCCTGACGGGTCCACTGGCCCGTAAACCCGGGAACAACCTCACCGCGAGCGCGCGAGCCGGCTGGTCGTTCATCAACGGGTACAGGGGCGAACCTCCGCTTCAGATGCCGCGCAACCAGAGCGGATACGTTGGCGGCGTGGCGGGCTTCCTCGCCGCCGCGGCGGCGCTAAGGCGGCGGGACCAGGGCGTCATTGCGGAGGTCGTTGAGGTCAGCGAAGTCGAGGCATTCGCGCTCACCGTCCACCCCTGGGCGATCGCCGCGGTCTATGAAGGAACCGGCTTCAGCTTCGGGCCGGCAGGGGGCCGTCTGCGCGGGGATCCCGGGCCACTCTGGGATACAGCCGATGGGCGCATCAACTTCGGTTTCGGCGATTTCCATAACTGGGCCGCAGCGATGGACGTCCTTGAGTTGCCTGAACTCGGCGCGCGAGACGACCTTTGGCCCGACGAGGGCCGTCACTCGCGGGACCTGTCTGCTGTTGTGGCTGGCGCTGCCTACACCGTTCACTCGATGGAGCGTTGGCCGCTCTTCCATGCGCTCGCGAAATTGCGGTGTATCAGCGGCGTCCTCCAGGACATCGGCGATATCGTCGATGATCCTCAACTCGCCGCTCGCGGCTTTCTCGTCGAAACGAAAATAGACGGGCGCCGCGTCCGCGCGTCGGGTCCACCGGCCCGGCTCTCACCCGCGCCCTGGCGACTGAATTCGTCCGCTCCGCCTCTCGGTGACAAGGCTGCGACCGCACAATCCAATTGGCGGAGTCCGCCAACGCCAGAAACCAAAGCGCCCACCCAACGAGTTACGCCGGAGGCCTTGGCCGCGGGTCCCCTTAGCGGCGTCCGAGTGCTCAGTTTTGCCCAGGCCTGGTCCGGCACGTTCGGCACGGAATTGCTGGCGCTCCTGGGTGCGGACGTGGTGCAGATCGCAGCACTCCATCGTACGGACAGCTGGAGGCGCGTTCGCGGCCGCGTCCCTGCTGGCGTCGTCGATCCGAGCCGTGTTCAACATCCGCGAAACACGCAGGGATTGTACAACTCCGTCAACCTGAACAAGCGCGAGATCTCCCTCGATATCCGCACGGAACGCGGTCGAGAGATTCTCTGGCAACTGCTGCCCCGTTTCGACATCATCGCCGAAAACTTCCGCCCGACGGTGCTGCCGTCGTGGGGTATCACGCTCGAAAGGCTGCATGAAATGCGCCCGGGCATGATTTGGGCGTCTATCTCGGCATATGGCACCGACGGTCCATACTGGGAATACCCTGGCAACGGGGCGACCACGGAGCCGATGTCCGGCATCTCTTCGCTGCATGGCTACGAGGGCGATACCGGCATGAACACCGGCGGCCTCTATCCAGACCCGGTTTCGGGCTATTTCTTCGCTGCATCCGTCCTCGCCGCCCTCGCCCACCGCGACCGGACCGGCCTGCCCCAGCGAGTCGATCTTTCGATGATGGAAGCCATGACCACAGTGTGTGGTGACGCGGTCGTGGAATACGACGCGACCGGTCGCGTTCCACGACCCGGTGGAAACCATCATCCGCGGGTCGCACCGCACAATAACTACGCTGCCCGTAACGGCGAATGGCTCGCCCTTGCCGCGGAAACCGAGGAAGCCTGGCGTGTGTTGGTCGATCATATCGGCGACGGCCGACTCAGAGACTCGCGATTCGCCACGATGTCCTCCCGCAAGACCAACGAAACCGACCTCGATGCAATCATCGCGGCATGGTCCGCGGGCCAGGACGCTTCCACGGTCGAGAGTGTCCTGGGTGTTCGAGGTCTGACGGTAGCGCGGGTCGCTCCGTTTTACGATCTGTACAGCCAGCCCGATCCCAACTTCCTGTCCTCCGGGTTCGTTACCCAGGTAAACCACCCCGAAGTCGGCGAAACGTGGCTGCCGGGACGGCCCTGGAGATTCTCGGGCGCCCCGTCGTCCCCGGTGCGCCCCGCCCCGTGTATTGGCCAACACAGCCGTGAGGTACTGGCCGAAGAGCTCGGCATCGGCGACGCTGAATACGCGTCTCTGGTCGCGGCCGGCGTGACCGGCACACTCAATGACCTTGCACCCAACTTATAAATTTGCTCGTAGCACTCTCTCTATAAGGAAGCACTTTGCCGTTTACAGCCCTCCTGATCGCCAATCGCGGAGAAATCGCAATCCGCATCGCCCGGGCAGCCACGGACCTTGGATTGCGCACCGTGGCCGTCTATTCGGAAGATGACGCTGACAGCCTGCACATCCGCGTCGCGGACGCGGCGTACGCCCTTCCCGGCACCGGCGCGAAGGCCTACCTCGACGGTGCGGCGATCATCGCCGCCGCGAAGGCGACCGGTTGCGACGCGATCCATCCGGGATACGGCTTTCTTGCAGAACGAGCGGACTTTGCCCTGCTGTGCGCCGAAGGGAACATCACCTTCGTCGGGCCCAATGTTGAGCACCTACAGCTGTTCGGCGACAAAGCTCGTGCCCGCGAAGCGGCTGTGGCGGCCGGGATCCCCGTTCTCCGCGGTCTCGATCGCGCAGTTTCACTGGAAGAGGCGAGCGCCTTCTTCGCATCTTGCGGCCAGGGCGGCGCGATGATGATCAAGGCGGTCGCGGGCGGGGGCGGTCGTGGAAGTCGCGCCGTGTTTGAGGCGAAAGACCTCGATTCCGCCTACCGTCGCTGCCAGTCTGAGGCCAAGGCGGCGTTTGGACTGGAGGATGTCTACGTCGAGGAGTTCATCCCCCGAGCCCGACACGTCGAGGTTCAGATCCTTGGCGACAAGGAGGGTCTGGTTGCACATCTCGGCGAGCGGGAGTGCAGCATCCAGCGGCGCTTCCAGAAGGTGGTGGAAGTGGCGCCCGCGCCCAATCTCGACGGCGACCTCCGCGCGCGGATAATCGGCGCCGCCGTCCGGTTCGCGAAGCATGTGGGCTACACCAATCTCGGGACGTTTGAATTCCTCGTCGATGTGACCGGCCGGGACGGCGCTGAGCCATTCGTGTTCATCGAAGCCAACGCGCGTCTCCAGGTCGAACACACCGTGACGGAGGAGGTGACCGGGGTCGACCTCGTACAAACCCAAATCCGACTTTCGGAAGGCGGCACTATCGGCGAACTCGGGCTCGATGAACCATCCATCGCGCGGCCACGTGGCTACGCAATCCAGGCGCGCGTGAACATGGAAACGATCGGCGCCGACGGCTCGGTCCGTCCGGGCGGAGGCACTCTCACTGTCTATGAGGCGCCAAGCGGGCCGGGCGTGCGCACCGATGGCTTTGGCTATGCCGGCTACCGCACGAGCACGGCGTTCGACTCGCTCCTGGCGAAGGTCATCGTGCGCTCGTCGTCGCCGCGGATTGGCGATGCGGTGACGCGGACGCTACGGGCGTTGAGCGAGTTCCGATTGGAAGGCGTGAGCACGAACATTTCATTCCTGCAAAACGTCCTTTCCCACGTGGACTTTGCGGCCGGCGAGGTTCACACGCGGTGGGTCGATGAACACATGATTGAACTGGCGGCGGGCGGTGCGGAACATCGAACGCGCTTTGCCGCCCCGGTCCGTGGCGACGTGGGGGTGCGGGAGGCTGGCCTTGCCGGCGCCCGCGTCGATAAGCGGGACCCGCTCGCGCTTTTCGCGCATGACGCCCAGGTGAAGGCGGAACAGAATACCGTCTCCGAAGCATCGCGTGAGCCCGCGGTTACCGGCCCTGACGGATCATTTGGTCTTTCCGCGCCCATCCAGGGAACTATCGTCTCCATCGATGTTGCCGTGGGCGACCAGGTGCGCGAGGGACAGCAAGTGGCCGTCGTCGAGGCAATGAAGATGGAACACGTGATTGCCGCGGACCGCAGTGGTATCGTCCGCCAGGTCACGATGGCCGTCGGCGACGTCGTGCGTGAAGGCTACCCGATCGTGTTCTTGGAGGAGGCGGAGGTGACAGGCGGCGCCATGAGCGCGGAGGAGGAAGCGGACCTCGACTATATCCGGCCCGACCTCCAGCAGTTGATCGATCGGCACGCGCATACGCTCGACGAGAACAGGTCCGAGGCGGTCGTCAAACGCCGGGCGCGCGGCTATCGCATGCCGCGCGAGAACATCGCGCAACTGGTCGACCCCGGATCGTTCAAAGAGTACTGGCCCTTGGTCGTCGCTCGACAACACCAGCGCCACGACATGGAGACGCTTCGTAGGGAGACCCCGGCGGATGGCCTCATCGCTGGCACCTGTTCGATCAACGGCGACCTTGTCGATGAAGACCGGTCGCGGGCGGCTCTGGTCCACTATGACTACACGGTCCTGGCCGGGACGCAGGGGGGCCGCAATCATTACAAACAGGACCGGATGTTTGAACTCGCCAACCGCTTCCGAATGCCGCTGATCCTCTTCGGCGAAGGCGGTGGCGGTCGCCCTGGCGATGACAACACGGGCCCTCGCGTCGCCTTCGATACCCACACCTTCACGACGTTCTCGAAGCTCAGCGGCCTCGTTCCGATGATCGCCATCGTCAATGGCCGGACATTCGCCGGGAACACCGCGCTTGTGGCGTGCTGCGATGTCATCATTGCGACCGAGGGCACGACCATCGCCATGGGCGGCCCGGCGATGATCGAGGGCGGCGGGTTAGGTATCTACACGCCTGAAGAGGTGGGGCCGATGTCGTTCCAGGTGCCGAACGGCGTCGTCGATATTCTCGTTAAAGACGAGGAAGCCGCCGTCGATACGGCGAAGAAGTACCTCTCCTACTTCCAGGGACCCATAAATCGTTGGGAGGCTCCGGACCAACGGCGTCTCCGCCACATCGTGCCGGAGAACCGCCTTCGCCTTTACGACATGCGGGAGATCATCCGGACCATTGCCGACAAAGACTCGGTTCTTGAGATTCGCGAGAAGTTCGGGGTCGGTGTCATCACCGCGTTCATCAGGGTCGAAGGCAAGCCGATGGGTGTGATCGCGAACAACCCGCACCACCTTGCGGGCGCAATAGATTCTGATGGCGCGGATAAGGGCGCGCGGTTCATCCAACTTTGCGACGCGTTCGACATCCCCGTCCTGAGCCTGATGGACTGTCCCGGAATGATGGTCGGACCCGACGTCGAACGTACGGCGCTGGTGCGGCATTGCGTGCGGATGTTTAACGCGGGCGCGAACATGACCACTCCGCTGTTCGGGGTTGTCGTTCGCAAGGCCTATGGTCTCGGAGTCCAGGCAATGTGCGGGGCGAGTTCGCTGGTCGGGTTCTTCACGGTCGCCTGGCCCACGGCGGAATTCGCCGGAATGAACATCGAAGGGTCCGTGAAGCTCGGTTTTCGGAAGGAACTTGCGGCAATCGAGGACCCCGAAGAGCGGCGGCAAGAGTTCGACCGGCGCGTGGCGCGGGCATACGAGGGGGCAAAGGCGATCAATGCGTCGGTTGGCGGCGGGATTGATGACGTAATTGACCCCGCCGACACACGCAGCTGGATCGCCGAAAGTCTGCGCCGACTGCCACCAACGCCAGTTCGCACGGAGAAGAAGTACCCGTATATCGATACCTGGTAGAGAACACCCGCACCACGACGTATCATCCGCACCAAAGGAGCCATCATGAATGACACAGTCTTGTATGAGGTCGAGGCCGGAGTCGCCACGGTGACGTTGAATCGCCCGGAGCGCCTCAGCACGATGACGGCGGAACTCCTGGGCGGCGCTGTCGATGCGCTGGAACAAGCCGCCGCCGACGACTCGGTTCGAGTGGTCGTGTTCACGGGTGCGGGACGAGGTTTTTGCGCCGGCGCGGACCTCGCCGCTCGGAACACCCTTGGTGAGGGAAACATCGATTCCCGCGTTGGGGTGTTGCAACGCTTCGAACGGAGTGCCCTGCTTCTTCATGAAATGCCGAAATCACGATAGCCGCAGTGAACGGGCCCGCCGCTGGCGCAGGCGTGGGCTGGCCTGTGCGGCAGACCTGCGTTTCGCCGCGACATCCGCCAAGTTCGTGACCGCATTCGCGAACGTTGGCCTTTCCGGTGACTTCGGCGGGACCTGGACCCTTCCCCGCATCGTGGGGGCCTCGCGAGCGAGAGACCTCTACCTCCTCTCGGATGCAATCGACGGCACGGAAGCCGAGCGTATCGGCCTCGTCTCGCGCGTGTTCCCGGACGCGACCTTCCGCCAGGAAGTGCGATTGATTGCGGAGCGCCTGGCGGGAGCCGCTCCAGTCGCGCTAAGGAACATCAAGGCGAACCTCAACGACGGCGAGCGCCTCGGCTTCGTCGACGCGATGATGCGCGAGGCGGAGCGACACGTGCGCTCGGGCGCGACCGACGGGCCCGCGAGGCCGGGCGCGCCTTCCTCGAAAAGCGCAAGTCTGTGTTCCAGGGAACATAGAGGCGGATCTGACCGCGATCTTCGGGTTGGCGGTCTGTTTCCGAGACCCCGCGGTGGGACGCCAGGACTCCACAACTTCCTGATGCCCGTGGGTTCGAATTTCCTGGAGGTAGTGGCGCCATCGCGTGAAGGGACCGCTGGTGGGCGCTATCTCGATCGCCGCGGCGGGGATGGGGACTTACATGGTCATCACCCAATGCGACGATCTCGCGGCCGCCCAGGAACCGATCGAGCGGCTCGGTGGTGCGCCTCGTCGCGGATATGGGCCAAGGCGCAGACCAGGGTATCCAATTGCACCCGAAGGATGTCCCCGTTGCGATCGTGGAGCTTTGCCAGAACCACGGAGCAAACGATCCCGCACCGCCATGGAGCCCAGCTGGGCCAGATTGGACTCCCGCCCGGCGAACGGAGATTGTCCGAGCGATGGTTGGCGCCGAGATCCAGGCGAACGATCCGGCCACCCTCGCGGCAAGGTGGAGCGCGGTGTTCGACAGACCGGCGAACGTCAACGCCGCCCGCCAAACCGAGATTGCTCTCGACGACGCGACCTTGCGCTTCGTGCCCGTATCGGACGGACGTGGTGGCGAAGGACGCCCCGCCAGCCACTGTGGAGGACGTAACGAGGTCGAGGACAGCAGGGAAATCGCCGCTCAACCCTGACCGGGTCCCCAGCAACGTCCGAACCCAACTCGCACATGGTCCGCGGCCTCAGCGTTCCACCGTTCCTTCCGCCACCAGTACGGTTACTCCGTCCGACTTTTCGACCCAGCCGAAAACGCTCCGGCGACCGTCCGTCGTGGCGCCACAGTCGAGCACACGGGCAACAATTCGCTCGTTCGGCCAGAGGACATTCGTGAACTTCACCAGCAGGCGTCCCGAGCGTGCCCAGCGCTCGCCGAGCGTCGATTCGAGGAGCTCCCCGATGTACCCCATCGTCATTCGGCCGCCGACCACGACGTCGCGAAACCCGAGCGCCTGCGATTGCTTTTCATCGGTGTGATAGCTCCGCGAGCCGTGGAAGAACTCCCCGCACATCTCCAGAGTGACAGTGCGTTCGAGGCTGCCCAGCAGCTCACCGGTCGGGCGCTCGAAGGTGCGTGAACCCTCTTTCGCCCGCGGGTCGCGGAATGTGACCTCGCCCACCGGCGCGTCGACGAGAAAGCTCTGGTGGTGACGTTGCACTGAAACGAGGGCCCCCTGGGAGTCGCGCAGTTCCGTCTCCGTGAGGAGGATCTTCCGGTCGCGGCGCGGGTAGATATCCGTTACGCGGCCCTCGACGCTGTATGTGCGCCCCGCTTCGAGGGGCGCGTGAAAATCCCACTCCTGGCGAAGCCAGAGGTGCCCGCGTTGCTGGGAGAACATCACCCCGTTCGCCGTGTCCACCGCGTTCGCGAGCATCTGGGGCGGCGGCTCTTTGTGGTCGACCGCCAGTCCGGAGCGATACCAGTCGGTCATTTCCTTCGTCACGGTGAATTCGCGGGCGGGGATCGTGAGACCGACGTACGGTTCGGGCATTTCGCACTTCCAGTGTGGCCAAGGCTGACCGGACGCTATCAGACATGCCGTGCGCCCGCAATGCGCGGGATGATGTTCTGGTCCGCGTCCGTCCCGAACAGGGTGTCGAAGTGCGCGACACGTTGGGGACGTTTGCGACGCCCGCGACAGACGGCGGGTCCAGGTTGCCCAGGTCGGCGCTCATCCCCGCCTTGAGCGTCGTCGTCAGGTCAACGCGCTCCGCCTGCGCCGTTGGGGATGCCGAGGCTCCGGCCAGGTCGATCGTCGGTTCGCCTTGCTATCGTCGTCGTCCCCGCAGCCGACTGCTGCGAGGCTCGCGAGCCCGGTCGCCGCAATGCCTGCGCCGCCGAGGGTGGCTCGGCGCGAAAGGGGAACGGCGCTTCCAATAGCGGTCTTCCATGAACGTTTCCCCCACCCAGTAAGCGCGCGTCAGCCAAGAACGGTGGGCCCCTTGGTCCTCGCCGGTTTGGATGCTAAGTTCCATTCTCAAAAGTGCAAGCTGCGCTCCGGGACCTATTGCCGTTGGCCAGCATCCGGGTCACCATGGATACGGTTCCGAACTTTCGTTCGCAGAGGCAGTCCGACATCATGGCTGGTCTTCCAGTTGGCCGAGTCCGATCCAAGAGGTCGTTAGGCACACGAGAACAGATCGTGCAAGCCGCCGCTTCGCTCCTCGCGCACCGGGGATATGAAGCTACCTCGCTTGAGGACGTCGCTGCGGAGGCGGGAATCACCAAGGGCACGGTCTACTACCACTTCGACTCAAAGGAAGCCCTGTACTGGGCCGTCGTGGCGCCCAACGTTGAAAAGTCCATTCTTCGCGCGGAAGAAGTGGTCGCACGCGTGGTCTCCCCACGGGAGGCTCTGATCGAACTCGTTATGCTCCTTACGCGCGGGGCACGCGAGTCGAACGAAAAGTACATGTACTACCAGGAGATGTTGCCGCTCGACGAAGACATGCACCGCGCCATCCGCGAGCGGGAACGGCGTTACGAAGCGCTTATCGCCGGTGTGATTTCGCGGGGCCAGGAGTCCGGGGAGATGATGCCTGGCGATCCCCACATCCTCGCGCTCATCCTCATCGGTGCGGCAGCCCGTACCGCGCGATGGTATGACCCGGCAGGGTCCGTCCCGCCCGGGGACTTTTGGCGGATGTTTGCTGGCCTCGTCCTGAACGGGTTACTTGTGCATGACTGGGTCCCCGAACAGGCCCCGCCGCTGCGGCGCCTTTAGCAAGGAAACGCAGGCGCGCTGTCAGTCCTAAAGTGTAAACTCGGAGTTGCAAAGAATCGAGGGCGCGCCGATACTCCCCTAAGTGCGTCCCGGCATGACTGCGAATTCTTGTCTGCAGCTGGGCACGGATTGACGACATCCTGACTCGATTGGGTCGAGCCGGTGAATCGCCCGGTTAGGATGTCGGTTTCGGGGGTTTGGGTGGCAGGCAGGAAGTCAACTCTGTTAAGTTGCTTCCAAGCAGGATGTCGCGAGTTCGAACCTCGTCTCCCGCTCCAACATCATTCTCAGCCCCTCGAAGCGTGCCGTGGTCCCTTCGTCGAGGGTGTGCCGGGAGCAGACCGCGCCCTGGTGCGGCGGAAGTCGCTGCCTGTGCATCCACGCCCTTCAATCGCTGTTTGCCTCGCGGAGATGGCGCGCTTCGCGGCGCAACGCCTGGAAGAATTCCGTTTCGACGATGCTGGCTACCTGAAGGCTTTGGTGGCCCTGGTCAATCTCGATTCTGATTCCGGCAGCCGGGTCAGTCGCTTGCATTTCCATCAACAACTCCGTTGGGACGGCATTCGCCGCTGTTGCGGCCTTCAGTTCCAGGATGGCTGAATCCAGGCTGAGTTCGCGGCCGATTGCCCATTGCTGCCCAAACTCCTCGTTCCCGAGGGAGCTCCTTAGGGCCTCCGCGCCACGGGCAAAACTCAGGCGGTCCGGCGGCTCCAGCGTACCGGTCGTCCGTTCGAGCCACGCTTCAATCGCGCCCAATGCTCGAGCGGCTGTGGGGCCGTCCTTAAGGTAGATGGACACAATCGAGAGCCCAAGCAGGCAGGCGGCGCGACCGAGTTCGTTCGACCGTTCCTCCCAGAGCGGAAGGGACTCCATCAGCAAGTCAACAGCGGTGTCTGCATTACCCAGCTCGGCGGCGATGAAGCCCAATCCGCACAATGCACGGGCGATACCCGAGACTTCGCCGCAGCGACGATAGAAGGAGAGGCAGCCTCGATGGGACGCGGTTGCCACTTCGTAATCGCGCTGATAGCGGGCAATATCCGCGAGGTTTTGCTGCGTGCGGGCGGCGCCCCACTCATCGGGAGCAGCCGCCTGAACGGCGAAGGCTTCGTCGCAGAGCGCGCGGGCCTCGTCGGCGTCACCTTCTTAAAGCCTCATGCGGGCGATGCTGTTGAGGATCGAAGCGGATTGCAACGACGCCCGGTTTCGCCAGATTGCCATGCTCTGCGTGTAGAGTTCGCGAGCGCTTGATGGGTCCGAAACGACGAGTGTGTCAGCCAAATGCTGCATCGCCAAGCCACGCCCCTCCTCGTCGCCTTCGACCCGGCTGAGTGAAAGCGCTTCCGCGAAAAATGAGCGCGCTGCGCCTGGTTCCCCACGATCAATTGCGATGAGCCCAAGCGTGCGGAGTTGTTGTGAAAGGCCGCCGAGCATGCGCAATAGGCGGTGCGCCGGGACGCTCTCTTCGAGCAGGCGCCGTGCATCGCGGTGGTCTCCCTGCTGCCAGGCCAACACGCCGAGTACCCCAAGTGCTGCCGCGGCCACGCTGGTGGAGGGGCGATCTCCAGCCGAAAGCAGAAGGGCGGCGAGCCAGAACCGGCCCTCCGCCACCTCGTGCCGCAAGGCCCAATACCGCCCCAATTGGCCCGCCAGCGCCAGGCCAATTTCTCGGTCTCCCATCGGGGTCAAAGACCAGTAGAGCGCCGCGCGAACGTTACCAAGTTCAACGTCGATGGACTCGATCCATGCTTCTTCCGCTGGCCCGGCACTGCCCTGGTCAGTTGCACTCGGCGCCACGAGGTTGGCGAAGAAGGTTGCGTGACGGCGGCGAACAACGACGGCTTCGCTCATCAATTCTAGCTGTTGCAGGCCGAATCCCCGGACGGCCTCGTGGATCACGTAACGCGGCTCATCCGTGGCGGATTCGGCGCGTTGCAAGAGTCCAGCACTGAGCAGGTTCGCAAGCAGTTCGGAGAGGACGCTGTCGTCGCGTTCTTGCGAGAGGGCGCCCGCGGCAATGAAGGTGAAGCCGTCAACGAAAACACACAGGCTCCGCCAGAGCCGTCGTCCGGCGGCCCAGAGCGCGTCGTAACTCCAGGCCACCACCAGCTGCGGCGTCTGCCGGAATGCAGACCGATCGTCCGCACTTCCGAGCACCTTGAGCCGTTCCTCAAGCGTGGACAAAACGATCGGCAAGGCCAGGGTCCCGGCATGGGCCGCCGCTATTTCCAATGCCAGCGGCACACCACGGAGCGCGCCGCAGATCTTCACGGCATCGCCGACGGTCGATTCATTCCATTCGAAGCTCGGGCTCGCCCTCCCCACGCACTCCGCAAACAGTTCGACCGCCCCCGCTTCACTGGCGCCATCGATGTTCGTGCCGTGAATGGCGGTCGGCAGGCTAAGCGAACTCACTGGGAATTCAAACTCCCCCCGGGCGCTCAGTGGGACGCGACTGGTAGCGAGAATCTTGAGACCTGGGCACCCGTTGAGGACTCTCTCCAATGCTCTGCCCCTCGCTTACCACTGATTCCGCCGAGTCGAGGATGAGTAACAACCTGATGTTCGCAAGGTGATCGATGAGCGCGTCCAGCAACGTTCGATGGTACGGCTCCACGTGCAACGCGTGAGCGATAACGGGAATCAAAAGCTCGCTGGCCGGCAGTCCAGCAAGGGTCACGAAGCAGATCCCGTCGGGGAACTGTTCGGAGACGGTGGTTGCCACGCCAAGGCTGAGCCTGGTCTTCCCGATGCCTTCCGGTCCGGTAAGGGTTACAAGCCTGATGTCGGCTTGAAGCAGCAGCGCCGCCGCAGAACGGATCGCTTCCTCCCTTCCCGTGATGGGCATCAACGGTGACGGAAGGTTGTGCGGGTACTGAAGTTGACCGTTGGGCTGCCGCGAGGCATCGACGACTCCAGGAATGACTTC
This sequence comes from Dehalococcoidia bacterium, assembly GCA_034437915.1. Classification (GTDB taxonomy): domain Bacteria; phylum Chloroflexota; class Dehalococcoidia; order Tepidiformales; family Tepidiformaceae; genus JACRBT01. The sequence goes on along the minus strand of DAOTTM010000283.1, from coordinate 3,218 downwards.
GTACAGAATAGCTTGTTGGCCAATCGACGGGTCCTGGTTCAATTCGCCGAACGTCCCCGCCCGTGCGCGCTACAGCCGACCGGCGAGATTGAACGAAAGCACCGGCCTGGCGAAGCCCTTGAGTGCGAGTTCACCGACGGGCTCTCCGGAAAACTCGTGTTCCACAAGTGCCATCACGCGTTGGCTCACGAGGATCTGCCCGCCCTTGGCTTCGCCACAGAGGCGCGCCGCCAGGCTCGTAACCGTCCCGATCGCGGTGTACTCGGATCGGCCTTCGAAACCGATTTGGCCGCAGGTGGCGAAGCCGATCGCGAGCCCCAGCCCCAGTTCGAGGTTGTAGCCGCGCTTGTGCCATGTCGTCGAAAGTTCCGAAGCGCAATCTCGCATATCGATGGCGAGGCGGGCGGCTCGGACCGCCGGGTCGATGCAGGGAATGGGGTCGTTGAAGAACACCATCATGCCGTCGCCCGTGAACTGTGCGAGGGTCCCCTGGTGGGAGAAAATTAATGGCCCAAGGGCGTCATGGAGTTCGGCCAGGACGGCCATGACGTCCTCTGGTTCGGTCGTCTCGGCGAACGGCGTGAAGCCCCGGAGGTCGCATAAGAGCACCGTGATCTCGCGCCGATGGCTGCGGTGGCCGCCTCGGTGTGTCTCAGCGAGCGATGGAACGCTGCAGCATCGGGGTACTCGGACTCCCATTCCGTGATGGCTCCCCAGACGTGGATGGAACGACTTTCCCTCGCCGCAACGTTGGGAACAGTGGCCACGTCCGGAACCTCGATAGCCGGAACTTCGGAAAACCTGTCCAATGCAGACGACCACGCGCGCCAGGTCCCGCCGCCGAGGTAGCCGACGAACCCAATCTTGGCGCTCACGAGGCGCTTGAGCGTCTCGGCGAGAGACCGAAACACTGCGGAAAGGTCCGTCGGATTTGATCCGATCACGCGCAACACTTCCGCCATACCCGCCTGTTGTTCCAGCGCCTCCGTGACTTCGCGGTTGCGCTCCTGGAGTTCGTTGAAGAGCCGCGCGTTTTCGATCGCGATCACGGCCTGGTCGGCGAACGTCTCGAGCACTGCGATCTCACGAGGACCAAAAGGAAGAGCGGCGTAGCGCCGGACGCAGAGGTGGCCCGCGAACCCCCCTTGTGTTCGCATCGGCGCTGCGAGGACGGTGATAGCGATTCCGGGCGGGTTCAGGAGGCCTGGGAAGCGTTCGACCATCTCAACGATCGAGCCGTGAAACTGCACGGTGCGCCCTTCGATGACGCTCAGGTCAGCCGGCCTGCGTTCGCTGAGGTCGAGATCCTCGCCCTCGAACCAGGAGACTTCCTCACCCTTGATTGCGAGCCGCCGCTGGACGCGACCACCCTCGATTAACGTGCATACCCGTCGTCGGCCCCCAGCAACGAGACTGCTACGCGCATCATCGCCACAAGCACCTTGTCGGACTCGGAGGTGAACGGCTGATGATGTTCAACACCTCTGCCATCGCGGTCTGTTGGTCGAGCGCCTCCGTCAAGTCTTGCGTCCGCTCTTCGACCTTCGCCTCCAACGTTGTGTACGAATCCTTGAGCTTCGCGGACATTCGGTTGAATTCGTTGCCCAGGGATTCGAGTTCGTCGCCGGTGTGGAGGGCGATGGTCGTATCGAGGTCGCCGGCCGCGATGCGCGCGGCGCCGGCCTGGAGCGCGCGCACCGGGCTCACCCAGCGCCGCGCGAAGACGAAGCTTGCGAGGGCAGCGAGCACCAAACCGCCGGCAAGCAGATACGCCGAACGCCAGAGCGAAGCGTAGAGCGAGCTGAACGCCTCGCTCTTGGGCTGCTCCACGAAGACGAACCAGTTGGGCGGATTGACGGGGAAGTAGGTCGTGTGAGGACGTCGGTTCCTCCCCGGCTTTGGGCAGTGACCGGCGCCGAAGGGCGCGCCCCAAGGGTCGAACCGACGCTGAGCGCGGTCTGAACCTGCGCAAGCGCGGAAAGATCCGCCTTGCTTGCGGCGAGGGCGAAATCGGGATCCGCGACGAGGCGCCCGGTTTTGTCGACGACGTACGCCTTGCCCTCGTCGCCGAACTTGATCTGGGCCACGATCTGCCAGACGTAGGAGAGGTTCAGTTCCGCCGTGATGACGCCCGTCCGGGGAGGCGTCTCTCCGCGGGCAATCGTCATGTAGGGGACGAACGAGCCGCCAACTTGCTGGAAGTAGACGCTCCCGAAGCTCGCCCTGGCACCCGTTGCGTCGCGTAAGAAGTCGTCATTGGAACGATTGCGAACTGCAGAAGGCGCGGTGGTGCCGCGTCCTTGTCGAATCTGCTCCACCCCATCTTTATCGAGGTAGGACGCTTCGGCGATCGCCGGATTCTGGCGCAGCAGCCGGGCGAACTCCGTCTTCCACTCCTCGGCCGGTCGCGGTCGAGCGTCAAGTGTTTCGGCGGGCAGCGTGCTCGCAAGGTCGCGCTCCGCCTCGCCCACGAACTGGTCGATGCGCAGTCCGGCAAGCTGCGCTTCCTGCTGCTGCGCGGCTTCAAGATCGTCGCGCGTGGAACGGTAGGCAAACCACGCCTGGATCCCGCCGGAACGAGCAGGGCGACGGAAAGGACCACCTCAACGACGAAGGTATATTTCCAAAAGAGCGAAGTCCGGCGCGACCTGAGCCTGCGAAGCACCGCCGCCTCCATTTCGTTGGGGACGTAAACACGACCCGCGGCAGATCCTAATTACCAAACGCGCATGAACTGGGACGCTACTCTGAGCCGAGTGTGAGGACTCGCACATAACGAACGGCCTTGCATAGCCGTTTGGCCGCTCGCACAATTGCGGCATAACGAAGGACACGATGACGACAAACTATTGGGTCCGCCATGAGCGCGAAACCGTGACACGGCGCGCGCTGCTATCGCGCGGCGGGACGGCAACGCTAGGCGCGGCGGGCCTCGCGCTCGTCGGCTGCGGCGGCGATTCGGGAAAGCCGGGGGCGCCAGCCACGCCAGCGAGCCCGACGGCGGAGCCAGTCACGCGCGGCGGGACTATCCGCTACCCGATCAGTGGCCCCGCCGCCTGGCCGAAGCTTCAAGACTCTTTGGCGCCCTTCATTGGCGGATTCAGCAACTATCTCTTCGCGTTCCACTACAGCCGGCTTCTGCGTCACGTCGGGGCCGCGGGCGTTTCTCCATCTGATGTCTCCCGGGTCGAAGGGGATCTGGCCGAGCGGTGGGAGCA
>DAOTTM010000282.1:0-7181 GCA_034437915.1 Dehalococcoidia bacterium | reverse complement strand
CATGCGAACGCACGGGAACGCACGTTGTTCGCGGTGCAGCGCACGCGTGTGTGGGCGTCCGTCCGGGAAGGATGGCGAGGACCGGCGGGTTGTTCATGTGGGCGAGCGTGGGGTGGGGGGTGCGAGATGTGGAAGGGGGCGGTGGCAGCGGAAGATGCCCGTGAGACGCCTGGCCGTCGCTGAATGCCGGGCGCGAACCCTCACTGGCGGTCGGGCTACGGAGTGCAGGGCGCCGCTGCTCGTTCGGTCTCAGGTCCTCAGTCCTTGCGCAGGCCGTGGTCGAGGGCGTAGACGGTGGCTTCGGCGCGGCCGTGGGCGCCGATCTTGGTGTAGACGTTGGCGATGTGGCGTTCGACGGTGCGCACGCTGAGGAAGAGGTCGTCGCCGATCTCGCGGCTCGTGCGCCCGGCGGCGACCAGCTGTAGGATCTCCGCCTCGCGCGCAGTCAGGCCGCCCGGCCGCTCGATCCCGTCCGGCTCTTCCGTCGCCCGCAGCTTGACCAGGCTGTACGCGGACACGGGTTTGGCGAAGCCCTTCAGCGTTAGCGCCGGGACCAGCTCCGCCTCGACCATGTCCTCCACGGCAGCGTACGCAACCTGGCTGATGAGGATCTGCCCCGAGGTAGTTTCGTCGCAGAGCCGGGACGCGAGGTTCACGACGCTGCCGATCGCGCCGTAATCGAAGCGGCCTTCGAAGCCGATCTCGCCCAGCGTCGCGTAGCCCAGCGTGACGCCGACGCCGAAGCCGAGGTTGTGCCCGAGCCGCCGCCACTCCTGGACCACGCTCGCCATACCGTCGCGCAACGCCTCCGCCGTCTGCATCGCCTTGTAGGCGGGGTCGGGGCAAGGGATGGGGTCGTTGAAGAAGACCATCAGGCCGTCGCCCGCGAAATAGCCCACGGTGCCTTCCCATCTGGTGGACCAGCTTCCCGAGGATCTCGTGGAACTGGCGGAGGACCATCATAACGTCCTCCGGTTCGCTCGCCTCGGCGAAGGCGGTGAAGCCGTGGAGGTCGCAGAAGAGCACGGCAATCTGGCGCCGGTGCGTCTTCAGCGCCGAATCGTCGCCCGAGGAGACGATGAGGTCCGCGAGCTGGGGCGAAAGGAAGCGCCGCAGCCGTGCCAGCCGCTGGATCTCGCCGACCTGGTCCTCGACGCGCGCTTCGAGCGTACGGTTCAGTTCCGCCAATTCCAGCGCCTGCTCCTGGACGCGGTCGTGGTACTCCTTCACGCGCAGGAGCGAACGCACCCGCGCCAGCAGCTCGGGCCGGTCGAACGGCTTGAGGACGAAGTCGTCGGCCCCAGATTCCAGCGCGGTCAGCTTCTCCTGGTTGCCCGCCGACGTGATCATGACGATGGGCAGCGCCGCCGTCCTGGGGTTCGCGCGCAGCTGGCGACAGACTTCGTGACCATCGATGCCGGGCATCATGATGTCGAGCAGGACGAGGTCCACGCGCTCCCGTGCCACGACTTCGAGCGCTTCCTCGCCGGTCGTCGCTACGAGCACGCAATACTTCTGCGCCGTAAGCACGGCCTGGAGGAGGCGCACGTTCTGGGGGGTGTCATCGACGACGAGGATGTTTTTCGCTTCCATGTCAGGCCTCCACTCGGGGCGATTCGCAGTAGCCCCGCACCGATTCGGCGAAGCGCTTGATATCGATGGGCTTCGAGATGTACCCCTCGAAGCCGCCGCAGAGGAAGCGTTGGCGGTCCTCGCGCATGGCGAATGCTGTCAATGCGACCACGCGCAGGTTGCGCGTGCGGGGGTCGTTGCGCAGGTGCGCGAGGGCGGTCTCGCCGTCCATGTCCGGCAACTGGATGTCCATCAGGACGACGTCCGGCAAGTGCTCGGCCGCCAGGCGCAAGCCTTCCGTTGCGGTCATCGCTTCGACCGTGCGGAAACCGTGGAACTGGAGGACATCCCGGGCCAGGGTCAGGTTCTTGTCGTTGTCTTCGACGATGAGGACGAGGTAGTCGCTGTTCATGAGCGGGCCAGCCCCGAGTTGCGAGAGCCGAGATCCGAGATCCGAGTGTCCAGGCGCGAGGCGACGGGGGCGTTGCCCATTGCGGCAAGGGAAGCGCGGTCGAGGGGGAGGGAGAAGGTGAACGTGCTTCCAGCGCCGGGCGCGCTTTCGAGCCAGATTCGTCCGCCGTGCAGCTCCACCAAACGCTTGGCGAGAGCAAGTCCAAGCCCCGTCCCCTCCTGTTGGCGCGCCCGCCCGGAGGCCTGCATGAACTCTTCGAAGACTCTTGACTGATCTTCCGAGGCGATGCCGATGCCGGTGTCCTTCACGGAGATCCAGGCCTCGTCGCCCATAACGCGCTCTGTCACATCGACGCGTCCGCCCGCGGCGGTGAACTTCACGGCGTTGGTCAGGAGGTTGTAAATGACCTGCTTAATCTTGCGTTCGTCGGCTTCGAGGCCCCCAAGATCCGCACCGATTTCCATGTTCAGCGCGAGCCTGCCACGCTGGCGCGTTCGCGGACCATGGAGATACCGTTCTCCAGCGCCTCGTCCAGCGAGAACGGCCCGAGGTCCAGCTCCATCCGCCCGGCTTCGATCTTCGAGAGGTCAAGGATGTCGTTGATGAGCGCGAGCAGGTGCTGGCCGGACGTGAGGATGTCGCGCACGTATTCGTCCTGCTTCTCGTTCAGTCCGCCGAACATGTGCTCCGCGAGCACTTCCGAGAAGCCGATGACGGCGTTCAGCGGCGTCCGCAGTTCGTGCGACATGTTTGCGAGGAACTCCGATTTGTGGCGGCTGGCCGCCTCCAATTCCCTGTACATTCGTCCAAGTTCTCCGTTCGTTCGGTTGACATTGAGTGCGAGCGCGCCGAGTTCATCCCGGTTCGAAATGGCGACGTGGCCGGAAAAATCACCGGCGGCAACCAGCTCCATCTGCGCGTCGATGCGCTTCAGAGGGTCGCTGATCGAAAGCGCGATGGCGTATCCAAGGACCAGCGCCAGCGAGATGCTCCCGAGGGAGAGCCCGACGACGAGCCAGCGCGAGCCGAGGTAGTCGTTATGGTTGTCGTCGATGGTCGTCACCATCTCGGATTCGGCGCGGTCGACGAGTTCGTTCGTCAGGCGTTCGAGGCTGTCCGCGAGGGGGCGCGCCGTCTTCCGCTGGAGTTCGAGCGCCTCGGCGCGGCGCCCATCGCGCACCAGCTCGACGATCATGACCATCTGTTGGAGGAAGGCGCCGTGGTCGCGCTGGATCTGGTCGAGGATGGCGCCTTCGTCCCTGGCCACGAACTCCAGGCGATCGAAGTCGTAGGCGGACTGGCGGATCTGGCGGATGGTGGTGTCGAGCGCCGCGTCGTCCGTTGCCGAGAAGGCGGAAGCGCCGTCGTAGAGGCTGTGAGCGATCGCCGTCTGCAGGCCCCGATAGGCCGCGACCTTCTGTTCGATCCTGCCCAGCCCTTCGGCGCGGTCGTTGGCCGCGCCCAAGACGTTGAGCCCCGCGACGCCGAGGACAATCAGCAAGACGACGATGCCGAGAAAGGCCGCCAACAGCTTGAGGTGGATGGACACGGGGACGCGTCCGACGGAGCGTGGGAGCAGCTCCATCCGCTTTGCAATGCCTGTCCGTGCCCTTCGCATCATGGCCATGGCGTGGTCCTCCCTTCTTCAGGATCGCGAGTCTACGCCACCAGGCGTCCCGTTGGCCGCGTAATCCGTCGGCCCGATTTCGCAGTTCAGCCCGGACTGCGAGGACGACGGGGCGAAGGCCATGGGCATCTCGCGCTTCAGTTCGTTGTAGAAGCGCCAGTCGGCAACCCGTCGGATGAGTTCATTGGGCGTGACCTTCACGGCGCCTGCCTCCCTCATGCGCAGAGCATAGAAGCGCAGGCTGTCTTCAGGGTCAAAGCGGCGCCAAACGTTGTACGGAAGGTGACGGACGGTGGCGAGGGTCAGGTTGTACCGGTCCATTCCGCTCAGCTGAACGAGTTCGTCCGTCAGCCATTGGGTGTGGCCGTTCTCCACCAGATATCGAGCGGCTCTCTCGGGATCGCTGGCGCAGAGGTCCGCGCCCCTGAGCACGGCGCGCAAAACTCGCTTCGTCGCCACAGGGTTTCGCGCCACGAACTGTGGACTCGCCTCCAACATGCAGCAGTAATACTGGGAGAATGGCTTGTCGGTGCTGCTATCCAGCACGACCTTCCGGACGTTGGCGGCGCGCAGAAGATCGCCTAGTGGCGGTACGGTGAGAGCGGCATCTATCTCACCAGAGCGCAAACGTGCTGCAAGCTCCCCGGTCTTGACGAATACGAGCGCCTGGTCGGTTGGCATACCGATGTACGAGAGAAGCGCCGACACAAAATTCGGGGCGCCGGTATCCACCTGCTGGTCCGTGGCGATCTTCTTGCCTCTCAGGTCGGCGATCGTCGCGATGTCGTCTCGTGTGACCAGGAGTTCGAACACGCCGCGTGGATACCGCCCAGCACTTTGAACTTTTTCCCGGCGTTGACGTTGAGGACGATCGACGAGGCGAAGTCGTAGTTAAAGTCGATGAGTCTACCCAGATCGTCTATGTGGGTCGCGTCCTTTACATACTCGACCTCCGTGAAGACCTCTTCGCCCAGGTACAGTCCCGCCACGTACATCGGGGCGATGCAAATGTCGTTCGATGGTGTGAATCGGAGATGCGTCACTTCGGGTGGCGGCAGCGGTTCGGACGGCAAGGGCTTCGTCTCGTCGTCGCCGCAGCCGAAGAGCAGGGCCGCGCCAGCGCCCGTCAGGCCCAGGCCGCCTGCGCGGAGGAGGCCGCGACGACTGAGGTTGGGGTACCGGTTGGGCCATTGTGGCCGTGTTGGGTTGTTGACCATGATCGTCTCCTCGTTCCGTTGCAGTGAGAGCCTTTGCTTTGATGAATAGTACGTTCGAGGGGCTCGCCGGACTTCCGTTGAACTACGTATTTCTTGGCTCGTCATCCTTGGCGGGAACTACGTAGGGACGGAGTTCCGAGAGCCGAGATCCGGGCCGTCCCGGCCAATCCCACAGCCCGGCACCAGGCCGAACCGCGCGGCGCAGAGGTACGGATAGCCGCCGTTGTGCGGACACGAAGTGCGTCCTGAAGTGTTTGTCTGGGGGCTAACTATTAACATGTCGAACACGATCTTATTCCTTACCAATGTGCGTTTTTTGCATCTCGTTGCTTCCGATAGCGCACATCGATGGACTTGACGCAAGAAATCGGGAAAACCTATAGTCCCCAGTTGGCGTATATCTATCGGGGGCTTAAGCTCCCAGCTAACAAAGGGGAATCGATCGATGGCAAGCGAATACTGGACGCGACTTCAAACCATGAGGTCGTCGCGACGCCGATTCATGGGCACCGCGGGGGCTATGGGGGCAGGCGCAGCGGGCCTCGCGCTCGTCGGCTGCGGCGACGACGACGATAGCACGGGCGACGCCACCAAGGCGCCGGCCGGGACCGCAGCGCCCGGAACCACTCCCGCCGCGGGCGCCACAGCGGCAGCCCCTACGGTGAACCGCGGCGGAACGCTCAAGTTCCCGATGAGCGGCGTTTCTTCGGGCGATCCGCCCACGCTCTACCCGTTTGAGAACCTGACGTACCTCGCGCAGACTCCGTCCGGCTCGCACTATAGCCGCCTCCTGCGCGGCGTCGCGAACGCCAAGGTGGCAGTCGAAGACAAGACGGTGCTCGAAGGCGACATTATCTCCAAGTGGGAACAGGTCGACCCAACCCACTACACCTTCACGATGAAGCCGAACGTGAAGTGGCAGAACAAGGCCCCGATGAACGGCCGCGCGGCCACCGCCACTGACTTCGTCAAGACCTGGGAGGTCTTCTCCAAGGTTTCGCCGAACGCAGCGAAGTACAATGGCATCATCGACAAGGTCGAAGCGCCGGACGACAAGACCATCAAAATGACCCTGAAGCAGCCGTTCGCGCCGTTCCTCCATGCGATTACGGCCTCGGCTGAGGGCATCTGGTTCATCCCTGTCGAGACGATCGACAGCGGCCAGGTGAAGCAGGACCCGGTCGGCACCGGGCCCTACATCTTCCGAAGCTTCTCCCCGGGCGTGTCGATAAAGTGGGACCGCAACCCGGACTATTATGACGCCCCGTTCCCGAACTTCGACAAGGTCGAGGCGGGCCTGACGAACGATGCCCAGCGCATCATCGCCGCCCTCCAGACGGGCGAACTCGACCTCTCGGGCCTCAACGGGCCAATCTTCAAGGAATCCCGCTCCAAGCTGGACCCGAAGGGCCAGGACACATTCGTCCAGACCTCGGTCGAATCGGGCTTGTACTTTAACTTCGACAACAAACCGTTCGACGACAAGCGCGTGCGCCAGGCACTCTCGATGATCATAGACCGCGACGGCATGCTGAAGGTCCAGGACGGGACGGGCAAGGGCGGCTATATGTCGCACCAGCCGCCCGGCCAAGCACCCTTCTTCATCGACCCGAGGGACGCGAAGTTCGGGCCGAACGCGAAGTACTACAAGCGCGATCTCGCGGAAGCGAAGAAGCTCCTCTCCGCGGCGGGCGCAGAGGGCCTGAGCTTCAAGCTCATCGGCAACGTTGACCGCTATGGCCCGGAAGCGAAGCAGATCTGGGAGCTGGTCACGGCCTCGCTCCAGGAAGCCGGCCTCAAGCCCGAGCTCGTGTTCCAGGAATACGCCACCTACATCCAAACCGTCTTCTTGGGCAAGATGGGTCCCAACACGATGGCAATCGGCCCCTTCATCGGGTCAGCCAACGACCCGGACGACATCTTCGCCGCGCTCTACTGGACGAAGTCCGCGCGCCACAACTGGGGCGGGACACCGATCGCGGAGCAGGCCGAGATCGACACGCGCATCGAAAAGCAGCGCACCATCTTGAATCTCGAAGAACGCATCGAGTACATCAAGGAGATGCAGCGGTTCATGGCGGAATCGATGATCACGGTCCCGTATCACGCCAACGCGGGCTACCTCTACAGCCAGCCCTGGGTCAAGAACTTCTTCTACAAGTCGGGGTATTCATACATCGCCGACGGTCTGATGAAGGCCGGCTTCGACGATGCCCGCTTGAAGAAAGGCTAATCGATCGATGGCAAGCGACTACTGGACCCGTTTTCAGACCATGAGGTCTTCTCGGCGCCGATTCATGGGATCGGCCAGCGCGGTTGGCGTAGGCGCGGCGGGCCTCGCGCTCGTGGGCTG
>DAOTTM010000281.1:0-17717 GCA_034437915.1 Dehalococcoidia bacterium | reverse complement strand
TCGATGATGCGCCCGACCGCGAAATCCCACTTGCCCTTGAAATACGCGGCGGTGATGCCCAGCGTCAATGACGCGGTCAGGGAAACGACGACGCTCACCATCGCCACTTGCATGGAGATTCGAGGTACGGTTGGCCCTGCCGCCAATAGTTCTTGTTCGCGGCATACGTCCCGAGGCTCGTCGAATCGTCGTACGACTGGATAACGAAGGCGCCGGTCCCCGCGAAGTCCGCGACCTTTTGGAAGTCCGGATCCTTTTCGACCTGCTCCTTTGGCACCGCATACTGGCGGAAGTCCGCGAGGCCATAGAGGAAAGCGGCGTTCGGCGCCCCAAGCGTGATCTTGGCCTTGCTGGCATCGATCGCCTCGACCTTGTCGAGTCCGCGCAGGAGCGTCGAGCGCTGAAAGAGTGCGGCGCGTTGGGTGTCGTACTTCCCCGCTATGCGCATGATGTTGTAGGCGATGTCTTCCGCCGTGAAGGCGCGCCCGTTCGTGATCTTGCCCTCGTGCCACTTCGCATTTGCTCGTGGCGTCATGATGATCGTCTGGGCGTCCGGCTGTTCCCACTTTTCCACGAGTGCGCCTTCGAGCGGCGAAACGTTGGTGGGATGCGGGTTGATGAACCGGTCCGTGATCAGGCCCCAGTAGATGAACGCTTTGTTCAACGAAACGTGCGGGTCCATTGTCTGTGCGCCCAGCGGAGTGGTGGGGAAAATAGCCTCCCCACCGCGCTTAATGGTCGGAGCCGCGGTGCCAGCGGCAGTTGCCCCGGACGCTACAGTGGGGCTCGAAGTGGACCCACTGTCGTCGTCGTCGCCGCAGCCCACCAGCGCAACTGTCGCCAACGCGCCAGAGGCGAGGCCGGTAGCCTACAGCGCTTGGCGCCGTGAGTACCTTCTCGTCCAGTAGTTATTGCGTTGCATTTGGGTCTCCTCTTCCTGTGATATGCGTTATCGATGTGATTACGGACAAACGTAACCGCTCCCGGCGACCACTTCTGGACCTCTCAATTCATGCACGTTGACTTTCCCGCTCGATGTATTCGTCCGGCGTCGAAACGAACCGGTGTCGGCAGGCCAACGAACAGAAGTAGTACCACTTCCCCTGATAGAAACGCTTGGTCCCCGCTGCCGGATCTGTCTCGGGCGCGCCCGCCGGAACATTTCCTACGGTGGCGTTGATGGCGGCGATATCGAGTTCCTTGCCGCAAACGATGTCTAGAGCCATCGTTCCGCCTCCTCGATGGAACTTGCGAGCACGGCGAGGCATTCGTCCGCCGTGCCCCACGCGACGGCGCGCTGTTTCCCCCGGCGGCTGAAGAAGTGGAGGTCGTATTCTTCCGTGAAGCCAATCCCTCCGTGGAGCTGGTGGGCCATCATCGGCACCTCCGTCGCCGTCTTCGATGCCCACGCCTTTGCGGCCGCCACCTCGCGGCTCGTGCCGACGCCCCGGTCGATCTTCCAGAGCGCTTCATAGGCCAGGAAGCGTGTGGAGAGGACCATCGTCGCCATGTTCGCCGTATGGTGTTGCACCGCCTGGAACGTCCCGATCGGACGCCCGAACTGCACGCGCATGCTCACGTATTCAACAGTCGCGTCCAGCGCTTGCTGCGCGTTCCCCAGGCATTCGATCGACGCCAGTGCCCGTCCGAGAAGGATGAGGAAGTCGTAGGCGTCTTTGCCGCCCGCCTTCCGCGCGGCCGCCCCGGCATACGTAACATGCGCCTGAGGCGTCCGCCCCATGTTCTTCAGCGGGCGCATCGTGACTTCGGGCGCGTTCGCATCGACAAGGTACAAGCCGACTTCGCTTCCATCGCGCGCCGCCACGAGGTGGTGGCTCACGCTCTGAGCGTAATCCACCGACCGCTTGGTCCCGCTGACGCGCCCGTTTTCCACTCGCACCTGTACGTCCTCGTAGCTGTCCGAGGCCTCGAGGATCGCCGGCGCCAGCGTCATCGTGCCGTTGATGACCCCGTTCGCTATTTCGGCGGCTACCGCCACGTCGCCGTGCCTTTGAATGGCGATGGCGCTCGCCATCGTTTCGAGGAAGGGAATCACGACTGCCCGCCGCGTTAACTCTTCGAGAAGGACAGCGAGGTCGGTCAGTGCGCCATCATCGCCCGCCGCCCCGCCGAGGCTTTCCGGAAAAGGCAGGGCAAGGAATCCTGCCGATTGAAGATAATTCCATAGATCATGGTCCCACCCCCCGTTCGTTTCGAGGTCGCGTATGCGATGGAACGGGACTTCGTTTCGAAGGTAACTGCGAATGGAATCCTGCAGCATTCGTTGTGTTTCGCTAAGGGCTGTATCCATGGGTCCCCCGCGCCCTCTCGCTTCGGCGCGCCCCTGACGATAGTTAGCGGCTGGGAATCGCGCAAGTGGTTGCAGCCGTCGCACAAACGTGACAGAGTCTCGATGTTGGGCGACATGGACAGGCTACGTGTGTCGCCGCCCGCCGACGTTGAGCTTGTGTAGAGGCAGCCATGGAATACGGATCGACTCCCGAACTCGAAACCTTCCGCCAGGAAGTTCGTCAGTTCATCAAGGAAATCAAGACGCCGGAACTGTTGAAGGAACTCGAAGACCCGGAATCCGCCGGCATGCGCGGTGGTTCCGCCCTGCGCAAGATTCGCGACCAGGTCCAGGCGCGCGGCTGGATGAAGATGACCTGGCCCGTGGAATTCGGCGGCGAAGGCAAGTCGCCCTGGTACCAGTTCATCCTCTCGGAAGAGTTCACCGCCGCCGGTGTCCCCTATGGCCGCGGCACTGCTTCGATGATCGGCCCCGCCATCGAACGCTTCGGGAGCGACGAGCAAAAGGCCAGGTATCTGCCCCAGATTTGGAGCGGCGATATGACGCTCGCCCTTGGATATTCAGAACCGAACGCCGGCACCGACCTCGCGTCCCTCGAAACCATGGCCGTGAAGGACGGGGACGAGTGGGTCATTAACGGCCAGAAGCTCTGGACCAGCGGCGCCCACGTTTCCACGCACGTGTGGCTCGCAGCGCGCACGGACCCGACGGCCCCCAAGCACCGCGGCATCTCGATGTTCATCGTGCCACTCGATGCCCCCGGCGTGTCAGTCCGCCCAATCTGGACGATGGGCGGGGTGCGTACGAACGAAACCTTTTATGAAGATGTGCGCATGCCCGCCGACGCACTTGTCGGCGAGCCGGGCCGCGGATGGTACATCCTCGCGAATGCGCTCGACTTCGAACGCGTTGCCCTTGGCGACGGTGGCGTGTTGCATAGGCAATTTGCCCGCCTCGTCAAGCACATGCGTATGGAGAAGCCGAAGAAGTTCGCCGACCCTGTCGTGCGGCAGCGCCTCGCCGAGGCGGAACTGAACCTCGAAGTGATGCGCGCCCTCATGCTCACCAACGCCTCGATCGTCGCGCGCGGCGATACGCCCACGATGGAAGCCTCGATGTCCAAGGTCTGGACGACGGAGCTGAGATATACCCTCAGCAGCCTCGGCGTCGACCTGCTTGGCCGCGAGGGGGTCATCTCGCGAGGCTCGAACGGCGAAGAACCGCTGGGCGGAGAGTTCGACGTGGCGTATCGCGCATCACCCTTCCTTCGCTTCGGTGGCGGTACAAACGAAGTCCAGCGCGACATCATCGCCCGCCGCGGGCTGGGCCTGCCGCGCTAACGTCCTGGCGAACGTTGGCGGGCCCGAGCGGTGTACGCTTGCAGAATGTGACTGGCGGAGGGCCTGTGGTTGGCGCACCCATCATCGAATCAACCCTGAACGGGTTCCTCCCCGCCGATTCGCAATCCAGGCACTCGGCGATGGCCATCCTCGCCGCCCTAGCCGACCAGCACGCGCCCGTGACGGTCGCCGAACTCGCGTCCATAACTTCCCTGCACCGCGCCTCCCTCTATCGCAATATCGAAGGCCTCGCCGATGAGGGCCTCGTGGAGCGCATCCCTGGCACTCCACGGCGGTACTCCATTGGCATCGAGTTCATTCGCATCGGTCTACGCGCCCTCAGGCATTTCGAACTCCGCACGCTGCTGCTGCCATCACTCGTCGAACTCGCAGGCGAGACTCGCGAGGCATGCTCGTTGCTCTTTTACGACCGGGGCGAGGCCGTTGGCACCGACTCCGTTTACCTGCCAGAAGCCCCGATCGTGACCGTGGCCGAGGGCGTGCGCGTCCCCGTGCATTGCCACGGCATGGGCAAGATCATGCTCGCATTTCAACCGGAGGCGGAGATCTCGCGCGTCCTCGCCAGACCATTGCAGCGCTTCACGGACGTGACGATCACGGATCCAGAAGTGATGCGCGAAGCCCTGGCGCAGTGCCGGGACCAGGGTTTTGGTTTCTCTTACGGCGAACTGCACGAAGACTTTGGGACGGCGGGCTTCCCCCTGCGGGACCGGCAGGGCACGGCGGTCGCTTCGCTTGGTGTGCGCGTCCTTCGCCCCCAGGGCCCCACAGAGGGGATCATCGCTTCGGGGAAGGCCATCGCTGCTCGGGCATCTTCCGTGCTGGGGTATCGACCCGGACCGCTCAGCGCGCTCTAACCCGAGAAATAGGCGTCGCATTCTTGCGACGAGTTGACGCATAGCGGTGAATTCTGGTACAAGAACTCGACTCTCCTGCGCACCGTTTCACCGGTACGCCGAGATGGAGGATTGCGTGGCCTATCAGTTCGTCCTTTACGAAAAGCGGGATCGCATCGGGTATGTGACCCTCAACCGTCCCGAAGTCATGAACGCGCTTCACCCTGCGTGTCACTCCGAACTCGGGGAGATCTACGATTCTATTGCCGCCGACCCGGATGTATGGGTCGTCATCCTCACGGGGGCGGGCAACCGCGCATTTTCCGCGGGCAACGACCTGAAGGCGACGGCCGCGGCGGGGCGTCAACCGGCTGGCCAGGCGGCAACCCCGGCGCCAATGCAGAATACTGGCGGCTTCGGCGGCAATACGGCCCGCTTCGACTTTTTCAAGCCGATCATCGCCGCCGTGAACGGCTGGGCGATGGGCGGCGGCTGCGAGATGGCGCTCGCATCGGATATCGTGATCGCTTCCGAGAACGCCCAGTTTGGCTTGCCGGAACCACGCGTCGGCCTCATTGCCGGCGCAGGTGGTGTGCATCGTCTGCCACGCCAAATCCCCCTCAAACGCGCTATGGGCATGATCCTCACCGGTAAGCCGATTGACGCGAAGACCGCGCTGGACTGGGGCCTGGTCAACGAGGTCGTGCCGCTCGCGGATCTCATCCCCACAGCTGAACGCTGGGCGAGAGAGATCATGGAGTGCTCGCCGCTCTCCGTGCGCGCCTCGAAAGAAGCGTCGATGAAGGGCCTCGAAGGCGGCCTCGAACCCGCCGCCGCCACGCGCTTCCCCGGCTTCCAAAAGCTCATGCAATCGGAAGACTTCATCGAAGGCCCCCGTGCCTTCGCCGAAAAGCGCCCGCCCCAATGGAAGGGCCGTTAACACGAGGCCCGGAGGAAGATGATATGAGTGCAAAGAATGCGTCAAGTGCGATCGTTGGCCTCGGCATCACGGAGATGACGCGCGCGCCCATCGGCGACAACCCGACGTTGGCGGCGCGTGCCATTCGCCTGGCGCTCGAAGACGCGGGCCTGGCAAAGGACGACCTCGACGGCCTGCTCATCAACACGGGCGTTACGAGCAACGACTGGTTCCCCCTTGGCCTCCAGGCCATGATGGGCTTGCGAAACCTCAAGCTCGTGAACCACATGAATGCCGCCGGTTCGACCGCCGCGCAGATGGTCCAGTACGCGACCATGGCCATCGACGCCGGTATGGCGACCACCGTCGCCTGCGTCTTCGCCGACGCGCCACTCCAGGCCGGCCAATCCGCCGGGAGCGCATATGGCCGCGCGCGGGCGATGAAGGGGCTGACCGGCATCAGCTCCGGCGCGATCTACGGGATCATGGGCGCGAACGCGCAATATGCCCTCGCAGCCCGTCGCCACATGGCCCTCTACGGGACCACGAGCGACCAGCTTGGGGCCATCGCTGTCTCGAACCGCAAATGGGCCGCCCTGAACCCCCGTGCCATCATGCGCACGCCTATCACCCTCGACGACTATCACAACTCCCGCTGGATCTGCGAACCCTTCCACCTCCTGGATTGCACGCTCGTGAACAACGGCGCGGTTGCCGTCATCGTCACCTCCGCGGAACGAGCAGCGGATATCACCGCGCGGCCGGCCTACGTCGTGGGCATGGGCCAGGGCCATCCAGGGAACCCCCGCCGGGACAGCTTCGAAAACGAGGTCAACACCGGCGCCCAGATCGCCAAGAAGACGGCCTTCGGTATGGCCGGCATCACCGTCGAGGACGTGGATCTCTGCGAACTGTACGACTGTTACACGTACACCACGCTCGTGACCTTGGAGGACTACGGATTCTGCAAGAAGGGTGAGGGTGGGGCATTTGTGGCCGATGGCAAAATCGAGCCGGGAGGTTCGTTGCCGACGAACACCGGTGGCGGCGAGCTGTCGGGCTACTACATGTGGGGGATGACTCCGCTCTCCGAGGGTGTCATCCAGGCGCGCGGAGATGGCGGCGAACGGCAGGTGGCGAAACACGACGTCGTCCTCGTCAGCTGCCAGGGCGGCATCCTCGATTACCACGCCACGCTCGTCCTCAGCCCCCATCGTTCCGTCCAATGAGGAGACTCCACCAGTGACCACACCAACCGCCTTGAAGCCGATGCCCGAATCCGACGAGCAGTCAGCGCCGTTCTACGAGGCTGCGGCCAGGGGTGTGCTGCTCCTCAAGGGCTGCGCCCTATGCGGCACCGTGCTCGGGCCCGCCGCCGAATTCTGCAGCGAATGCCTTGCTGAAGGTCTCACATGGCGAGAGGCCAGCGGGAATGCCACCCTCTTCACCTTCGGCATCATGCATCAGAAGTTCCCCGGATTCGAAGGCGAAGTGCCATACAACATCGCGGTCGTTCAACTCGAGGAAGGCCCACGTATGAGCACGAATGTGGTGGACTGTAGCAGCGAGAATCTCGTCGTTGGCATGCGCTTGCGGGTGGTGTTCCAGGACGCCGGCAACGGCGTCATGGTACCCCGATTTCGGCCCGCTTGACGTGAGGGCGCGAAGAAGCACGGTGACCTGCGGTGGACCACGCGAAGCTCGCGGATCAGAGGCGGTCTGATGCGCGGAGCGGTGGCGGAACGCCTGGGTGCGCCCCTCGTGGTACAGGATCTTCCCGTTCCCGAGGCCCGGCCGGGTGAGGTCGTCCTCAAGGTGCGGGCATGCGGCGTCTGTTACACCGATCTCCGTATTGTTGACGCTATTGGCGGAGCCATTATGCCGCTCATACCGGGCCACGAGCCAGTTGGCGTCATTTCGCAGGTTGGGTCCGGCGTGCGCGACTTTGCGGTCGGCGATCGGATCGCTGTTCACGCGTTGTTCAGCTGCGGAGAGTGTGCGTATTGCCGGGTGGGCGAAGAGGAAGCCTGCGTGCTCGGGATTTCACGCCTGGCCGGGCTGGGAATCCCCGGCGGATATGCCGAGTACATGCGCCTCCCGGCCGAACGGGCCGTGACCCTGCCGGACAACCTGGACTTCACGGAGGCCGCACCGTTCTGTTGCGCGGGACTGACCACATACGCGGGCCTCAAGAACGGTGGCATCGAAGCGGGGCAGCGGGTCGTCGTCGTGGGGATTGGAGGGCTTGGCCACCTCGCGGTCCCCATCGCGCGTGCGCTCGGTGCTGAGGTGTATGCGGTGACATCGAGTCCTGACAAGGCGGACACGGCCCGGGCCCTCGGCGCGACGTTTGCCGGCGACGTGGCCACCGTCGCGGAAACGCTGGTTCAAGCCGGGGGCGCTCATCTCGTGCTCCACACGGCGAATTCACTGCACCCGCTGGGAGGGCTCCTCCGCGGGATGGCGAAGCAGGGCACGGTCGTCCTCACCGCGGCGGACGGGGAGTCGCTTCCGATCCCGCCGTCGATGTTCACGGCTCTCCAGCTTCGCGTGGTCGGTAGCTTCTTCGGTTCCCGGAAGGACCTCTCGGAGGTGTTTGCACTGGCCGCCGCGCATGGCATCCGCCCGATGATCGAGCGGTTCCGGCTGGAAGAGGTGAATGAAGCACACAGGCGTTTGCGTCACAACGAGGTACGGTACCGGGCCGTCATCGAAATGTAGCGACGGGCGAACGAGGGCCGTCGCCCGCAGCTCAGGGCTAACCGAACGCGCCCCGAGCGCTGAATTTCGCCCGTTCCGCGGCCCCCATACCCAGGATCGTGTCGTAGACGTAATCGTTATCCGCACCCAACGGCCGCGCCGGGCTGTATACGGTCGGCGGACTGCCCACCATGCGCCACGGTGTCGGATTGACGACCTGTTCAGGCGTTATTCCCTCGGCGGCGACCGCGTATCCTGCCCGGCGAAATGCCAGCTGGTCGTTCGCGATGACCCCGAATGAATCCAGGACCGGGTACGCAGCCACGCCGGTGGCCTGGAGTCGCTCGGTCAACTCTTCCGCATCCTGGCTGGCGGTGAGCGCCCCAATCGCCACATCCAGCGCATCCTGGTTGCCCAGGCGTCGGAACATCGTGACGAAGCGGTCGTCGCTCGCGAGGTCAGGGCGTCCAAGGACGCCGCACAGCGCATGCCAGGCGGCCTCTGAATCAACCGCGATCGATATCCACCGGTCTTCGCCCAGGCACGGGTAGATGCCGTGTGGCGCCATGCGCCGGTTTCGATTTCCCGATGGGCCGAGTTCGCGGCCGTTGAAGCTGTATTCGAGGAACGCCTCGGCGAGACTCGCGAGACCGGCCTCACCCTGCGCCATGTCGATGAGCTGGCCCTCGCCCGTCCGTTCCCGCGCCCGCAATGCGGCGAGGAC
This sequence comes from Dehalococcoidia bacterium, assembly GCA_034437915.1. Lineage (GTDB taxonomy): Bacteria > Chloroflexota > Dehalococcoidia > Tepidiformales > Tepidiformaceae > JACRBT01. The sequence goes on along the minus strand of DAOTTM010000281.1, from coordinate 8,866 downwards.
CGCGATGAAGGCATAGGTCGCGGCCGTCGGGTCCAGGTCGGCCACGTCTTCCTGGATGCGTGATTCGCCCGCATACCCGAGCAGGCTCTTGATGCCGTACAGGGCCGTCAGCGACGGCCCGTACGTCAGCAGGTCGGACCAAGGGCCACTTTGCCCGGCGGCGGACATGGAGCAGACGATGATTCGCGAGTTCACCTGGCGAAGCAGTTCATAGGTGATACCGAGCTTACGCGCCGCGCGAGGCGAAAAGTTGTCGAACACGATGTCCGACGCGGCGACCAACCGTTGAAAGACCTCCTGTCCCGCGGCGTTGGTGGGGTCGAGCGTGATCGCCTTCCGGTTTCGACCCAACGAACTGTATGCAATCGGCCCCGGTTCACCGGCTACGCCCGCCGTGGCCTGCACGGCGGAACGGGCGACCGAGACAACCTGGATCACCTCCGCCCCGAAGTCCCCGAGGTAGACGCCGAGGAGCGGACCCGCCCAGACCTGCCCAAAGTCCAACACGCGAATGCCCTTGAGCGGAGCAATTGCCATGGCAGGGACCGCCTCCTAATAAATCGCGCCGACCCGGCAAAGGTCAGCAACTTCGAGCGGACTCAGCCCGAGCGTTTCGCGGAGCACTTCGACCGTATGCTCCCCCTGGCGGGGTGCGGGCGTCCGCAGTTCCCAGGGACTCGCCGAGAGTTTGTAGGGCGCGCCCGGCACGACAACCCGCTTGCCGTGCCCATCGACCGTCTCCTGGAAATATCCCCGGTACCGCAATTGGTCAGCGTCGGCCAGGTCGCTGATTCGGTTCACCGGCTGGAAGGAGACGCCAATTTCTCGGCACACTGCCCAGAGTTCGGCGCGCGTCTTGTCCCCCACGGCGGAGACGAGATGTGCCTCGATTTCCGCTGCATGGGGTACGCGCGAGTAGATGTCCTTGAACCGTTCATCGTTCGCCCAGTCCGGGTTGCCCAAATACTCCATGAAGTGCCGCCAGTGCCGCTCCTGCATCGTGATGAACTCCATGTAGCCGTCTGCGACCGGCAACACCGTCCACGGGAAAAAGGCGTTCACGCGATGCCCGTTCCGCGTCCCCGCCGCTCGCGTTCCGTAAAGAGCGTTCGCGATGGCTGGCCCGGAAGTCACGGACGCGAGGATGTCCTGGATCGAGATGTCGATGTGCTGGGCTTCCGCGCTCTGTTCGTATGCCAGGACCGCGACCAGCGTCGCCGCAGCCGCGTGCAATCCGCCGAGAAACTCCGGCTCGTTCAATGGCTTCGCGAGCGGACTCCTCGCCGGGTCGCCCGTGCGGAAGGCGACCGAAGAACCAGCTGAGGCTTGCAGGCCATGCCCGCGGTAGTGCTTGTGCGGACCTTCGCGCCCGAACACCGAGATGGAAGTCACGATCAGGCGGGGATGCCGCTCGCGCAGGGCGGTCGCGTCAAAACCGAAGGTGTCAAGGTGTTCTGTTCCGAGGTTCTCCACCAGTACATCGACACGGTCGAGCAGGCGATCGAAAATGTCGCGGCCATCCGCCTTGCGCATGTCGAGTCCAATCCCGCGCTTGTTCGTATTGAGGTAGATGTACAGCCCACTGGCGTCGCGATCGGGGATATCGCCGTGGAAGGGGCCGTGGCTGCGCGTTGAGTCGCCTTCTGGTGGCTCGATCTTGACCACGTCCGCACCGAGGTCCGCCAGGAGCTTCGTGCAGTACGCCGCTGATATGAAGTCCCCCAGTTCAACCACGCGCAGGCCTTCGAGTGCGGAGGTCATGCCGGGCCGATCGGACGGACCTGCCCGGCCGGCGCGGGGCGGAAGTCGATCGGCACAGCCTGCCGGGTGCGGAGATAGTTCGCCAGTTGGCTGATCCCGGTGATTGGAGCCGGGAAGGCTGTGCCAACGCGCCCGACCGCATCGCGGCTATGGACATCGCTCCCCGCTATCGCCGCGATGCCGTGGTCCGCCGCCTGGCGCACGAGGTACGAGTGTTCGCTATCGGAATGGTCACCGTTGATCGCCTCGATGCCTTCGAACCAGCAATGAAACGAATCCCACCCGGGGCGGACACCATGGAAGGTGCGCATGGGGTGGGCGAGGACCATCGCCGCGCCTTCGGCCATGACGATCTCCCGCAACCGCTCAAGCATCAGCAGCTCGGGCTTGTAGCGATCGAGCCCATAGACCAGCACGTGGCCCGCGTCCGTCCCCAGTTCCATTCCTGCGAGCATGGTCACGCCCACACGTTCGGACAACTCGGTGAGGAGACGCTGGGACCACAGCGCGTTGTGTTCGGTCAGACAAACCCCGTCCAGGCCGCGCACAACCGCCTGCTCAGCGATCGTGAGTGCGCGTACGCCACTGTCCAGCGAAAGGTCCGAGGAGTGCGCGTGCATTTCGAACACAGAACCACCCGCCGGTCGGCGTGGGGCCACCGGGGCGAGATCTTCGGCATGGATGCGTCCCGACCGCCGCGGCCCCATCAGCGGCTGCCCGCTCGCGCGTTCGCCAGTTTGATCAGCTCCGGGAGGATGTCGAGGCAATCATCCACGATCCCCAGGTGTGCATAGCGGAAGATCGGCGCATCGGGATCGGTGTTGATGGCCACGATCGTGCGCGCGTTCGAACACCCCGCGATATGTTGGCTCGCGCCCGAAATCCCCACGGCGAAATACACCGCCGGTGTCACGATCTTGCCTGTCAGCCCGACCTGCTCCGATGGCTGCGCCCAGGATTCGTCCACAATTGCCCGCGACGCGCCGGGCATCCCACCAAGTGCCCTGGCCAGCTCGCGTATCAACCCATAGTTTTCTCGGTCGCGCAGGCCACGACCGCCGGAGACCACGATCGCGGCGTCTTCCAGCCGCGCCCCGTCCGCGGATTGGGGCGCCTCAATCACGCGCACACGCGAATCCTCCGCGACCACGGATCGCACAACGTTCGGCGCCACGACGGAAGCGCTCCGTTCTGGCTCGGGGCCGCTCGCGAGCGAAAGGATGCGCGGGCCGTCGGTATGGAGCCGATACGTGGCACGGGCGGCACCACCGTAGATCGCCGCCACCGCGCTGACCTCGCCGCCGACGCTTTCGATTTCCACGACGCCCATGACGCAGACACCGTTGGTCCGCGCCGCAAGCCGGGGGAGGACGTCGAGGCCGCGGCCGCCGCGAGCCGCGATGAGGACATCGGACGACCCCTCAAGGAGGCAGTGGGCGAGCGCGGCGACGAGGTCACCATGGGCGGCGTCCCCGCCAAGCGCGTCCACCGAACCCACATCGTACGCCCCGAGTTCGCCCAGGAGCGCAGCGGATGGATTGAGGGCGATCACGTGCAGAGGTGACGAAGACATCTTGGCGAGCCGTTGCGCTGCGCCAACAGCTTCAAGCCCCGCCGTCGTCATCGTCTCATCCCAAAGGAGGGCAATTGTTCTAGTCACCAATCGCCCCCATCGCGACGAGTTTCGCGTACAAGGCCCGCGCCTTTTCCGCCGCGGACGGGCCGTCGATGATCTCGCAATGCCCCTGCACGTCCGGAACGGAAATTGCCACGAGCTCGATCGCGCCCGCGCCTTCGTTCGAAAGCAGTTCGGACGCTTCAAACACATCGGGCCGCTTTCGCCGGGCTTCGAGCATTCCCCGGCTCGTGGGGTATCGCGGAAGCCCAACTTCGTTGCTGAGGGAGACGACAGCGGGAAGGCTGGCTTCAACCGACTCGATCCCGCTGGGTGTCACACGGGCAACGCGAACATGGTCGCCGTCGGCCTCGATGCCAGCCGCGATCGTCACCAGGGCGGCGTCGAGATACTCCGCGAGCACCCCTGGAACAACGCCCTGGTCGTAATCGGAACCCTGCCGTCCACAGAGGACGAGATCGACGCCATCAAGCCGCCCAATTGCCGCCGCGAGGAGGGCTGCAACGCGAAACCCGTCCGCCGGTGCTTCCTCTTGGCGCACCAGGACAGCGCGGTCCGCGCCCAGCGCGAGGCATCGTTTGAGGATTTCCACGCACGATTCCGGTCCGACGCTCATCACCGTGATCTCGCACGGGGTTCCAGAGTGACGCATGCGCAACGCAACTTCCATCGCCTGTTCGTCATACGCGTTGATGATGCGCGGGATCGCGTCCCCAACGGTGAACGAACGGCCGCCAGGATCGACCTGCAACCGGCCCCAGAGCGCGTAACTGTTCACGCCATCCGGGTCCAGGACCTGCTTCACGGCGACGACGATGTGCATCAGATGCCGCCCGCGCGCACGGGTTCGAGCGGATAGATGTAGCTCAGTTCGCACCAAACAGAGGCATCCGTGAACTCGTCCGGGTGCAACGTCAGTTCGCCAACCTCAAGCCACTGCCACGGTGGGTTGCCCTCATCGATTCGCCTCCCCGTCAGGCGCCCTTCAAACATCTCGCGGGAAGCGAGGCGCGATCCAATGGCGGCGTTGCCACCATCGGCCTGGACGCGTAGCCCCGCGAGTTCCGCGTCGAAATAGCGTACGAGTCCGTCATCGACATCCGCATGCGTCAACAGTTAGACCCCGACGGGCACGCCCGCCATCCGGTCAAACTGGTCCTGCGCTTCGCCAACCAGCGAAAAGACGACTTCGGCGGCGGGCCGAATGGAATGGATACCGACGACGCTCTGCCCGGCCGGCGTCGTCATCCAGTCCTCCATCTTCCCCTGGTTGATTCCGGCCAAGACGTTGCTCACGAGCATCGGCTGGAGCGGCATTGGCAATGGGTCGGGCGCGCCCGCCTGCTTCCATGCGTCGCTCCACTTGGAGCGCAGCTGCCGGATCGGCTTGCCCGATGTCGCGCGGGACTGGATCGCGTCCTCCGCCTGGGACTCGATCAGGCGCTGCTTCAGGAACATCGGCGTTTCCGATTCATGGGTGGCCAGCCAGATCGTGCCGGTCCAGATCCCATCGGCGCCCATCGCTATTGCCGCTGCCAGCTGCCTGCCGTTGGAGATGCCGCCCCCCGCCAGCACGAGCGTGTGCGTGCCTTCCGCCATGTTGATCACTTCCGGGACCAGCGTGAACGTCCCGATCGTGCCACTGTGGCCGCCGGAGTCGTAACCCTGCGCAACGATCAGGTCGATGCCCGCTTCCACCTGGCGGCGCGCCTGCCGCGGCAGGCCGACGAGGCCCCAGACCTTCATGCCCTGTTCGTGGGCGCGCTCCACCACGAACGCGGGGCTGCCGAGGCCCGATGCGAAGATGGAGACCTTCTCTTCGAAGAGCACTTCGAGGAGCGCGCGCGAATGCCGCAAGAGTTCCGGCCCCAGGCCGCCACGCCGCGCATTGTCCGGCGTCGGGTCGGGAATGCCGTTATCGGCCTGGAGCTTGCTGACGAAGTCCCGGTGCCCGGCGGGGATCATCGCCTCCAGGTCCTCGCGGTTGCCTTCCACGAACGAAGCCGGCACCAGCAAGTCTACCCCGAACGGGCGGTTCCCGACGCGTTCGCGGATCCACTTGATCGACGAACGCAATTCGTCCGGCGTGGCCCCCGCCGCGCCGAGGATGCCGATGCCGCCTGCGTTGGTGACCGCGGCGATGACATCTTTGGTATGTGCGAATGCCACGACGGGCACTTCGCAGCGGTATTCTTCACAGAGCCTGGTGTGCAGCGGGTTGCTTTCCATTGGAGCCTCCTCTTGGGCCGTGTTGTGAACCTACGATACGCCGACGGGTTCTCTTGTGCTTGCACCGAGCGTGAACCCGGTGTAGCCGCCCGCGGTCACTTCGTCGCATTTCTGACGGTAGGCGCCGACGCCGCCCGGGTAGGGCATGAACACACGCGGCTTGCCGGGGATATTGGCCCCGAGGTACCACGAATCGGCGAGCATGAACATCGTTTGCTCGGCGATCTCGTTGACGTGCGCTACCCACTCGGTCTCGGCCTGTTGGTCAGCCTCGATCACCGTCTGGCCGTGCTCGTGCATGTACTCGATCACGCCGGAGATCCACTCCCCGTGCTGCTCGATGGAGACGGGCATGTTGCTCAACACCGACGGGCTTCCAGGACCCGTGATCATAAACAGGTTCGGGAAGCCCGCGCTGGCAACGCCAAGATACGCCTTCGGTCCCCCTGCCCACTTGTCCTTCAGCGCGGCGCCGTCCCTGCCACGAATGTCGATACGGTTGTAGGAGCCGGTCATCGCATCGAAACCGGTCGCGAAGACGATCACGTCGAGTTCGTACTCCGCATCCTCGGTCTTGATCCCGGTGGGCGTGATCTCCTCGATCGGGGCGTGGCGGATATCCACGAGCGTCACGTTGTCCCGGTTGTAGGTGTCGAAATAGTTCGTGTCGATGAGCGCACGCTTCGAAGTGAACGGGTGATCGACGGGGACCAGCTTCTCCGCCGTCTCCGGGTCTTTCACGATCTCGCGAATCTTCGAACGGATGAACTCGGAAGCCGTGTCGTTCGCGCGGCGGTCAAGCGCGATGTCCTTGAACGAACCAAAAACGAACTTGAAACCGCCCTCCTTCCATGCGGTCTCGTAAATGTCCTTCCGCTCTTCCTCGCTGACTTCGAGTGCCGAGCGATCAATAGGATCAACAGGGAAGCCGCCGGTGGAGTGGCGGGCTTTTTCCCATATCTCGTCGTAATTGGACTTCACATCGTCGAGGAAGGCCTTATCCACCGTGCCGTGCCGCGCGGGGATCGTGTACTGGGGAGTGCGCTGGAACACGAATAGCTGCTTCGCCTGTTGGGCGATGACAGGGATGGATTGCACCCCGCTCGAACCGGTGCCGATTACGCCTACCCGCTTGCCCGCGAGGTTGACCCCCTCGTGTGGCCAAGACCCTGTGTGATACGAGTCGCCCTTAAACGTTTCGCGACCCTTGATGTTTGGGATCTGCCCCGCCGAGAGGCAACCGATGCCCGTCACCACGAAGCGCGCCGTCACCTTGTCACCCTTGTCCGTCTGCACTTCCCACATGTTGTTCGCTTCGTCGAACTTCGCCGACGTGACGCGCGTGTTGAACTGGATGTTCTTGCGCAGGTCGAAGCGGTCCGCGACGTGATTGAGGTAGCTCAGGATCTCCGGCTGCTCAGGGTACTTCCCGCTCCAGTTCCATTCCTGCATCAGCGCCTTATCGAAGGAGAAGCAGTACATGTACGACTCGGAATCGCAGCGCGCGCCGGGATAGCGGTTCCAATACCACGTCCCGCCGACGTTATCGCCCGCTTCGTAGGCCTGGGCCGACATGCCTAGCTCGTCGCGCAGGCTGTGGACCATATAGAGTCCGGCGAAGCCAGCGCCAATGACGACGGCATCGAGGTCGGGGGTCTTTGTGGAAGTGGCCATGGGTGTCTCCTGTTACCTGGTGTTAGCGCATTGCTGCGAGGATACGTTGCTCTATTGCCTCAGCCGACGGGCATCGCGGATTTGCCTTTGGATTGCCGGACGATGCATGCGCGGATGGCTTTGACGACCTGCTGGAAGCCGCGTTCGCTCCCCGGAAGCACGAGCATCGTGAAGAATCCGTGCATCTGCCCGGCGTGTCGCTTCATTTGCACGGGTACGCCTGCATCCATGAGCCGCTGGGCGTACGCTTCGCCCTCGTCGCGCAGCACGTCGTGCTCCGCCGTGAGCACGACCGCCGGCGGGAGGCCAGCCAGGTCCTTCGCGTGCAACGGCGATGCGTCCGCTTCTTTCCGCTGTGTCACATCTGGAAGGTAGTGGTCCCAGAACCAGATCATCCCGTCTCGCGTGAGCATCAGCTGGTTTTCCGGGTCCGTGTACGTCGGCCTTTCGAAATCGGCATCCGTCACCGGGTAGATCAACACCTGGAGGGCGATCTTCGGTCCGCCGCGGTCGCGCGCACGGAGGGCCATGACCGCCGAGAGGTTCCCGCCCGCGCTATCGCCAGCAACGATCAGCGGGACATCTCCCCCGGCGATCTCCTTCATATGCTTCGAAACCCACTCAAGCACCCCATAGGAATCGTCCACCGCCGTCGGGTACCGGTGCTCTGGGGCCAGGCGGTAGTCAACAAGGACGACAGTGCAGGAAGTCCGCTCGGCGAGCTTGCGACCGAGGCTGTCGAACTCGTTGATCGCGCCAATCACCCAGCCGCCGCCGTGGTAATAGATGATCACACCCTGCGGCGGCTCCAGCGGCACCAGCACGCGGATGGGCACAACCCCACCGGCGACGGGCACGCTGTGCTCTTCGACACGCGCCATCTTCGGACCGGGCCCGGCCATTTCCGCCATGGCCGCGCCCAAGGCGCGCACTTCTTCGGGCGTGCTCTCATGCAGCGCCTTGCCCCCGGCCGCCGCCATTTGTGCAAGGAAGCCCCTCGTCGCAACGTCAACAGTCACACATACCTCCACGCCGAGCTTTCAGATACTCTCATGCCAGTCGCAGCATACGCATCCGCCGGTCTCGTAACAATTCCCGTCCTTAGTTTGTACCGAGCGCGCACGCGCTCACCGTTCGCGGGCGTCTCATATTTGCGACACCACCGACCGAAAATGAGAGCGACGGTCGCATCCTCGTGTTTTCTATCAGTTCGACGACCGCCCTGTCAACTCGCGGCGATCCGTAGCCCGAGCGTAAGCGAGGGTTCGCCTGCCCGCGCCCACGCCTTCGATGGCGTGTGGATCGAGAGGCAGATATGGCCCGCCGCCCAACAAGAGGGATGACAACCGGCTGCCTCTTGCTCCCCTCTTCCGACTTCGTCGTCGAGGGGAGTTCCGGCTGCGTCTATGCGCCATTCGTTTCCGGGACGTTTGGAACGAATGCCGCGGGGCGAATCTGGATGGGGGCATTCGTTTTGTTATTCCATTACATAACGCTATCATTCGCGGTCCTTCTCGTCTGAAAATAGCCTGGCAGGGCACAGTTTGCAGACCAGCTTTCGGCGCC
>DAOTTM010000280.1:0-8151 GCA_034437915.1 Dehalococcoidia bacterium | reverse complement strand
GAGCTGGCCGGTACCCAACACGAGGAGTCGGCCTCCCCGCGCTACGTCCGAGACCTTAAGAGCACGGTCGAGCAGCGCCCCGGCGTGGCTGTTGAACTGGTGGCGGTGACGCAGTTCGCGGGCGCTACCAACGGCGACATCCGCGACGGAACGCAGGGCCCCGGTCGCGCTCGTGTAGGCGTTGCGCACCTGTCCGAGGATCTGTTCCTCGCCCAGCACGACAGAGTGCAGACCGGCTGCGACTTCGGCGAGGTGCTGGATCGCATCCTTGCCGGTGAGTTTGAGGGCGGATTCGCAGGAGCAGGGCGCCGCCTGATAGGTTTCGATGCGCTGGCAGCTATCGACGAGAAACGCCTCGGGATGCCCCTCGCGCATGGCAGTACGCATGCGTTCGACCTCGAACCGGTCCAAAGTGACAGCGTTCCAGCCGCAGGCGGACAGCGAATCGATTGCGGAATACGAAGCAACCATATTATTGATTGAGTTTGTCAGTTTTGGTCGCCAAACGAAAGGGGCGACATGTGAAGTTACCCGCCGAGGCTCTGCACGGCGGGGATCGGGCGGGCGCTCGTGCGGTATTGCGCTTTGCCCTGCTCGAGAAGGTCGCCCCCGCGACAATCGTTGACGACGATCGCGGGGAAACCCTCGACCTCAAGCCGTCGGATGGCTTCGGTGCCCAGATCTTCGAAGGCGACCACCGTGGCGCTCTTGATGTGGCGATTGAGGAGCGCGCCCGTGCCGCCGACGGCGATGCAGTAGAGGGCGTGGTGCTCCTGAATGGCGGCGCGAATGGCGGGGCCGCGGCCGCCCTTACCGATGATGCCCTTGATGCCCAGTTCGAGCATGCGCTTCGTGTAGGGGTCGAGGCGCATCGACGTGGTCGGCCCGGCTGAGCCGATGACCGCGCCCGGGCGGGGCGGCGTCGGGCCGACGTAATAGATGATCTGCCCCGCGAGGTCGATAGGCAGTGGTTCGCCACGGTCCGCGAGTTCGATCAGACGCTTGTGCGCGGCATCGCGGGCCGTATAGATGACGCCCGTGAAGTTCACGTGGTCCCCAACGGCAAGACCGTCGATGACGGCATCGGTGAGTGGCGTAGTGATGTTAGTACTGGCGCTCATGGGGCGGCCTCCTGGACCGGCTCCGTCAAGGGAAGCAACGGTTTGCTCATGATCATGAAATGGCACGGTTGGCTGATTCGTTCCACCGCGGGGAACGGGGCAGTTCCACAGACGCGGTACCCGAGCGATTCGTAAAACGACGGAAGCTCCTGCCGTAGGTTGACGACATCGAGATCCATCACGCAGCATCCCGCAGACCGACAATGCTTTTCGGCGGCCGCGATGAGCTGCCGTCCGAGGCCTCGCCCTTGCACCTCGGGATGCACAGCGAGCATCCCAAAGTAGCCGCGTGCGCCTCGGACCTCGACGTGGATCCCGCCTATCAAGCGACGGTCGTGGTCGGTGGCGAGCAGGAAGGGCCCAGTCGCCAGGGCGGACGCCACTTCGGCGATGTCCGTCCGGTCGCCAACCTTGAAGAAGTCCTCGACCCGGTACGCAAGGTTGATGAGCGCGGCAAGCTCGACCGCATCTTCGCGGGCTGCGCGACGGAAGGTTTCCGCCGTCAGGTCCTTCACCATGCAGTGGAAGTGAGTGGGTATTGTCAGGCTCCAATGGCCGATGGGAAGCTCTTCGACGGAGACGGTGCGGTAGCCGAAGCGATTGTAATAGGCGACGTTCCCCATCTCCTCGATGGCGGTGAGGATGACACGGTGGAAGCCTTCGGCACGGGCAATTCGCTCCGTTTCGGCCAGTAACGCGGCCCCGATGCCGCCCCCCATGCGTCCGGGCCGGACGCCCGCGATGCCGAAGTAGACACACCGTGCAAGCCCGATGCCGGGATACTCTCCTGCTGTCACCGGGGCGACATCACCAGGGGCGATCGAAGCCGTTCCAACCAGTTCATCGCCGTCGAACGCCTGAACGAAGCGGCATCCGGGCCAGAATTCCTCGGTGATCGCATCGACCGAGGTGCGGTCCTCCGCAAGGATCGTGTGCCGTCGGAAGGCAGCATTAATCACGGCGACGGTTGCGGCGAGGTCAATTTCGTTAGCGGGGATCGTACGAATCTTGAAATCTGAAGCGACGGTCATGAGGCCCTTCCTAGATGACCGCCTGCTTGGTGCGGGCGCTATGGCATTGGATGTTCACGGCGACGGGGAGGGCGGTGATGTGGGTCGGGTAGGTTTCGACGAAGACATCGAGGGCGGTTGTGCTGCCACCGACGGCCTGGGGGCCAACGCCGAGGGCGTTCACGGCCTCGAGCAGTTCGTCTTCCAACAGCGCAACTTCGTCATCCGGGTTTCGTGAACCGATTTTGCGAAAGAGCGTGTGCTTGGCGATCGTCATCGCCTTTTCCGCCGTGCCACCAATGCCGACGCCGATGACGAGGGGTGGGCAGGGGTTGCCACCGGACATATCGACCGTCTCGCAGACGAAATCGATGACGGCTTTCTTGCCCATGCCGGGGAGGAAGTTCTGATATCGCGACATGTTTTCGCAGCCACCGCCCTTGGGCATGAAGTACAGGTGGATCCGTTCGCCGGGCACGATTTCGGTGTGGATAACGCCGGGCGTGTTGTCGCCCGTGTTGGTGCGGGAGCTGAAGGGATGTGCGGCAATCGAGTTGCGCAGGTAGCCCTCACCATAGCCCTGCCGGATGCCCTCGTTGATGGCATCGATGAGGTAGGCGCCGGTGATATGCACATCCTGGCCGATTTCGACGTGCACGACGGCCGTGCCCGTGTCCTGGCAGAGGGGAAGCATGCGCGTGCGCGCGATCACGGCATTCTCCAGGATCTCATCGATGATCTGCACGCCGAGGGGCGAACGCTCGGTCAGGCGCGCAGCCTTGATCGCGCCCTCTACGTCTTCCGGGAGGAAATGAGTCGCTTCGATGGCGAGCCGTGCGATCGTCTCGGTGATGGTGGATGCGGGGATTTCGCGCATGGTCTCTCCGCCGCTCAGCGTGAGATGAGGTTAGCGCAGGGGAGGATTGTGGTCAGGGGCGACTCACGGAGCGAACATCCCCTGTAATGCGTCGAGCATCCGAGTGCCTGTTGGCTCATCAAGGACGCCAAGCGCCCTGACAAGTCGAGAGCGATCCACCGACCGCATCTGATCGAGTGCTATGGAGCCATTAACTCGGTTCACGCGGCAGGGCACGCGCATGGGGTAGCGCCGTTGAGATGACGTCAGGGGAGCTACAATCACCGTTTGGAAGACAATGTTCACGTCGTCTGGAGAAATGACCACGCAAGGTCGCGTTTTGTTGATCTCGCTTCCGACCGTCGGATCCAACGTTACGAGATAGAGTTCGAATCGTCTTGCGGCCATTCCCACTCCTCGAGATCAAACTGGGTCGGAGGCCAACCTTCGAATTCAGCAAGCTCCTCGGCGGTCATTTCCCCAGCCGCGATTATCGCTTCGGTCCAGCCTTCGCGGGGATGCCTCGTCGGGCGGATGACAACTGCCCCGTCTTCGACAGTAATTTCGACATCGTCCTTCAAGCCCACGTCTTCGATGAACGGTCGAGGAATCCGTACACCACGTGAGTTGCCGAGGCGGGCGAGCTTCGCGCGCATGGTAGAACCTCAACCGAAAGTGATCCTATTGTAGGCACTCGGGAGTGGACGAGGTCAAACGGTTGTTCATAAACCCCGTCAGGCGCTGGCGTTGAACAGCTGGCCCGCGTGGGGGTCGAGGAGCTTGAGGACCGCCTGTCCTTCGGCGCGTTGGGCGTCCATGGCGCTCCTGGCGACGGCTATCGCGACCTGTTGGCCGAGGGATGCCTGGGCGAGTTGCGTGGCAAACGCGGCGATTGAGGCTACATCCATGCCTCAACTATCGGCACCGATGGAGAATTCAGAAGACCGACTATCCGCGCGGGTCGGGGACGTTGACGACGATCCCCTCCTGGGCGTTTCGGGCGAGCAGGAACTCAGCGGGGTTGTCGGGATCCAGGTTCTCCTCCTGGTGGACCTCCCAGGCCGGGACGAAGACGAAGTCGCCGGGACTCGTGTCCACGACGTGCTCGAGTTGTTCACCCCACCGGAAGCGGATGCGACCGCTGAGGATGTAGATGCCGGATTCGTTCTGTCCATGATGATGCACGCCAGAGACGCCACCCGGATCGTTTACACCGGTTCCCATCCAGAGTCCGGTGGCGCCGGTGAGGGCGGCGGAGATGCCCGCTTCGCGCTTCATGCCGGGAGTCTGCGCTGTTCCGCAATCGCGTTCGTTGGGCCGAATCACTTTAACCATGCCACGGATTATATCAGGCCGATGGAAGCGAGGGTGGCCCACCGTTTCCCGCCCAGGGGTCAAAATACGGAGCCGGGCTTGTCCTCGGACTCGCCCAGGGCGCGCGCCGTCTCCAGCAAACCGTTGGTGCGAAGAATGCGTCGCCGGATGCCCTCCAGGCGTTCCGCACTGGCTCCTTCAAGGACAGCAAGCGAGATGGCAAACAACGTTTCGCTCGTCATGAGGCAGTATCGATAATTCTCGCATGCGGTCCGAAGTGCGTCGGTGAACTGTTGCTCGCGGTCCGCGGGCGCCCGTTCGCGGAATCCGTTCGCGACGACGATGCCCTTGAGTTGGTCTCCGCGTGAGAGCAGGCGTTGTTCCAGCCGCCGCTGCAGGCGCACGTACGGCCACTCGAGCACGGATTCGCGACTCGCTTCGGCCTCAAGGTAGGCGACGGCGCCGTCGGCTTCGAACTCGATCGGATCGCCGGGCTGGTTCATCTCCGCGAAACCAAGCATCGAAAACGCCCGGCGCACGGCTGCGGAGAATCCCACGCCATCCTGCCACAGCAAGTCGCGGTGGGATGCCAGTTCATGCTGGCGGTCGCGGGCGGCATCGGCTCGCTCGGTGGCCGAAGCAACATCGCGGTCCGCTTCCGCGAGTTCGGCTTCGACAGGCGCCAGGCCTGGGACCCCTACCGACTCGGAGAAATATGGCGCCTGGGCGGGAGCGTCGTGGAGAAGGTGACGGACGGAATCGACGATCGCCTGCGCCATGTTCGATCGCGATGATCCCATCTCGTCCATCAACATCGGGAGAAAAATGACCGTCCCGCCGAGGACTTCGAACTGGCAGGCGATGGGCACGTTCGCGCCGCCCACGGCGATCGTCCTGGCGTTTTCGCGGTATCCGGCCTGGCGTTCGTCGAACACCGCGCGGTAGCGGATGTAATCACGGAAATTCCGCAGGGCGCCTGTGAACGGGTGTTCTTCGACGACCATGCGCGCGGTCTTGCCTTCTGCCGGGCGCAACAGCGGCGAACTCCAGGAAAGCCCCGCGGGCGCTGGTAGCCAGCTATAGCGGTCGCAACCTTCGAAGCCGATCACGCCCGATTCGATGGCGTTCGGGCGCGTGAGAACCACAACCACGCCGCCGCCTTCGAGGAGGCGCTGGGTCTCACCACTCCTGCGCTTCAGCAGTTCGGCGCCGGAGACGCCGGTCGCGGTCGATGGCGCGTTGATAACCGAACGCCCATCGAACGCTTCATACACTTCGTCGCCGCCAACGAGCTCCCGCGCCGCCCGCGTGATGCTTTCCGGATCGATCAGCAACGCGTCGTAGTCAAAATAGCTGGGGGCGGTGAAAACGTTGTAGTTGTCAACGTCGACGTTGGGCAGCGGATATCCGACAGACAGCAATCGCACTTAACGAACCCCTGCTTTGATGACGCCACGCATCTGTTCCAGAAGCGGTCCGCGAAGCTCTGAACGCTCAAGCGCGACGGCGATCGAAGCCGAAAGGTAACCCACAGGTCTGCCAGTGTCGAAGCGTCGCCCCGCGAAACGGAACGCGGAGACCGGTTCGCCGGCAGCAACCTGGCTTGCCAGGGTATCGGTGATCTGCATTTCGCCCTTCGCTCCTGGGGTCTGTCGGTCGATGTGGGCGAAAGTCGTTTCGCTGAGGATGTACCGCCCAACAATCCCGAGCGTCGACGGCGCCGTCGACGGAGAAGGCTTCTCCACGAGTCCCCGCACCGCAGCGGGATTGCCCGAGTTGACAACATCAACAATGCCGTACTGAGAAGTCTCCGACCGAGCGATATCCTGGACGGCAATCATGCTGCCGCCAAGCGCCTCCCAGGCGCGAGTGAGTTGGCGAAGGCACGGTTCCTCCGACACGATGAGATCGTCGGGGAACATGAGCGCGAATGGTTCGCCCTCCAGGAGCAGGCGCGCACAGGCAACCGCATGGGCGATTCCCAGGGCCCGCTCCTGATAGACGTAGTGAAAAGTGGCGAGCTGCGCCGGTGCTTCAACGAGCGCGAGGAGGCGTTCGTCGCCCATCGCCTGGGCATGCTGGGCGATACGGCCCATCGCCGAAAAATGCTCACGGATTGCTTCCTTGCCCGGAGCGATAACGAAGATGATCTCGGAAATACCTGCGCCCACGGCCTCTTCAACGGAGTACTGGATCAACGGCTTATCGACGACCGGGAGCAATTCCTTGGGCACGGCCTTCGTCGCAGGAAGCATGCGCGTGCCGAGGCCCGCGGCGAGGATCACGGCTTTGCGGATCGTTGGCACCGGCCCATCCTACGTTCAGGTCTGATAAGCGCATATACAGATCGCCAACCGGCTGGTAACATTGGTAACCGTCTGAATCTTCTTGGGAAGTAGTTTGCGCAAACGATCCAAAGCTCCACCAAAGCCAGTAGCACCCGAACCCCGGATTAACGAACGCATCCGCGTTCCGGAAGTCCGCCTCATCGATGAAGAGGGCCACCAGGTGGGCGTCGTGCGCACCTCCGAAGCCATCGCCATGGCGCGTCAGCGAAATGTCGATCTCGTGGAAGTGGCCGCCCAGGCCCAACCCCCGGTGTGTCGGCTCATGGACTTTGGCCGGTTCAAATACGAACAGTCCAAAAAGGACCGGGAGGCAAAGAAGCACCAGGTCAACATGCAGCTTCGCGAAGTGCGTATGAAGCCGAAGATCGATGAACACGATATCGATTTCAAGACGCGCACCGCCGCGAAACTCCTGAAGCAGGGAGACAAGGTCAAGGTCACGGTGATGTTCCGGGGCCGCGAAATTGTTCACCCCCAGATTGGGAAAAACCTGCTGGATCGTGTCTGGGGCACCCTTTCGGAAGTCGCGACGATGGAAAAAGACGCGATGCTCGAAGGTCGCCATATGACCATGATCCTCGTGCCGGACAAGAAAAAGATTGCCGCCAAGGCGAAAGCCGCCGCGGCAGCCGCGGGGACGGAGACCACGGTGATCGACGAAGATGACGACGAGTTGGTGGCCGCCGCCGCCCTTGCAGCCCCCGTGCTGGATGAGGAAGACGACGACCAAGCCGACGAACATGATGACGACGATGAGTCGGGCGATGACGATGTCGAAGAGGCTGCTGTCGTCGCCCTCTCAACAGGAGAGTAACCGTGCCGAAACTGAAGACCCACAAGGGCGCCGCGTCTCGCTTTCGCGTAACTGGCGGCGGCAAGATCATGAGAATGTATGGGGCGCGGAACCACTTTCGCCGCAACAAACGGGGGCCGGTGACGGTCCTCTTCGGGCGCACCGTGGAACTCGATTCCACCCGCGTCAAGCGCGTCAAGCGCATGCTGGCCGGCCAGGATTAGGCACGGACCAAACCCTGAGGAGTAGCTGGCCATGACCCGAGTTAAGCGCGGCGTTACGTCGCATCGTCGCCACAAAAAGATCCTGGGCCTGACCGCGGGCCATGCTGGTCAGCGCCATCGCCTGATCAAGCGCGCCAATGAGAGCATGTTGCATGCCCTCCGTTACAGTTATGTCGGGCGGCGCGACCGCAAGGGCGACTTCCGGGAACTCTGGATCATGCGTATCAATGCCGCCGCGCGGTTGCACGGCCTGAGCTACAGTCGCCTGATTCACGGGCTGAAGGTGGCCGGCATCGAGCTCGACCGCAAGATGCTTGCGGACCTTGCCGTCACCGAGCCGGATGTCTTCGGAAAGCTCGCCGGCCAGGCGAAAGCGGCCCTCGCCTAAGCTTGCTCACAGCAGTGGAGTCGGCGTCACAAAGGGCAGCCAATTGGCTGCCCTTCCTGCGTCTGGCGCCCATTGTTATTTCCCGGACCACGTGAGG
>DAOTTM010000279.1:0-2563 GCA_034437915.1 Dehalococcoidia bacterium | reverse complement strand
GCGTCCCAGTCGGCCTCGCTCATGCGCATCAGCAGCCCGTCGCGCGTGATCCCGGCGTTGTTCACGACGATATCCAGCCCGCCAAGCTTCTCGACGGTGGTCTTGACGAGCGCCGCCGCCGCGTCGGCGTTCGAAATATCGCCGCCGACAGCCACGGCCGCGCCGCCCGCCCCCGCGATCTCCGCGACCACGGCCTCGGCAAGCGCCCCGTTCGTGTTGAAGTTCACGGCGACGCTCGCACCCCGACGCGCGAGTTCCAGGCAGATCGCCCGCCCGATTCCCCGAGATCCGCCCGTGACGAGCGCGACTCTTCCGTCCAGTTCCATGCCCTGAAGTCTACATCTTCACGGAGACAGAGGCCGCGTCGTTCACGTTCACACAGTTGGATTTGCGCAACATGCGCTTGATGATCGCTGTGAGCACGCGCCCGGGACCGAATTCGATAAACTGTTCGACGCCCTGGGCGCCCAGGTAGTCCACCGTCTTGCTCCATTGCACGGGACGGCATATGTGGTCGATGAGCTCATTGCGGATGGCAAGCTCATGGAGGATCGGCGTGGCAGTGCAATTCGCGATGACCGGGATTATGGGGTCGGAAATCGCGGCCTGGCCGACTAGCTGCACCATGCCCTCTGCGGCGGGCCGCATCAACGAGCTGTGGAAGGCGCCGCTCACGCTCAAGGCGATGACTTTGGCTGCTCCACGTGCCTTGGCGTAGTCCATCGCGCGCACTACCGCCTCACGTCGCCCGCCGATCACGATCTGGCCGGGGGCATTGATGTTGCAGACTTCGGCGCCGGATTCGCGGCAGATATCTTCGCAATCCGCGATTTCAAGCCCGAGGACGGCCGCCATTGCGCCAGGGTGTGTTTCGCCAGCCGCGCGCATGAGTTCGCCGCGTTTGCGCAAGAGGCGAATCGCTTCATCGAAAGGCAGGGCGCCCGCAGCCACCAGGGCCGAGTACTCGCCGAGCGAATGCCCGGCGACAAAAGCTGGTCGCGCCTGCAGTTCGGGCGACACTTCAAGTGCGACACGAAGGAGGGCGAGGCTCGTCACGGCAATTGCCGGCTGGGAGTTGTTGGTTTGTTGGAGCTCTTCCTCGGGACCCTCGAAGCAGATCTTGCTCAGTCTGAAGCCGAGAATTTCGTCCGCGCGGTCGTAGATCTCTCTCGCGACAGGGAAGGATTCGTACAAATCCTTGCCCATGCCCACGGACTGTGCTCCCTGTCCCGGGAAAACGAACGCGCGATCACGGCGAACCGGGTCGGTGAAGTGCGCGAAGGGGGACAAGTCGTGTTGAGGGGCCGTTAGCTGTCGAGTTCCGCGTCCGGCATCGCTATCACGTCCCGGCCACGGTACTTCCCACAGATCGGACAGGCGTGATGCGCCAGTTGTGGCGCCTTGCAATTCGGGCAATCGATGACGTGCGGCATCTTCATTCGCAGATGGCTGCGCCGTTTGCCCTGGCGGGAACTCGGGTATTTTCGCTTTGGCAGCGGGGTCATGGACGGACTCCTTCAAATCGTTACCCATCGCTAGTTCAGTGCCGCCAAAGCTGCCCATCGGGAGTCCTTCGGTTCGCGGTCGCAACTACAGGGTGCCATGTTCAGATCCTTGCCGCACACCGGGCAGATGCCCGGGCAATCGGGGCGGCAAAGCGGCTGCATCTCTACAGCCGTCTCGCTATATTGCCGCACCGCTTCCGTAATGTCGATGATGTGGTGCGTGTCGATGAGGAACGTCTCCGGGTCCGCGGGTTCCGCCAGCTTCCGCGCGCTCACGACATCGACCTGCTGGTGGAAGGTCTCGTCGAAGCGGATCTCCGTCTCGTATCCGAACGGCGCGAGGCAGCGGCTGCAGACCGAATCGATGATTAGCTCCGCCCGCACCTGCACCAGCACCCCGTCCGGCGTCCGCGTCAGCTTCGCCGTCCCGCGATGGATCGGTGGCGCCCGCTCCAGGTCGTAGTTGCGTTCCGCGCCCAGGTGCTCCCGCAACAAAGAAGAGACATTGAACAGCATGCCAATCGCTCCCCGAGGAGGTTCGATCCAGTATACCCGGCGCGGGCGTGGCGTCGCCCGCTGTCGATGTCGTCGCCGGGCGCTTTCCCAGTCGCCACGAGGTCTGCGCGGACCACGGCACGGGTGCATACACCTTCAGCGATGTCGCCATGGTTGTGTGGGATCTTTCTCCCCTCTCCCGACTCGCGGCTCGCGGGCGAGGGGCCGGGGGTGAGGGCCTGCCGCCCGGCGCCGAACGCTCCCAGGCCCCCCGGACCAACGTGTCCGTCCTGAACCCGTCGAAGGATGAACACGACGCCGATCACTCCGTGGCCCGGCATCCCGCCCTCATCCCCCGACCCCTACTCCCGACTTCGCGGGAGAAGGGGAGTGATGGGTCCGTGGCCCCGTCCCGTGGTGATGCGACAAAAGAAAATTCAAACGGGCAACGCATGCGAACGCACGGGAACGCACCTGGTTCGATAGGCGAACTCACATGCATCGAGCCGTGTGCACGTGGGGCGGACGGCTTGCGCGACGTTGACGGCGAGGTGGTCATGGTT
>DAOTTM010000278.1:0-40009 GCA_034437915.1 Dehalococcoidia bacterium | reverse complement strand
GCAGCGATGGCGGGAAAGAGCAGTGCGAATCTGGCAATCGTGTTCATGAGGAGGGATGGTACGAACGCCGTCCGTCACGAATGTCTCGGAAGTGTAACGAACTTGCTTCGGTCTCCGGGTCCGGTATCGTCCGCATTGAACCCCAATCGCCGTTCGATTCGGCTAGCCGGGCCAGAGGTGGAAATATGGCAGACGACTCCGACCTGTTGTTCGCGGGGCTGAAGGTGCTTGACGTCGGCACCTGGATCGCGGGGCCGGTCTCCGCCACCATCCTCGCGGACTTCGGCGCCAGCGTGATCAAGGTGGAGCAGCCCGGCGTGGGCGACGGCTATCGCCAGATGGTCGCCGCCGCGCCCATCAACTACGCCTGGCTGCTCGATGCGCGGAACAAGCGCGGCATCACCCTCAACCTCAAGAGCGACGAAGGCCGCGACATCCTCATGCGCCTCGTGCGCGAATGCGATGTCTACGTCACGAACCAGCCGCCCCCAATGCGCCGCCAGCTGCGGCTGACGTATGAAGACCTCGCTCCCCTCAACGAGCGCATGATCTACGCCTCGCTCACCGCTTACGGCGAAGTCGGCCCCGAATCGGACCGTGAAGGCTTTGACGGCGTCGCCTATTGGGCGCGCTCCGGCCTCATGGATCTCGTGCGTTCCCCCGGCGCCGTCCCCGGCATGTCCACACCCGGCATGGGCGACCATCCCACCGCCGTTGCGCTCTATGCTGCCATCGTAACCGCTCTGCTGCGTCGCGAACGCACGGGCAAGGGTGGCAAGGTCCACACGAGCCTGCTCGCCAACGGCCTCTGGTCGAACTCCTGTGTCGCCCAGGGCGCCTTCACCGGCGCCGATATCATCGCTGCCCGCCGCAACCAGACGCCCATCATCAGCCCCAACCGCACGCTCTATGAAACCTCCGACGGGCGCTTGCTCCAGCTCTACATGGTCCGCACGCAAGCCGAACTGGACGCCTTGCTCATCGCAGCGGGAGCCACCGATATCCTCATGGACCCACGCTTCGCCGAACCCGAGGTCCGAATGTCCCACCTGCCTGAGCTGATCGAGGCGCTGCTTGCCATGTTCGTCACGCGCACGGCGGCAGAGTGGATGGCGACCTTCCGCGCCGCCGACGTCCCCGTCAGTCTCGTCGCCCACATCGAGGATCTGCCTGCTGACGAACAACTTCGCGCCATCGGCGCGGTCGAACCCCCACGCGATTCGCGCGTGCCGTCGCCGCTGGTCATCAACCACCCGGTGAACGTGGACGGGCTTGGGCGAACGGGCATCCTGCATGCGCCAGAGATCGGCGAACACACAGACGAAGTCCTTCGCGAGATGGGATTCGGGAACACGGAAATAGCTGAACTGCGGACGGGGGGCGTGATCTAGGGCGGGTCAGGCCGTAGCGAGCGGCGCTTCGGGAGCGACATCGACGACGGGCTTCACAGCTCGTTCCATATGTTCGAGACCCGAGATACTGAACCCAAGGTCGCCAAGCTCACAAAGGAAGCTACAGTACGTGAGGCGGAGTTCGCTGGTCGACTTGGTCGTGAGATAGACGAGCTTGCAGCGTTTGCAATGCGGCATCGAGATCATCTCGCCACCGCGCATGACGTTCACGGGGGCCAATCGGCTTTCGTCGCGGTCTTCCGTTGCAGTGGTCATAAGACTCACCTTCCTCTGTCGTTCACCCAGTATGAACGATCTACGTCGAACACGCCCGTTTCAGATTGGTCCGGCCGCCCAAGCGGCCTCGCAGCTCCGAACCCACCGTCCGTAGCGCGCGCGTGAGCAAGCGCCGGGATGGTCAGCCCGCCGCACCGGTCGCGTGTTCGATCCTGCATCTCCGCATTCGATTTCCGGATGGGTCCGGCCGCCCAGTCTACCCCGCTGCGAGGCTCAACCTTCGTGCCGCGATGAGCCCGTGGAACAGTGGCAACCAGGATTCGCCAGCGATCCTGGCCTCTTCCAGGTGGGGATACCCACTGAGGATGAAATACGACAGGCCCATGTCCGTGTAGTCCACGAACTTTCGCGCAACCTGTTCGTGCGAACCCACGACCGTGAGTCCGATGCCCCGGCGAACCTGGCCGATGCCCGCCCAGAGGTTCGGTTCGAGCCAGAGGTCGTCGTTCGTAACGAAGGCGCGCTGGCGTGATTCGCCCGCTGAGTCTGTCTGCGTCAACACCGCCTGGGCGCGCGCGACCTGATCATCGGACACGCCTTCGATGACGTGCTGCGCCGCGGCGTGGGCTTCCCTTTCGGTTTCGCGCGAAAGCACATGCAGACGCACGCCGAACCGCACGGTCCGCCCCAGGGCCGCCGCTTTCGCTGTCATCCGCGCCATGCGTTCCGCCATCTGGGGTTTCGTCTCGCCCCAGAGCAGGTAGCAGTCGACCTCCTCCGCGAAGATGTCCTCGGCGATATCGCTCGCGCCGCCCGCGTACAGTTGTGGATAGGGCTTCGTCAGCGTCCGAACAAGGGGCCGACACCCTTCGACGCGGTAGTAGGGGCCATTGTGGTCGAAGCTCCGCTCTGTCCAGTACTTCTTCATCACATGGATGAAGTCGCGAGTGCGGGCATAGCGTTCGTCGTGTGGGGTGAAATCGCCATCGGCCGCGAGTTCCGCGGGGAACCCACCGGTCACAACGTTGACGAAAATCCGTCCGTTTGTGTGCTGGTCGAAGGTCGCTACCATCTTCGCAGCCACGACCGGTGCGATGAACCCTGGTCGCGCGGCCACGAGAAACTTCAGCGTCTTCGTCTGCGGCGCAAGCAGGCTCGCGACAACCCACGCGTCCTGGCAGGCATCGCCCACGGGCACGAGGACACTGCTGAAACCGCTCTTTTCGACGGCCCGCGCGATCTGGGCCAGGTACTCCGCTGTCGCCGGCCGGTTCGTGGCAGGGTCACCGAACGACTCCAGGTCGCCCGAAGTTGGAAGAAACCACGCGAATTCTGGCTCGTGCATGGGCCAAGGATAGAGGACGCGGCCCGCCCAGCAAACGCCGACACCGTTCGGGGTTCCACCGCCTTCCGTAGCGCGCGCGAGCAAGCGCCGGGTTGTTCAGCCCGCGCACCTGGTTAAGCGCCGCCGACTGCTCTCCGGTGTATACTCGGCTCATGGCCATTTACGAATACTTCTGCCCAACCTGCCGCAACAAGTTCGAACAGCGTCGCCCCATGTCCCAGGCATCAGCGCCAGTGAAGTGCGCCGAGGGACACGCCGCCGAACGCAGTATCTCCGTCTTCGCGATGTCGCGCAGCGGTGGCGGTGTCGCCATGGAGGAGATGCCCTCCGGCGGTGGTGGCTGTTGCGGCGGCGGTGGCGGCTGCGCCTGCGGGAACTAGGAAAGTTCTAAAGTTCTGAGAACCGCCGCACCCGCCGGACGCCCACGCGCGTGCTCTATGCTCGCGGTTCCGATTCGCGCGTGGCGGCCCGCGCCACGGGAAGAGGCCGAACGAGGCCTCCCCCGGCGACAACCGCCTCTCCACGCGATGCGAACAGGTAAACCGTCGCCGTCAGCACGATCACCGCGACTTCCGCCAGCGTCAGCGCGCCCACGAGATACGTCGCGCCCTGCCAGAACGGTTCCGGGAACATCTGGATGAGGCGGTCCGTATCCGGGTCGAGCTGCCAGGAATTGTTCCGGAACACGATCTTGTGGAATCGATTCCACGTCTCATCGAAACCCGTCAGCGCGAAGACGCCGACGAACACCAGGGCGGCGAACCCCACGCCGACGCCCATCAGCGATTCGCGCGCGAGGCTGCGCAACCCCTTCGACCGCGTCCAGAGAACCACGCAGCAGATATAGCTGAGCAGGACCACCAGGCTCACTTCGTTCAACCGGAAGACGAAACGCATGAGGCGCTTCACGTCCTGCATATGCTGGACTTCCTTCGAATTGAAGAGCGGCTCTTCCTGGCCCTGGTTCAGCACGACGATGCGCAGCGTGGCCGCGTCGTTTTCGAAGTAGTCGATGATCTCCTGCGAGGCGCGGTCAAGCTCCGGCAACGCGATACCCGTCGCCTCCACCGCGTTGTGATCCCGCAGGCCCTTCTCATAGAAGCCCACATCGCTCACGAGGAAGCGCACGTTCGCCGTCACCAGGAAGACCGGGATCGCGATAACGAACGCCGCGGTGGCGAGCTTCGGGGCCAATGACCACAGGCGCACGGACACGTTGCCCCTCCCGAGACCACGAACACATGGTGGGAGCGCCCGTCCGGGACTGTCAATCGAATCCCACGAAGTACAAACCTGTGCGCTGGCAATGACGTTGCCGCACCCCCGCCTCTATTTCCTATCTGCTATTTTCTATCTCCTACATACGCTACCGTTCGCCGCGAGGTCACAAGGACATGAAGGTCAGCAACCGCACCGGCATCACCTCCACCCAGGGCTAGAGGGCCGCTCCCGACGCCGCACCCGCGTCGCCCCGTCCTCGCCTGCAACCCCGCCACCCCCCGGGCGCGGGCTCGCAGTGCGTTGCCTCCGTGACCCTCGAAACCCCTCCTATTTCCTAACTCCTACCTTCTATCTCCTATCCGGAGTTCCCTGTGTCTCAACGTACCCAGCGTTTCGCCGGTCTTTGGCGTCATCCCGATTTTGTCCGCCTCTGGTCGGGCACGACGATCTCCATCTTTGGCACCCTCGCCGCGGGCGGCGCCCTCGCCTATACCGCCATCCTCTGGCTCGACGCCTCGGCGTTCGAAGTGAGCATCCTCGCCATCTGCCAGCTCGTGCCCGGCTTCGCCGTGGGACTCTTCGCCGGTGTCTGGGTCGATCGCCTGAAACGCCGTCCGATCCTCATCGCGACCGACATTGGGCGGGCCGTGGTCCTTGGCGCCGTGCCCATTGCCGCCCTCTTCGATGTTCTCACGCTTGAGCAGCTCTACGTGACCGCGCTCTGCACCAGCGTCTTCAGCGTCTTCTTCGATTCAGCCTACCAGTCCTACCTCCCCACCCTGATCAAGCGGGACCAACTCGTCGAGGGAAATGCCAAGGTGAGCGCGAGCACCTCGGTCGTCGAAGTGGGCGGCCTCGGCGTCAGCGGCTGGCTTGTGCAGCTCCTGCGTGCGCCCGGCGCCGTTGCCGTCGACGCGCTCTCGTTCCTCGGCTCGGCCTTCTTCATCTGGCGCATCCGCACGCCCGAACCCGAACCGGCGCCCGCGCACGACCGCGAAAGCATGCTCCGCGAAGCAATCGAGGGCGCCTCGGTCGTCGTGCGGAACCCCATTTTGCGCTCGTTGGCGGTGACAAACCTGCTCCAGGCGTTCGCGAGCCAGATGCTCGTGGTCGTCTACCTCCTCTACCTCGTCGGCGAAGTCGGCTTCAATCCCGGCGTTCTCGGGATGATCTTCGCCGTCGGCGGCATCACATCCCTGGGCGGCGCGTGGCTGGCGAGCCGCGTCCACCTGCTCGGCGGCCTCGGGCGGGCGATGGCCATCTCCGTCGTAGTCCGCTCCATCGGCGGCCTCCTCATGCCCCTCGCGGGCGATGTCGGCCTCGTCGGCATCAGCTTCCTCATCGCCAACCAGCTCGTCGTCGACCCCTTCTGGACGATCTACAACATCCACGACATCAGCCTCCGCCAATCCGTCACACCGGAGCGCCTCCAAGGCCGCATGTTCGCCAACATGCGCTTCCTTGAATTCGGCGCGGCGCTCATGGGCGCCGCCGTCGGCGGCATCCTCGGCAACCTCGTCGGCCTCCGCGAGACGCTCTTTCTCGCCTCTGGCGTCAGCGCCCTCGGCGCCCTCTGGCTCGTCCTCTCCCCCGTCGCCCGCCTAAAAAGACTGGGCGGAGAGGACTTGGGACTTCGCGCCATCGACACCGACCCGCTTCCGTAGCCCGACCGTCAGGGAGCGCTGGGACGCCCGGCTGCGCGATACTGGTCTTGCTGTGCCATCAGATCCGCCCGCCTAACAAGGCTGCCCACCCTCGTCAGTGCCGCGACCACGGGGGTGATCGCCAGGCACGCGCCTCTTCTCGCCGCACTCGCTGAGAGATGGAGGGTGCCCGTGATCGAACCTTGATCGCCCCTCATGGTAAAGTGGGAGCCGTCCGGCGAAGGAGATCGTGGTGGCGAGGATCGGAGTCGTTGTTGGCACGCGGCCAGCGCCAAATCGCCGCACAGCCCAGGACGTCCGGACGCGGCCGCCGAGTCCCCCGGCGCTTCAGCGTGACCACGCCTCAATCCTTGAGCTCCAAAAGACCGTGGGCAACCGCGCCGTATTGCGCTTGGTAAACGCCAGGGGAGCGGCCCCAGGTCCGGCCCCGCTCCAGCGAAAGCTTGCCATGGACGGTGCGGAGATCGCCAGTTTCGCCGAATTCAAGAAGCTCGCGTGGTTCGATGAATGGCTTCCCCGGAGCGGGATTTCGGAAGGCCAAGTGAAACAGGTTGTCGATACGATGATCGCGGTACTGGGCTTCGATTACGGCTGGACCGCAGCAGAGTTCCAGGAGAAAGCTCCGCAGGTCTGGGCGGCCTATAAGGACGATACCGTACCGACAGTTGACCCCATCCGCTTGAAACAGCTCGTGAACTTGATGCATCAGGAGTCGGTAGTTGGGAAGTTGAAAGTGACCGGTTCGGGCTCAGCCTATAAGCGGCTCATCAGCTTAGCAGGGCTATCCGATCGCAACGTGACCGCTCTGAATAAGCACATGGAAGGGCACCCCGGCCTGTCCGAACTGGCGACAAAACACGGTTTGCAAATCAAGTTCAATTCTCCCACCGCGAAAGGATTGCGGGGGATGTACACAAAAGGGAACAAGACCGCGCACGTCGAAGGGGATGTGAGCACCGTCCGCAGCGACTACTTCCTTCGCACGCTCATCCACGAAATGGGCCACGGCACCTTTCAAAGGGAACTATTGAAAGGCGAGCTGGAAGAGGCCACGAACAAGGGGAAAGTGGATAGCATCCTCATGTCCGAAGCGGAGCAGGGCAAATTCACCGACGACGGCGCCCTCTTCTTTAAGGCCTGGGAGGTGCTTCGCCAAAATAGCGCTGACCGAATGTTTGGCATGAGCCTTGGGACCGACAGCACCGACGAAGAATCACGGCGAAACTACCAGGCCGCAACGTTCACCGAGTTCTGCGCCGAATCGTTCATGCACATGGCGGTCGAAGAGTCCGCCCTGGCGACCTTTGTGATAAATCTCGCCCGCCGAAAAGGCACTCCGAGAGAAGTCCTCGTCGCCTGGCGCGACGTCCTTCGCATCCTTCAGAAGTACAAGCTGATCATCAACAAGCGCCCGGACTAGGCAACATCCCCATCATTGGCAAGCAGCGGCGTCGGTCGCGAACGCTGCCCAGCCCCAATTCCGAACCCGAGATAGGCCGCCAACGTTCCGCCGGGCGAGAGCGCGAACCCGGTGACAACGTTCTCCCCGTTCGTCCTGAGTCGTCGATGGCCTATGGCCGCAACCAGGGATGAAAGCCGCCAAGATCTTGCTCCCCTCGCCCGCGAGGCACGAGTCGGGAGAGGGGTTGGGGGTGAGGGCGCGATGGAGGAATACGAAGGCTCGTCGCAAATCGCGTGCTCGGAACCTATTTTCAGAGCCGCCTGTCGAAGGATGGAAGGCAGCGCGACGATGGCGAACAGCGTGCTCACCCTTCGACAAGTTCAGGGCGAGCGGAGTCGGTCCTTCAGAGCAGCTTTCACGCCCCACTCATGGTTCGAATGTACCGGCCCATCGACGAGCGTCCGGCGAACGACGGTTTGCCACCCGGCAACGTCACCGCCGCGCCGTTTTCGCGCGTCACCGCCATTCCCCGTACCCTTGGACGCGTGACAGAAGAACGCGCCTACGCCGCCGCCGGGGTCGATCTCATCGCTCGCCGGGGCTTTGCGAAAGGCCTTCCCGGCATCCTTGCACGTACCAGGCGCCCGGAAGTGCTCTCCGACGCGGGACCGTTCAGCGGCCTGTTTCGGCTCGGCGATGGCTACAAGGAACCCGTGCTTGCCGCCAGTGCGGATGGGATCGGCACGAAGGTGAAGCTGCAGATGGCAGCCAACCGTCTGGACCTTTGTGGGCCGGATATCCTTGGCCACAGTGTCAACGACCTCCTCGCTTGTGGCGCGCAGCCCCTCTTCTTCCTCGACTACATCGCCGGCAACGGACTCACCACCGAGCAGAAAACCACGATCGTGACCGGCGTGGCGGACGCCTGCGCGGCGGCGGGTTGCGCGCTCCTCGGCGGCGAAACCGCGGACATGCCGGATGTCTACGCGAAAGGCGAGTTCGACCTGGCCGGTTTCATCGTCGGCGTTGTCGAACGCGACGCGATTATCGACGGCTCAAGGGTTGCCGACGGCGACGTGATGATCGGCATCCCCGGCTCCGGGCTCCATACCAACGGCTTTTCCCTCGCCCGTCCGGCCCTCAACATCGCCAACGGCGAACTGGTGCAAGAGACCCGTCGCCGCCTCGATGAGCGCCCCGGCATTCTCAACGGAGAGACCGTCGGCGAGGCGTTGCTCAAGACGCACGTGCCCTACAACCGCGCTATCGCCCCCGTGATGGCGAAGATCCACGGCATCGCCCATATCACGGGCGGTGGCTACGTGGAGAACGTCCCGCGCATCCTGCCCGATGGCCTCAACGCGATCTTTGATACGCGCTCCTGGCCGGTGCTCCCCATCTTCCAACTGATCCAGCAGCGCGGCGAGATCAACCCTGAAGAGATGTACGAAGTCTTCAACATGGGCCTCGGCCTCGTCTTGATGGTGGATAGGAGCGATGCGGACGAAGTCCTTGCGTCAATCCCCGGCTCGCTCCACGTCGGCGCGATCACGGCCGCAGGGACGAAGCGCGTGGAGTTGCGCGGGCTTTAGGCCCGCTACGCGCTTCGGCTTCGCCCCTTCGCGACATGGACCGCTGCGGTGTGCGCCGAACCTTCGACCTCATCATCTAGCGGAGCCAGCATGATCGCTCGCTGATACCGGCGCTCCAGACCGATTCGAATCAACTCATCGCAAAGTGCGGGGTTCTTCGGGAGCAGGCTGCCGTGGAGGTACGTGCCAAAGGCATTCTTCGTGCGCGCGCCTTCACCCCCATCCTCGGCATTGTTGCCAAAGCCGCGCTTCACCGAACCAAACGGTTTTTGACCGGGAGCCAGGTACGTACGGCCACCATGGTTCTCGAAGCCGACCACCTCGCCGAAATCCGTGACGAGGACCACATCGCCGACGCAACGGTCGGCGCGCGGGCCGGGGTGGCGTGTCTCGAGGTCGAAGACGCCGATGCCGGGGATGATCCCCCCCTCGTGGTCCACGTAGCGATCGCCGAAGAGTTGGAAGCCCCCGCAAACCGCCAGCGCTGCCAGCCCGTCGTCGATTGCGGCCCTCAGCGCCGGGCCCTTTGCGACGAGGTCGTCCGCGATGCGGCGCTGTTCGCGGTCCTGCCCGCCCCCGATGAGGACAAGGTCGAACTCGACGGGTTCGAACGCATCACCAACCCCGACATCCGTCAGTTCGAACCCGATCCCACGCGACACGCAGCGGAATCGCAGCGCGATAATGTTCCCGCGGTCCCCGTAGATGTTCATCACGTCGGGATACAAGTGCGCCACACGGAGGGTCATCGCGCCAGAGTCAAGTGCCACGGAAGAAGCTTACCAGCGCGGTTACCCCTCGTCGCGGACGTTGCGTCCGAGGGCGTGCCGTAGGTCCCGCATCGCCGTGTACGTCGCGATGACGTAGACATCGCTCCCCGTTTCAGTGCTCGCGACAATGTCGCGCAAGAGCACCGACACGTCATGCGCAACAACGTTCGGGGTCAGCCAACCGGCGTACTTCAGGCGCAGGGCGATATCCTCCGCGCGCGTGCCCCCACACCAACACGCAACTACGTGCGTTCCGAGAAGTTCGTAATCCACATCCCAGATCCAGCTCACATCCTGGCCGTCGGCGAACTGATCGCTCAGTAGCGCGGCGACGTTTAGGCCCTCCCCAGGCAGCTGGATGGAGGCGAGCAGGCGCAGCACCTCGTTCGCACCGGCCGGGTTCTTGCAGAGCATCAGCCGCAGGGGCCTCCCCTCGTACTCGATCACCTCCTGGCGTCCGAACGCGGGCTGGACTCGCCCAACGCCTTGCACAACCGCCGCCGGAGGCAAGCCAAGCAAACGAGCCACGGCAATTGCTGCGAGGGCGTTTGAAACGTTGTAGAGCCCCGTCAGTGGCATCCCCAGTTCACCTAGCCCATCGACTGCGAAGGTGCACGAGTCTATGCCCAGCCGAATATCGCTGGCGACCGTGTCTGGTGTTGGCCGTGAGCGCCCGCAGCCATCGCAGCCCCAGAAGCCAACGTGGGCGAAATACCGCCGGGAATACGAGAACGTGCCCCCACACGAACGGCACCAGCGCGCGTCAAATGCGCCGCGCGTTTCCGTCGCGAAGGCGGGGTCGTCGATGCCGTACCAGTGCACCGGTCCCGTCCAGCCTTCCGCGAGTTCAGCGACCGACGGATCGTCGGCGTTGAGGACGAGCGTCGAATCCTTTGGCGCGGCGGCCAACGCCTCGCGCCACATCGCAGCCACCGTATCGACCTCCCCATAGCGGTCGAGCTGGTCGCGAAAGAGGTTTGTGAACGCCATGATCGATGGGGCGAACGCGCGGGCGGCCGCGGGCATGGTCGCCTCGTCCGTCTCAAACAGCCCAAGGACGTTGACTGGGAGTCGCAGATGCCCGGTGGCGTTGGATGCCTCCAGGAGGGTGCTGGCGAATCCCCGCATCAGGTTCGAACCCTCGCGGTTGTGCAGGAACGGAGTCCCGGCGGCGTCCAGGATCGACGCGAGAATGCGGCTGGTCGTGGTCTTGCCGTTCGTCCCGCTGACGAGGACCCGCCCGCCGTTGAGCTGTCGACCGAGCTTCGACACGATGTTCGGTTCGACGCGCGTCGCGACGAGGCCCGGAAGAGCCGTTCCGCCGCCACGCCGCAGGAGGCGCGTCGCAACACCAGCGCCTTTGCCGAGAGAGACGGCGAATGCCAGGCGGGGATCCATGATGCGAGTGTACCGGCACGTGGCTTCAGGCGGACATACGCGCTGTCGGGTGGGGTTCGAGTATGCCCGGATGTGGGTCGAGGCCGAACAGTCGCGGTCGTAAGGCGAACTCGCCGTCCGGAGCGCTTGTAACTCTCGCGTGGCCGCCCGGCTCAGAGTATCCCTTCGGCGCGCAGTTCCTGGAGCGCGCTCCGCCAACTGTCGATCGTGTGGGCAATATCCGCCGAGGTGTGTGCGGAGCTGACGATGCCGGCGTTGCCGAAAAAGAACACACCACGGTTGAGCAGGCTGAGCTGCATCTGTCGCGAAACCTCACTCGGAGTGCCGCGTTCGAGCAGCGCGGGCGGCAGGTCCAGGCCGTGCCGATCGGTCGCGAGGGGTTCGCAATCGACCCCAAGCAGGATCTTGAAGACGCTGCTCTCCCCGTAGATTGCGCCCCGCATCCCGAGTTCGGCGAGGACCGTGTTCATCCCCGCGCGCAGCTCTTTGGCGCGCGCGTCTGCTGCCCCCTGGTGCGTCCCATCGGCGATTTCGCGCAGGCAAGCGACGCCCGCCGCGGAGGAGAGCGGGTTCGCGTTGAAGGTGCCCGGGTGCCCGATCTTGTCCGCCTTCACGCCCGGCGCGGGGAACTCCAGGCGCTCCATGAGGTCCCGTCGTCCCGCAACCGCGCCCCCGGGGAATCCGCCCGCGAGGACTTTCGCCAGCGCCGTGATGTCGGGCATCACGCCTTCGATCAGCTGCACCCCGCCGACTGACCAGCGGAAGCCGGTCACGACCTCATCCATGATGAAGATGATGCCCTGGGCGCGGAGGTGGCTCTCAAGTTCCTTGAGGAAGCCACGCGTCAGCGGGACCGCGCCGCTCGATGCGCCCGACGCTTCGACGATCACCGCGCCGATATCCGGGCGCCCGGCGAGCGTTTCCCGAACCACGGCCATATCCGGCGGTACGACGGCGACGCTCTCGAGGGTCGCTTCGGGGACGCCCACCGGCGCAGCGGCGCCATAGGTCGATGTGCCGATAACGTAGTCGTGCCAGCCGTGGAAGTGGCGTTCGAACTTGAGCAGGCCTGGTCTCCCGGTGGCCGCGCGCGCGAGACGAAGGGCCATCAGTGTGGCTTCGGTGCCGGAGCTGGTGAAGCGCACGACCTCCGCCGAGGGCACGAGGCGCACGACCTCCTCCGCCCACTCCGCCTCCAGGGCGTGGCTTGCACCGTAGTGCGTGCCCAGCGGCAGCTGTCGCATGGCAGCCTCTGCCACAACGGGATGGCTGTGGCCAAGGAGGAGCGCGCCGTGGCCCATCACGTAGTCCACATATTCGTGGCCATCAACATCCCACTTCTTCGACCCGCCGGCCCGCGCGACATAAACGGGAAAGGGACGAAGGTGGCGTGCGTCGTGTGTCACGCCGTTTGGGAGGACCTGGCTGGCCTTGGCATGGAGTTTCGCGGAACCCGCGTGTGTGTCGAGATACCGTTCTTCAATGGACATAGCGCCATTCTACTCCGGCTGTCCATGGAACCCATCCGTAGCCCGACTGTAAGGGAGGGTTGCCGGCCCGGCAGTTACTGCTGGTCCGCGATCTGCCTGCCCCGCTTGGGGCCGTTCACACCCTGCTCCGAATCAGCGCCAGCAGGACCACGACCGCCAACACTGCCAGCGCATACATCGTGAGCCGAAGGAGCGCCCGCACGTCCGCGCCCGAGACGCTCCCGCCAGATACGACATTCGTTCCCTCCCCCGTCTCCCGGAGATGTTCACGCGCTTGCTCGGCCTGCGAGGCGCGGACGAGAACGGACCACGTCGAGAACGTGGAGAAGCCAGCGCCTGCGCGAGCGGCCACACGGCTCCCGGCCGTCCGCGTGTTGATGCCCTCCGCCTCCAGGCTCCCGGCGATGATCGCGGCTACCGTCTCCCCGTCGCCAACCCAGACCACTTCCCAATCGACGGGACCCGCTCTCCGCCCACGCACCGTGGCCAAGGGCCGATGGAGCCTTCGCTTGCTGGTCAGACGCGCACCGCGATATCGAGTTCGTGTCGCCGGACTTCCGCCATCACCTTCGCTCCGACGGTCGCCTCGGGTTCGACTACGGGGAGGCGGGGTTCGCCGATTTCCATCCCGAGTTGGCGGAGGATGTAGCGAATTGTGCTCGGGCTTCCGTTGGCAAAGCAGGCATCCGTGAGCGCGACCAATCGGCGGTGGATCGCCGCTGCCCGCTGGATGTCTCCTCCGTCCACAAGGTCGCGCATGCGCCGCTGTTGACCGGCGACAATGTGGTTGGTGACGCTGATGCAGCCGTAGGCGCCCATGCACCAGAGCGGGAAGTTGTCGTTGTCGTTCCCGCTCCAGATTTTGAAGCCGGGCGCGGCTTCCATGATATAGGCGGAATGAGCCAGGTCCCCGTTCGCTTCCTTGTCGCCCACGATGTTCGGGATCTCCGCGCAGCGGAGGATCGTCTCCACGGTCATGCCCACGCCCACGCGCCCGGGCACGTTGTAGATGATGACCGGCAGGCTCGTGCTTTCGGCGATCGCGCGGAAGTGCTGGAAGATCCCTTCCTGCGGGGGCTTCAAGTAATACGGCACGACGGCGAGGACGGCATCCGCGCCTGCCTTCTCCGCCAGGCGAGTGAGGTGAATAGAGTGGCGCGTATCGTTCGTCCCCGCGCCGGCCACCACCGTGCCATTCGCGCCCAGCTCCTGCTTCGTCTCCTCCCAGATGCGTGCCTTCTCGTCGTCTGTGAGAAGCGGCGCCTCGCCCGTCGTGCCCGTCGCGACGATGCCGTCGTTGCCCGCCCGCACGAGCGCCGCCGCCAGCCGCCGCGCATGCTTGTAATCGACGGCCCCATCTGGCGTATAGGGGGTGACCATCGCGGTCAACAATTGTCCGAGCTCAGCCATGGGGTGACTCCAGGGAGAATGAACTACGAGTTTACCCTATCCGGGGCGCCTCCTCACAGTGGTTGCGAGCGCGTCCGGGTGGCGCCCCGGGCGGTCATGAAGCCCGCCGTCGCGATGAGGAGCAGCACGAGACCTGGCGTCGGTGGCTCGGACCCTCTGCGGGCGATCTGCAGGGCCGCGAGGACGAGCGTTACGGCGGCGAGGAACCAGCCGCTGGCGTGGTACGCGGCGTGCCGGCTGTGGAAGGGCGACAACAACACTTGCCAGGCGCCGGCTATGGGGACACACAGCAACGCGACGCGCAGCCCCCAGAGGGAGAAGGTCTGCCAGCCGTCGAGGTCCAGCGTCTGGAGGCGCCCGGTCAACGTGACCAGTTCGAGCCCGGAGTACCGGTACGCTTCGAGCAGGCTCGGCCCATGGGCGAGCGGCAGGAAGAATGCCCAGAGCGCCAGCGGTCCCGTGACCAGCCGTGCCCACGCCAGCCGCTGTGAAAGACCACTCCGTCCCGTCTGGCGCGCGCGATCCAATGTCAATTCAATCTTCGATCGTCAGGAAGCCCGTGAAGCGGACCAGGCCGTCTTGCTCCACTATGTTGAGAATGAGTCCCTTCAGCGCTCTTTCTGCCTCGTCGAGTTGCGCCGGGACACCGGCGGACGCCAGGCGCAGGACGGTCCTCAGGTCGATATAGGCGAAGGCGCCGAACTTCGTTTCGATCTGTGCGCGGGTGTCCTTGTAGGCGGTGTCATCGGCGATCGCGCCCTCCTTCATTTCGAGGCCCGCCTTCAGACCCGCCGGGGTGCCGATGTAGAGGTTGCTCCCCTTGAACGCGTACGACACGTCCTCCCCGTCATCGCCCCGCACCGTGGTTACCTTGACGCCACCAACGTCGGAAGTCCGGGGCTGGGCGCCGCCAGCGCTCGCGACTACCTTCCCGAGGACGTCTTCCGCCTTCTTCACGTCGCTCACTTCCGCGATGAGCACAACCTCGGGTTTGTCCTCATCCTTCGTTGGGAACCAGATGCCAACAGCCGTTTCGCCGCTGAAGAGGTTGATCAGCTCTTCCACACTGCGCAGCCCGAGCTGTCGCCCGGCGTCCTTGAGCGCCTCGTCGAGGTTGCGATATTGCCCATCGCGCCTGATCGCATCGTCGATTTGCGGGCGGGCGTTGGTGATCGCTTCTTTCCACGTCTGCGAGATGTTCGCCATGGAAACGAAGATCGCAGCCTCGGCGGGCATCAGGGCGGCAAGCTTCGATTCGCGCGCCTTCAGCAAGGGGCTGATGGAGCCACTCTTGCCCAGCGATGCCGCCTGGAACTCGAACCCTTTCGTCTTGGCCCCGAAGACCAGGGCCAGCGGTTCAAAAACG
This sequence comes from Dehalococcoidia bacterium, assembly GCA_034437915.1. Classification (GTDB taxonomy): domain Bacteria; phylum Chloroflexota; class Dehalococcoidia; order Tepidiformales; family Tepidiformaceae; genus JACRBT01. The sequence goes on along the minus strand of DAOTTM010000278.1, from coordinate 24,723 downwards.
AGGTCGTCGGCCCCGGCCGCCTTGAGCGCGTCCTGGAGTTCCGCGTCGTCGAGGAGCGCCTTGCCGGCGACATCCTCCGGGCTCACATAGAGGAAGGCGATGAAGTTGTTCGTCAGTTCGCGGCGGAGCTTCCCGAAGCCCTCGACGGAAACGAGCGACTTCTTCTTGCCGGCATCCACGTCCATCACATCGAACAGGCTCTCCTCATCGACGGCGAACACGAGGTGGGCGCCGAGGCGCGCCACGAACATGCTGCCTTCGTCATCCGTGAAGTATTCAACGCCCCCGTGCTTCGCCTTGGAAAGATCGACCGGCAGTTGGCGGCGAAGCACCTTGAGGGCCTCCCCCGAGTCCGTGCACTTGAGGATGAGCGCGCCCTTCACGTCCAGGTTGCTGATGCTCAGCGACTTGAAATAGATGGCCGCGTTCCCCCCGAGGAAGGGGGCAACGTCATCTTCCCAATCGAGGCCACCGAGGTCTTCCACGCCGTTCTTGAGTTCATCCTCGGGGTCGTCTTGTCCAAGCTTTTCGATGAGCTTGAAGGCGGCGACCCACTGGCTGCTGCCGAGGTCGGTGTTAATGGCCAGGTACACGCCAGCATCGTCCGGGACGAGATTGGCGGTCGTGAGGTCTACACCCTCGGCGCTTCCGCTCTGAAAGAGCACGAAGCCGCCCACGATCGCGGCAACCACCGCCAGAAGCACTGCGATGCCGATGCCATTCCTCCGCCGAGATGCGATTGATGCCATTGCTCAAGCTCCTGGGAGGCGCGAATACATACCGGTGCGCTCACCAATAACTATCGGCACGCGCGCGCTTTCCGGGAAGAGGGAGTTCCACGGTAGTTTGGCGTTGGCGTCAGAGGGTCGGCGGTGCTATCGCGGCCAGCGGAGTGCCTGACTCCGCGAGGGCGAACAATGCTCGCTGTTGCTCGAACGTCGCTAAGGCGTCTGCGATATCCATTCCGCCACGGGGCGAATCGTGTGAGCCGATGCGTTCCAGTGCACGCTCGAGCAGGACGCGGGCGCCGTGGGCGTTCCCACGGGCATAGTGTGTGTACGCTGCGCCGAGCTGCGCCAGGCCCTTGAAGAACTCCTCATCGTCAGTCCCTTCCGCCTTTCGCCATGACTCTTCCCAGGCTTCGTGCGCCTGGAAGAAGCGCCCCGCGTTGAAATGCGCGACACCGAGGGCCCGGTTCTCTTCGAGCGACAACGATGCGTAGTCTTCCAGGGCGATTTCGCTGATCGAACCCCATGGCAACGGTCTGCCGAATCGATCCCGCGGGCGCTCCCGTGGCCTCGCGTCCGCCTCGCTCAATTGGCGGAGGTCTTGGGCTTGCGCCCAAGCTTCTCCATCATCGCCTTGAAGACATCGTAGTCCTGCGCGCCGACGATGCCGTACTGGTCATCGAACACGAACGTGGGCACGGCCGTTACGCCGATCGAGCGGGACCATTCGATGCCATCGTCCACCTGCTGGCGATACTGCCCGGTCTTCAGCGCCTCCCGCAGCGCCGCACCATCGAGTCCCGCGGTTTCGCCGATGCGGACGATGTTGTCGATCGACCCGATGTCTTCGAGCTCTTCGAAATAGGCCTTGAACATCGCCCAATGGAACGACTGCCCGCCCTGGTGTTCGTCAGCGAACTCTCCCGCTTCGAGCGCCAGGTGCGAGTTCGAGGTCCATGTGCGGCCGCGCGCGAACGTCAGCCCGGATTCCTGTCCGCGCAACTCGAGGTGGCTGGGCGGGTCGCCGGGCTTCGTCATTTGGCGGCGCGGCTTGCCCCCGGGCGGCGTGCTCGGATCGAGGAAGAAGGGCGCGAACCGCACTTCCACGTCGTATTCCTTTTGGAGCTTCTCGACCTCAACGAGGCCGACGTAACACCACGGTCAGACGAAGTCGGAGACGACGATCAGGGAAACAGGAGCATTTGCCATCGTGCCCAAAGTCTACCCCAAACCAACCGCTGTCGCTCTTGCTCCCCTCTCCCGACCGCGCGGGAGAGCAGAATCCCTACCCGGGTGAGGGCGGGACGCCAGGCGCCGAACGACGGCCCTCGTTAGTACACGCCCGGGATGAGGCGGAAGCGGACGCGCTGCTTGTACTCGGCGTAGTCGCCCGTCGCGGTCAGCACGCGTTCCTCGCCGTGGATACGCAGGATCTGGAAGGCGCTCACCACGAGAAGGATGCCGAGATTGAGAGGCGTGAAGTTCGCCAACACAAAACCTGCCAAAGTGACCGTGTGCGAGAAGTAGATGGGGTGGCGAATGATCGAATACGGCCCCTTCACCTTGAGGCCACGGTTCGCCGCGACCACTCCGAAGCTCTTCCCGAGGGCGAGGAAGCCGATCGTGGTGAGCGTCAGGCCAAGCATCTGGAGGCCCGTGCCCGCGAACGCGGCGGCCTCGCCAGCCTCCCCATGGGGACGAAGGACGAGCGGAAGCCAACCGCCAATGGTGGCCGCGAGCCAGTCTATCGGCCGCGTGGATGTGGCCTGGCTGCGGCGGCGGGTGAGGAACATCAACACGAGGATGGACTGTTCGACGGCGAAGAAGAGGCTCGTGACGCGGTGTTCGGTAATGACGTCCTTGCCATAGACATACACGAAGAGTGCCGTGACGACGACCAGTAACGCGTCCTGCACCTGGGCGCCGCGCCGCCGCCAGCGGGCGTTGGAGCGGGAGACCGGGCGGGAATTGATGGCTGCAGCGGTCATTTCGAGCCTTTCGAGTCGGTTCAACAGCGCGAGTGAACGCGCCGATACCCCTATATCGGCACGAATTGAATCTGTGGCCATAGCAGAAAGATTGATGACCCGCCGTATTCCGCTGATCGGGGAGAAAGGCGGTGAACAGAAGGTGAAGCACCTTTAGACGGGGCCGCGGAGGACGACTGTCATGGTAGCTCCACCGACGGAGCGTCCGGAACCAGACATTTCAGGCACCGGGAGCCAGCCCCGTTTCGATGGGGGCGCCGGGACTGGGACGCGAGGTCTGCCCGGTGACGGCGAACGAACGGCGAAAGCCGCCCGCCCAAACCAGGCCAGGGGAGGCCGGGCAACACGCTGGTGGAAGCCAAACACAACGGGCAAAGACCCGAAAAAGGAAGAGGTAGGAAACACACATGTCGAAACTTCAGAACTGGGCAGCCACGAAGGTCATCGCCTTCAAGCACCGCGACGAAGAGGGCCAGGGCCTCGCCGAATACGGCCTGATCCTCGCGCTCGTCGCCGTCGTCTGCATCGGGGCACTCTCCGGTCTCGCTGGTGGCATCAGCGGCACCCTGGGCTCCGTCACCGGCTCGCTCTAAACCGTCAACGTTCAACCAGTAACAGGGTGGGGTGGTCCAACACACGGCCCGCCCCACCCTGTTCCATTTTCGCGACACCAGCCGACGGCAACCGCCGCCGAAACCGAGGATGCAGATGCACCAGGAACCTCCAGCCCATCGTCGCTTTCGGCTGCTCCGGCCGCGGCGCCCACACCTTTGGCGTTGGCGCCAAACAGACGCCGGGCAGACCCTCGTCGAGTTCGCCCTCGTCCTCCCCATGATGTTGATCCTGATGTTCGGCATCGTGGACTTCGGACGCGCGTTCCACACCTGGCTGACGGTCACGAACGCCGCGCGAGAGGGCGCACGCGTGGGCGCAACACAGGTGCCGGCCGCGACTATCACCACGCGCATCTCCGATGCCATGGGCCCCCTCGGGACTACCAGGCTGACGACCACCCTCGGCAACGTCCAGGGGCCACGCGGCCAGGCGGTGACTGTCGATCTCACCTACAACTTCAGCTTCGCCACCCCAATCGGCCCACTCGTGAGCCTGATCGGTGGCAGCCTTTCCACGCCCGCCATCACCGCGCACTCTTCGATGCGCCTCGAATGAACCGCGGCGCCTTCGCTCGCCGAAGAAGGAGACAACTTCCATGCGCAAAGGACTTTTGCGGCCGTTTAAGAAGGCGGAAGATGGGCAGGCACTCGTGCTCTTTGCCCTTTTCCTGTTCATCTTCCTGGGCTTCATGGCCCTGAGCATCGATGTCGGTCGCTACGTGTGGGCGCGCACGCAGATGCAGGCCGCGGTTGACGCTGCCGCACTGGCGGGCGCCCAGAGCATGCCCAGCACCGCCAATGCGACCGCGTTCGCGACCACGTACTGGAACGACAACAACGACTTCATCGAATCGAACGGGACGAACGTCGTCTTTTCCGTCACCTATCCGCCCGGCAACAAGACTGTGCGCGTCCAGGGCGACGCGGACATTTCTACCTGGTTCGCGAAGTTCTTCGGCGTGCCTAAGTGGCACGTGTCGGCCTTTGGCGACGCCGAATCCCAGGTGCTCGATATCGCCGTCGTCCTCGACATCTCCGGTTCCATGTGCTTCACGAGCTACCCGGAGGTGGAGAACACGGCCAGTACCATCCTCATGTCGCCCGGGAGGCTCACACCACCGGCTGGAGGGTTCGCTTTCCCGAGACTTGCTGCCGCGATCCCCGCTGGAGGCGTGAACTCGATCACGATCCAGTTAAACGATGTTCGTATCTTCAACAGCACGATAGCGGCGACGAACAGCGCCAACTTCGGGTCGTCGTTCAATTCGACCAGCACCTACAGGACGCAAGTCCCCGGCGGAATCCGCGCGGGCATCATCAAGATCGATGCGGAGCTGTTCCAAATAACGAGCATCAACGCGGTCGCGAACACGATGGTCGTCACGCGCGCGGTGGCCAACCAAGGACTCGGCACCCCCGGCACCCCGACGACCAAGGACGCCCACGCCTTCAACGCCGAGATCTGGGCGAACCGTGGTGGTGGGACGTATTGTAACAATATCTCCTACAACGCCGCCACGACGACTGTCAACGGCCCGCATGAGCCGTTCGACACGATGATCGCAAACGCCCAGTACTTCGTCACGCTCTTCAACGCCGCCTACGACAAGGTCGGGCTTGCGAGTTACTCGAGCCAGTCGACCCTGATCCGGGGTCTGACGAGCAACTTCAGCACCCTGAACGCGGATATGAACGCCATCCTGTACCCACAGGGCGGGACGAACATCGCCCACGGCATAGCCGTCGGGAGACAAATCCTGGATGGCACGGGCAAACGCGCAAACGCCGTCCGGGTGCTGGTTGTCCTCAGCGACGGTGTCCCCAATCAGCGTTGCGGAAGCTCCGCATATAGCTCGGTGAACTACAACTCAACCTCCTGTTCGGGGCCAAACAGCGACACTTCGCCGAACCCGCCCAGCTGCCCCGCGGACACACCGTCCATTGCGCACATGAAGCAGGAAGCCACGAGGGCGGCCGCCGGGCAGATCACGATCTACACGATCGGGTTGGGCAGCGGCGTGATCCCCTGCATCCTGCAGAGCGTCGCCACGATCGGCGGTGGTACCTACTACGCGGTGCCGACAACTGCCGACCTCGCGGCCGCGTTCACGGCCATCGCCGCGAAGACACACATCGCCCTGGTCAAATGACCTCGGCGACCACCAGATAGTCCGCGTGAAGGGCAGCTCGAAGAGCTGCCCTTCACGCGGTTTCCTTGGGGGGAGTTGGGAAGGCGCTACGCCCGAATTCTGGAGCGGGTTGGTGGCCGAAGTAACAACTTCCATCCCGGTCTGAATGTAAAACCTCTGCAAAGTGGACGAACAGCCGCCCGACCCCCTGAAGGCGGGCGCCACTACGGTCGATATAGGTAGGGGAGGAGTCACACGTGGCACGATCGATTTCAACATCAGTAGCATCCAGTTCCGGCAGGAACCGCGGGGTCCTCATGCTTGCGGCCCTGTTCGGTGTCCTCAGCGCGGGACTCATGTTCGCGTTCCTGAACAGCCGCGGCGGCGATGGCGGCCTGAACGAATCGCTTTCCAGCGGAGATGGCGCGGAATCGGTCCTCGTCGTCACGCGGAACGTGGCAGTGGGCGAGAAGATCGTCTCCGACATGGTGACCTCCAGGACGGTTCCGGTTGGCGGGCTGCTTGAGGGCCGCCTGAACAAGAGCGAGGATATCGTCGGCAAGGTGGCCACCGCTCCGCTCTTTGCGGGTGAACAAGTGCTGGCGGCGAAAATCACGACGTTCGAGAACCAGACCACGCTCGCCTACAAGGTGCCAGACGGCATGCGCGCCCTCGGCCTCCAGGTCCCGCACGAAGCGTGGATCAACGGTGGCCTCGTGCAGCCAGGGGACCGCGTCGACGTGCTGGCAATCTCCATCACCAGCCAGGTGGACCCGCTCACCGGTCAAGAAAAGGTGACGATCCTCTCGGGCATCATTGCCCAGGACGTCGAAGTCCTCGCTGTGAAGCAGACGCTCGTTCGACGCATCCCCAACCTCGACGAACAGGCCAGGCGAGCGGCCGCTGGTGGGGCGACAACCGGCGCCGCGGCATCAAGCGGGTCGGTTGCCTCAACGGCCCTCAAAGAGGGCGATATGGGCACGTACGAAACGGCCATCTCCATCACCCTCGCCGTCACGCCCGAGCAGGCCGCGAAGATCGCGATCATCGATATCATCAAAGACGACCAGGCCCAGTACCGCATCATGACCCGCCAGAAGGGCGACGCTACGAAGCTCACCGGACAGGTGACCTGGAACGTCGAGGACGTGTTCGATACGAAAAAGAAGTAAACAACCGGTCAAACAAAGGCGCCCTGGCTCACCGCGACGGAGCTGGGGTGCGAACAGACACGCCCCGGATGGGGCGGCGACGGTGGAGGAGAACGAGAATGGCGAGGGTACCGCAGATCATTGTGATCGACCCGGACCGCGAGAGCACGACCGAAATCCAGAAGATGCTGAGCATGCTGGGATTCGGGGTGCTTGCGAGCGCCGGGTATGGCGTCGAGGCCTTCACGCTGGCACACCAGCTCAAGCCCGACGTCATCCTCATGCGTGTGGAAGAGCCCCTTGTGCGGCCCATCCAAACGCTTTCCAAGCTGAACGACGGCATGCCCGACCTGCCAATCATCGTCTTCTCGACGGAGTCGAACATTCGCCTCATGCGGCAATCGATGGTCTCCGGCGCCTCGGACTACCTCCAGGAACCGCTCCAGGCTGATGAAGTCGAAAGCTCCATTACGCGCGTCCTTGAAAAGAAGGACCGTGAGAACAAGCGTCGTCGAGGCGAGCTTGCGGATCCCGTGCCGCAGGGCACGGTGATCACGGTCTTTGGTGCCAAGGGTGGCATCGGCAAGACGACGATCTCGTCCAACCTTGCCGTCGCGCTGGCGATGGAGGCCCACCAGACGGTTGCCCTCGTTGACATGGACACGCGCTTCGGCGATGTCGCAATCACCATGGACATCCCGGTGGAGCGATCGATTGCAGACCTTGCTCGCAACCTGGACAACGTTGATCGCACAACGCTCAAGGAGTATCTGGTCCAACACGAGTCCGGCGTCCGCATTCTCCCGGCGCCCACAAGGCCGAGCGATTGGCGAAATCTGAGCGCCGCCAACATCCGCGATGTCGTCGATGTGCTCGCCCAGACGCATGACTTCGTCATCCTCGATACGCCCGGGACGTTTAACGAGATCGTCGCCGCCGCCATCGAAGTGGGGACGATGATCCTCCTCGTGACGACGCTCGATATGGCGAGCATCAAGGACACGGTCCTCGCCCTTGAGATGCTGCATGAACGCTTCGGGAACGACGATGAACGCATCAAAGTTGTCCTGAACCGGGCCGGCATGGATACCGGCGTCCGCGAGAAAGATGTCGAACGCACTCTGGATGCCGAGCTGTGGTGGCGCATCCCCCAGGATAACGAAGTCGTAAAAGCGGCCCAACTGGGGCGGCCCATCGTCATGAGCCGCCCGAACAGCCGCGCCTCCATCCAGATCAAAGACATGGCGCGCGCATTGGCGGGCGTCCGCAACAAAGCGAAGACCCAAAAGAAGGGGAGCGGCGGGTTTGGCAACATCCTTCGCCCGTTCTTCAAGAAATCGGCGTAGGCCGACACCCGGTGAAATGGAGGCACGCCAGTGGCTGACGAACGAGGCGGAAGACAGGACGAACAGGACCCGGCCGGACGAACCTTCGGCTGGTCTGGCCAACGGCGCCGCTTCCCAGTGGGCGAGGGCCAAGAGGCTGACCAAGAGCCCTCGCCGCCGACCCGTCCCCAGTTCGCGGGCGGGCAAATGCGGCAGCTGCCGCCCGCGGGCTATGAGCAAGAACCGGCCCGGCGCATGGCCGCGGGTGGCCCGATCAACGCCGCTCCGCCAATGCGCCAATCTCCACCAGATGATGTCGGGCGAGCAGACGCCCCAATCGCGCCCCGCCTGCGTCCGTCTGGCCAGCTGACCCCCTCTCGGAATCGTTGGGGAGCGGCGGACGATCTCGATGGCCCGGACGGCGGTCAGCCTCCAGCGCCCTTGGGCGATGCTGCGCCGCGCCTGCTTCGTGCGAACGCTGGCGCTGTCGTGTCGGCCACTCCCGGCGAGTCCGCCGTTGGCCCCGTGGAGACACACCGTCGCCGTGACCCGGAAGTGGTTGGCGCCGCTGCGGCGAAAGGCAACCCGCAGGCCGAGGCGGCGAAGATCAAGCTGCACGAACTCCTCATCGAAGAACTCGAGCATGGCGCACTGGAGGGCATGGCCCCCGCGCAGCAACGCGAGGCAGTCCTCCGTGCCGCTCGTGAACTCATTCAGCAAGAGGGCCTACAGCTCGGCGGACAGAGCCGTGACGAACTGCTTGAGGCGGTCGCCGACGAAGTCCTCGGACTTGGCCCGCTGGAACCGCTTCTCCGCGACCCCTCCGTCACCGAGGTCATGGTCAACGACCTCGATAAAATCTTCTACGAACGCGACGGGCGGATCTTTCGCAGCCCCGCCCGTTTCCGCGATAAGCAACACATCATGCGCATCGTCGAACGCATCGTTGCACCGTTGGGCCGCCGCATCGACGAGTCCAGCCCGATGGTCGATGCCCGCCTGCCCGATGGATCGCGCGTCAACATCACCATCCCGCCCGCCTCGCCCAAAGCGCCCTGTATCACCATTCGAAAGTTCCGTGCCGACAAGATGCGCATGTCGGACCTCATCGCCGTCGGCGCGATGAGCGAAGCGACGGCCGAGTTCCTTGCGATGTGCGTGCGCGCCCATCTCAACATCATCATCAGCGGGGGCACCGGCACCGGGAAGACGACGATGCTGAACGCGTTGTCGTCCTTCATCCCCAATACGGAACGCATCGTCACGATCGAGGACCCGGCGGAGCTCAAGCTTCAGCAAGACCATGTGATCACGCTCGAGGCCCGGCCACCAAGCATCGAAGGCAAGAACGCCATTCTCCAGCGTGACCTTGTTCGCAACTGCCTGCGCATGCGCCCGGACCGCATCATCGTTGGCGAGGTTCGTGGCCAGGAGTGTTTCGACATGCTCCAGGCGATGAACACCGGCCACGACGGCTCCATCTCCACGGTCCACGCGAACACCCCGCGTGACGCCATCGCTCGCCTCGAAAACATGGTGCTCATGGCAGGCATGGACCTGCCGGCGCGTGCCATCCGCGAACAGATTGCCAGCGCCGTTCACGTCTTCATCCAGGTTTCGCGTCTCCAGGATGGCTCGCGAAAGCTCACACACGTGACTGAAGTGAGTGGCATGGAAGGGGAGACGATCACGCTCCAGGACATCTTCCTGTTCAAACTCGACCATGTGGACACAGACGGGAAAGTCCATGGGTCCATGAAGCCGACGGGCGTTCGCCCGAATTTCGCCGCCAAGTTCGCGCTTGCTGGCATGGAAATCCCGAACCATTTGTTCGGCAGCCTCGGAGAGTGGTAGCGATGATGCTCCTCATCATGAGTGCCATGACGGGCGGCGTATTCGCCTTCACCATTACAATATGGGCCACCGGCTATGGCAGTGGCGGAGCGGTCGCCACCGTTCGGTTGGACCGTTTGAAGACGCCCGCCCAGCCATCCGTCGGCGGCGCCTCGGCGATCTTTAACCTGCGCAAGCGGGCTGGGGTGCGCTTTGGAGGGATCAACCTCGTCTCCGTGAGCCGGGCGGCGGAGCAACGGGTGCAGTTGGAGCGAGCCGGCCTCACGCTCAATGTGCGTGAGTTCTTCACGGTCCGCCTGGTTGTGGGCCTCGTGCTGGGGATGCTGGGTTTCGTCTTCATTCCGATGCAAGAGTTCGCCCTGTTCGCGGCGATCGGCGGGTTCGTTCTCGGTTTCTTCGCGGTCGGTGTGTGGCTGAAGCAGCGCATCGGTGCGCGAAAGCGGAAACTGGAGAATCAGCTCATCGAGTTGCTACAGATGCTCTCCAGCGGCCTCCGCGCAGGCTTCGGGCTCATCCAGGCCCTCGATGGATGTGCAGCGCAAGTTCCGGCGCCCCTCTCCATCGAGATTCGCCGCACCCTCCGCGATATCTCCATGGGTTCGAGCATCGAGCAAGCGTTTGGCGCGCTCAACGACCGTGTCGGCAGCTCGGACTTCGACATCGTTATCACCGCAATCATGATTCAACGCTCGGTTGGCGGAAACCTCGCGGAGATTCTCGAAAACGTCGCCCACACGATGCGCGAGCGCGAGCGCATTCGCGGCGAAATTCGCACGCTCACCTCTCAGCAGCGGCTCACCGGCTACGTCATCGGCGGAATCCCTGTTGGCCTGTTCGCAGCCTTCATGGTCTTGAACCCGGAGTTCACCGGCCTGCTTCTCACGGATCCGCTGGGCAGAATGCTTCTCCTGGCCGCGCTCGTCCTGGAAGGCATGGGCTTCATGGTCATTCGCAAAATCGTCAACATCGAGGTCTAACATGCCGATTGTCATCGCTCTTGGGACGTTTCTCTTCGTCACTCTTCTGCTCTTTGGCATCCTCTACAAGCCGATTTCGGACGGCGCGATGGATGACCGGCTGGGCGGCCTCCGCTACAACCGCGCCAAGCGAGACGCCCTCCCGGACCCCAACGCCGCGTTTAGGACGCGCGTCATCGATCCGCTGCTCCGCGCGATTAACCGTCGCATCACGGGCCTGCTCCCATCGAACCTCGAATCGCGCTTGGTAGGGGCGATCACCCAGGCGGGCCTCAAGATCTCGCCCGGCAAGTTTATCGTCATCGTTGCCATCATGATGGGCCTCGTCCCGCTCTTGATGGTCGGGTATTTCGCCGTTCTCGGGTCCCCCGTCCGCACCTTGCTGCTGGTCTACGGCGGGATGGTGGTCTTTGGATTCTACGGACCGCGCATGTGGTTGCTGGGGCGCATCAAGAAGCGCAAGAAGGCGATCTGGCGCTCCTTGCCCGACGCGTTCGACCTCATCACTGCTTCCGTCGAAGCGGGACTCGGCATCGATGCTGCCTTCACGCGCATAATCGAAAAGGTCTCCGGCCCCTTCCAGGTTGAGCTGACCAAGACCATGCGTGAAGTCTCGATGGGACGAGCGCGGCGGGACGCTTTTCTCGATATGGCTGACCGCACGGGCGTGGAGGAACTGCGTTCGCTCATCAACTCCGTCGTCCAGGCGGAAAGCATGGGTATCTCGATCGGTGCGGTCATTCGTGTGCAAACAGGCGTAATCCGCACTAAGCGCCGCCAGCGCGCGGAGGAGCAAGCGTTCAAGGCGCCAATCAAGATGGTCTTCCCGCTGGTGTTCTTCATCTTCCCGGCGATCTTCGTTGTCATCGGCGGCCCGGCCGTCATCCAGCTCAAAGGCGCGTTCTAGAGCAGGATCATCGGACTCTCCGGCGGCAGGCCAAGAAGGATCTTCGAGGCGGATTCGAAGTTGTTCGGGGACGTACCTGCGTGTTGGGTGACCGCCTGCACGTCGCGCAGCGAGCGCTGCATTGGGCTATTCAAGTAATTCGCGGAGCCACCGCAGGCCGTGTACGCAAGCTGGGTCGCGTGGGCTGCGCTCCTCGTCGCATTGGTGCTCGCGAGCATGAGCCGGGCGCGTGCCTGGAGATCGACGGGTTGGCCAGCCTTCGCGGTCGCCCACATGCTCTCCAACTCCTGACGATGCCATGCCCGGGCGCTGCTCACGGCTGCGATCGCGTCCGCGATGTAGAGCTGGAAAATGGCCCGTTGGCGCATCGGCACCTCTGACATAGCCTGTTTCTTCGTTTGGGCGATACGAATCGCTTCGTCGATTGCGCCCTGCGCGATGCCTGTGGCCACGGAGCCAATCGGCGAGGCGAAGATCGCCATGAAAGGGAACCCGTAGAGCGGGGATTGGTAGTGTTTGCCCCGGGCGCCGCCGGGTCCAAGCGCCCGCGTATGCCGTTCCGGGACGAACTTCCCTTCGATCGCGACGTCGTGGCTACCGGAACCCGCGAGCCCGCTCACCTTCCACGTGTCGAAAATCCGCGCCTCCGCGGTGGGCACGGATACCGAACGGATCTCAGGCATGCCAAAGGGCGACATGCGCATCGTGTCCCCATCGAAGACGTTGCAAAAGCCGCCGATGTTCGTCGCATGGTTGCAGCCGCTCGCATAAGGCCATCTACCAGTGACCTTGTAACCGCCCTCCACGACCTCCGCCCGGCCGAACGGGAAAAGGGCGCCCGCCCCGCAGGCGTCCGGACGTGCATACTGCTCCTCGGCGGTCGCGTCATCGACGCCGCCAAGTCCCCACGCACCGGCCCCAGGGATCCACGCGCACCAGCCGGTGGAAGCATCCACGCGAGAAAGCTCCTCGGTCAGTTCATGGAAGCTCACTGGATCGAGTTCGAGGCCGCCGAGTGAGCGCGGGGCAAGACACTTGAAAACGCGCTGCTCGATCATCACATCGACGACGGGCTGGGCCAGCTGCCGGAGCCGTTCCGATTCCTCCGCATGTTCGCGGGCGATAGGCCCGACCCGGTCAACGATTGCCTTGATGTTCACGCGTGAGTCGGCGGTCATGGCGGTGCTCCTTGGCGATGTCGAGGACTTTACTGGTTCGCGGCGAAACCCGCCAGAGTCTGTATGCGTTCAAGTCGTCCGTGGCGGGCCTCCAAATCCAAGGTGGCTTATACTCCCCGGCATGGCTATCGCACCCTCTTCTCCGGGCGCGGCTGAGCGCTACAGCTTCGATGTCGTCGTCGTTGGCGGGGGCATCGCGGGACTGTCGGCGGCGCTTGGGGCGGCGGAGGCGGGCGCGTCCGTCGTGCTCGTCGAGAAGGCGCCACGTCCCAACCGTGGTGGCAACACGCGCTTCGCCGACGCCCAGATGCGCTTCCCACACGAGGCGGACGAGTTCGGCACGCGCGACTACAGCGTCGAGGAGATGTACAGCGACCTCATGCGCATCTCGCAGGGCCGCGCCAACCCGGACCTCATCCGCACCCTCTGCGAGAACGCCCGCGAGACGGCGGAATGGCTCACGGGCATGGGCCTCGAATGGGAACTGGGGTACCCGCACACGGCGGGGTACCGTCGCAGTCCGAAGTCCGGCGGCCAGGGGCTGGTGGACCTGCTCTATCGCCGCCTCGAAGGTATCGGCGGGACCGTCAGCTATGAAACCGGGGCGCGCGACCTCATCGTTGACGAGCACCGGACGATCGTCGGCGTACGCTGCCATTCCCCCGAGGGCGTCGTCGATATCGAGGCGAAGGGCGGGGTGATCCTCGCCAGTGGCGGCTTCCAGGCGAACGTGCAGATGCGCGTGCAGCACCTGGGGCGCTTCGCCGATTCGCTCATCCTGCGCGGGAGCCGTTTCAACACGGGCGAGGGCCTGATGATGGCGATCGATGCGGGCGCGCAGGCTGCGGGCCAGTGGGGCGACTACCACTCGGCGGTGCTGGACGCGCGTTCGCCGAAGATCGAATGCGGCGTGACGGCGCTCTACAACTACCAGATGGGTATCTTCGTCGACAAGAACGGACACCGCTTCCTCGATGAAGGCGAGGACTTTCGCGACCACACGTACGTGAAGTTCAGCAAGTTCATTGTTGAGCAGGCGGGCGGCGAAGCCTGGTGCGTCTTCGACCAGCAGGCCTACCAGCGCGAGGAGTTCGCCCGCGCATGGCGGCCGGTCGGCCCACCGTTCGTCGCCGACAGCCTGCGCGAGCTGGCGAAGCTGATCGATGTCCCCGCCGAGAACTTCATGGACACCATCGGCAACTTCAACGCCGCCATCCAACCGGGTGAATACGACCTGGACAGGCTCGATGGCAAGCGCACGTCGGGCATCACCCCCGCGAAGAGCAACTGGGCGCTGCCCCTGAGCGAGCCGCCGTACCTCGCCATCCCCGTCACCGGGGGCATCACCTTCACCTTCGGCGGACTGAAGTGCGACACGACGGCGCGCGTGATCGATTCGCGTGGCGTGGTGATGGACGGCCTCTATGCGGCGGGCGAGACGATCGGGGAGATCTTCTACCACAACTACCCCGGCGCGAGTTCGGTCATCCGTGGCGCCGTCTTCGGGCGCATTTCCGGGCGACACGCGGCCAGTAGGCGGTAGAGCCTGAGGGGGTAGCGCGTGCCGTGCCGAATCAGCGTTCGTCACACTGCATGCGCGCCCTCACCCCCCGACCCCTCTCCCGACTCGGCGGCCTCGCGGGCGAGGGGAGCAAGAGTCTGTCAATTTTCATCCCTCGCTTTGTGCCGCGCCATGTTGGCCTCCCTACCTTGCGGGAGCCACGGGTTACTTCGCGGCGGCGGCGAATGGGTAATGCTCATTCGGCGCACAGGACTCAAAGACTAAGAATGTCGCCCGGGCTTCATGTTAGAATTCTTCCATGAGGAATGAATTCACGGCCATCCTCCAGCCAACAGAAGGTTGGTGGCTAGCGTTCTCGCCCGAAGTGCCAGCAGCCAACGGTCAGGGCAAGACCCGTGAGGAAGCCCTCACTAGCCTTTCCCAGGCCATTGACCTGCTGCTTGAAGACTTACGCGAAGAAGGTCTCGCCGTGATGCCAGAGGGCGCCGAACGGGCGACTGTCACGGTGGGATGAAACGCGGGGACTTGATTCGCCATCTGGGCGCGCACAGCTGTGAACTAAGACGCGAGGGCGCGGGGCATTCGCTGTGGTGGAATCCAGCAACCGGAGTCCGGGAACCCATCCCAAGGCACACCGAGCTGCCCGACCTCCTCGTCCGCAAAATATGCCGACGCCTTGGCGTTCCTAATCCGCCTGGCTGAAACGCAGCCCCTCGAACTCACCGGTCCCCTCGCTCCTGCCGTAGCAACCGCGCGAGCATGAGGTAGTCGCGGTCGGCGTGCGTGGCTTCTGCGGGGACCATGAGGTTGGCGAGGGCGTTGCAGGTGGACTTGGTCTGGGCGAGGGCGATCGGGTCCATCGCGAGGAGCCGCTTCGCCAGCGCGCGGGCACGAGAGACCACCTCGCCATCGGGGACGACGTGGTTGACGAAGCCCCAGCGTTCGGCCTGGGCGCTCGTGAAGCGCTCACAGGACATCACGAGTTCCTTGGTACGCGCCGGACCGAGTTCTCGCATCAGCCGCGGGAGGGCGTTCCAGGTCAAAGGGATTTCGAGCTGCACCTCCGGGATGGAGAACCAGGCGGATTCGGCGCAGAGGCGCATGTCCATGCAGGCGAGCCAGACCACCGCGCCACCGACCGCGAGTCCGTTGACCGCACCGATCGTCACCTGGTCCAGCCCCTCGATGGCGGCCGAGGAGCGGTTGCCAGCGGTCGAGTTCAAGCGTTCGCCGAGCTGCGACCGCCACTGTCCACGCGCGGGGGGCTGGCGTGGTTCGCCCGCTTTCGGCACGGAACCGAGGTCCGCGCCCGCGGAGAACGCTCGCCCGGCGCCGGTGATGATGATAACGCGCGTATCCGGGTCGTCGTTGAGTTCGCGACAGAGGTCTTGCATCTCCGCATGGCAACGCAGGCTGATGGGGTTGAGCTTGTCCGGCCGGTTGAGGGTGATGGTGGCGAGGCCCGGCAACTCCGGGTCGCGTTCGAAGAGCAGTGTTTCCATGGTGAGAAGCCTACGCCCAGAGGTCATCAGTCTCAAAGCGCCGGACTCCGGTCCGGCGGCCGCCAGCCGATACTCCTTGCGTACGTGTCGTGGTTTGCGCGGGCGATTCTTTCGCGGCCCTGGCCCGTCACCTTTTGCACATGAAGGGCCATACGTAGAGTGACATCCGCTGTGAGCGAACTCGAGGCAGGAATTAATGACCTGGCGGCAAACGGCCGTGTGGACGCCGAGGCGCTGGCGCGTCGCGCTTCCGCGCGCGATCCGGACGCATGGGGGGCGATATTCGAAGCACACTACCGCGCCGTCTTCGCCTTTGTGCGATACCGGCTGCGTGGCGCCGCCGAGGCCGAGGACATCGCTTCACAGGTCTTCGAAATCGCCTACGGTCGCGCGGATCGCTTCGATTACCGGGGCGTGCCCATCGAGGGATGGCTCATCGGCATCGCGCGCAACCTCGCGCGGGACCACATCAAGAAATACGCCCGGCGCGGCTTCGAGGAGGAACTTGTGGACACCATAGCCCCGCCCTCCCCGGACGAAGCCCCGCGGGTTGACCTGAGCCTGGACATCGCCCAGGCCATGAAGGTCCTTACCGAAGACCAGCAGACGGTGATATCGCTTCGCTTCCTGATGGACCGCAGCGTTGCCGAGACGGCCGACGTGATGGCACGCAGCGAAGACGCGGTCAAGAACCTCCAGCGGCGCGCGCTGGCGGCCCTGCAGCGGGCCCTCGCGGGCACGGCATACGAAACGGACGTAGCGCGATGAACACCGACCGCATCGATGAACTGCTGGCCGAAGCGCTGACGCTTGGCGCGGTGCCGACCGATGCGACGCCCGGGGAACGCGCTGAGATCGAACAATTGATGGAGGCGCGGTCGCTTCTCTTGGCCTCGCGAAGCGGGGTAGAAGCGGAAGCCCGCTCGGCCATGCCCACGGCCCGCGCGCGCTTCGAACGACACATCGCCGCCTCACGGGCCGACGCCCCGCGAGCAGTCGCGGTTCCGTCAAGGCGAGGCGGGTTCTTCGGCGGCGTGCTGGCGATGCACCGCGGCATGACGGCAGTTGGTTCGGCGGCGGCTATCGGCGTTCTCGCCGTTCTCGCCCTCTTCCTCTCGCAGAACGGTTTCAACGGCGTCGAGACGGCGAGCGCCCAGGTACTAACCCCAGGCGACTACGTCCAGGTCGAAGGTGTCGTTGGTGAATCGAAGGATGGCCGGGTCACGGTGCATTCGGAGTTCGGTGACTTCGACTTCGCGGTTTCCGAGGACACGTCCATTACGAACGCCGAGGCGCCAGGCGAAGCGGCGAGCGTTACACCGGGCGCGGCCGTGCTGATTGGCGGCATCGTCGGCAAGGACCGCACCATTGCCGCCAATACCGTCGCGCTCTCCGGGGAGAAGAAGGCTCTGCCAACAAGGCTCAAGCTGCGCGACGTGAAAGAGCGCCGGGCGGAACTCATCGGCAAGGTCACGGTACTCACAATTTCGCCGGATGGTACGCAAGGACGCGTGCATATCGATGCCGGCAACGGCGAGCGCTACGTTGTTCCAGTTGATGGGCATTCCGCCGAGGAACTCATCCAGCGTTTCAGCATTGCGCTCGGGGCACGGGTTGAAGTGGGGCCAGCATCTGACGCACGACCGGACACGTTTCGGCTGCGCGTTCCTGACCAGGCACTGCCTCCTTCGCAGCCGCCAGGCATTGCGCCGAATGGGACTGCCCCACCCGTGCGACCCGAGGCAACGACCCTCCCGAATTCGGGCCCGCGCATCCAGGCGGTGCGTGGTGTCATTCTCGGCCGCGACGGCGCGGCCTTCCGAATCCAGACACCGCGTGGCCCGGTCGTTGCCGAGATCCGCAGGTCGTCGCGCATTCTCCTCGGTGAAACCGGCCTGACCCTGGAGTCGTTTCTCCGCGGCGAGACGGCGGTTGGTCACGAGGTCACGATTAGCGGAGGCATCGACAAGGACACGGGGCACGTCGTGGTCGATGTCGCCGTCGTGGGCCCGAAACGCCCGTTGCGATGAGCGACGCAAACTGAACCGGCGAAAATCTCTTATAGTCCGCCCATCCGTTTCAGGGGTTGGCCGCGATGAAGAGCGTTCTGGTGGTTCTGATATCAGCGATGGTTTCGGCGGTTGTGGCGGCGTCGGTGGTCACGGTCATGGCGGAAGCCGGCGATAACGCGACCGGTCGCGTGAACACCCCGCTAACCGAGGCCTTCACGTACCAGGGGCATTTGGACGGACCAAGCGGACCCGCCTCCGGCAACCATGTCATGCAGTTCCAGGTCTTTGATTCGGAATTTGGCACGGGCGCCGTTGGGTTCCAGCAGGAACTGGTGGTGCCTTTGGCTGAGGGGTATTTCTCGGTCACGCTGAACCTCGGCGCGGGCGTATTCCAGGGAAGCGAGCGGTGGCTTGAAGTGCGCGTGAAGAAGAGCAGCGACCCGTCCTTCGACACGCTTCCGCGCCAATTGTTGTCGGCGACTCCGTACGCGCTCTTCGCGAAAAAGGCGGCGACGGCAACGAGCGCGCTGACGGCGGCCACGGCCCTCAACGCCACGACCGCCGATACCGCAACGTCTGCATTGAGTGCGACGAATGCGCTGAACGCTGTCAACGCGACGAACGCGACGAACGCGACGAACGCCACGAACGCCACGAACGCGACCAACGCTGTGAACGCCACGAACGCGGTCACTGCGACCACAGCCCTGAGCGCAAACACCGCCACGACAGCCCTCACCGCGAACATCGCGACAAATGCCACGAACGCGCTCAATGCGACGAACGCAGCCCATGCGACCAACACGGACTTCGTGCCGTGGACCGGCATTAGCACCAAGCCATCGGGCTTCGCGGACAACACCGACAACGACGTCCTCGGCGGGCTCATATGTGGCAACGGTGAGGTCGCCAAATTCAGTGGCGCGGTCTGGGCTTGCGGGACGGACCTTTCGGGTGGCGGGGCATACAACCACTTCGGCGAGCAGTGGGCTGGTTCCACCACTTCGCCCGGCCTGCTCGTGGCCAATTCAGGCGGCGGGGTTTCGATCCTCGGCACCGGCGGGACAGGCGTCCAGGGCCAAACGTCGTTGCCCTACGGGTCGGGTGGTTATGCGGCGGTTAACGGGACGAATAACGGCAGCAGCTGCGGGACGAACCCCGTGACTCCCGCTACCTTCGCCCTGGGCAGCTACTGCGTGGGCGGATATTTCCAGGCCGACAACTCCCCGGCAGGTGGCATCGGTGCATATGGCAGGGGAACTCTCGCCGGGATCGTCGGGGTCAATGGGAACGGGAACCAGATGGTCGGCTGGGGCGGGTACTTTCTCGGTGGGTTGTTTTCCGATCTTCCCATCGGAACGTCCTCCGACGCACGCCTGAAGCACGCGGTCCAGCCGCTGGAATGGCAATCCGCGAACCTTGCCCGCTTGCGCCCGGTGACCTTCGAATGGAACGAACGGGCCGACGGGTCCCACCTCGGCCTCATCGCCCAGGAAGTTGCGGACGTCTTCCCGGAGTTGGTGCGGAGGGACCCCGTCGCGGGCTACCTCACGCTCAACTACGACGGACTCATCCCCGTGCTCATCAAGGCCGCACAGGAGCAGCAGATCCGGCTCGCCGAACTCGAACATCGAGTGCAACCGGCCTATCGGGGCGAGACGCGAGCTTCGACCGCGTGGCCGTTGCCCGCCGCCATCAGCCTGCTCGCCGTGAGCCTGCTGGCGACCGCGTTCCGCGGACGGCGGAAAGTGCGCTAACCCCAGACAACGTGCCACAGGACGAGACCACCCGGCATCCTCTGAGACCTCGGGAATGTCGCGTCAAACACTGACCGCCACGTAGGCCGCCCTCGTGGACGGTACGGGGATAGTCTCCCCGTCTTCGCGCATCCCCGCGATGTGCATCTCAACAGCTTCGCGTATGAGGGTCTCGACCTCAGCGATCGTTTCCCCTGCAGCGACGCAACCAGGGAGATCAGGTACGTACGCGGAATAATTCCGACCGGCGTTTTCGATGACGATTGCGTAGCGTAGTTCAACGGTCACTGTCTTAGTCCTGCCTGTCTAAGGATGCTGCGCGCCGTGCCCACAGCGAGGTCAATGCTCGGCTTCCCGGCGATCGTAACACGACCGCGCTTGGTTGGGTGTTTGAAGTGACGATGACTCCCACGAGTTGTGGCAAGGAACCACCCGTCGTCCTGAACCAGTCGAATAGCCTCGCTCACCTTCACTCTTGAACGATATCAGGCGGCGCCGAAGGATGTCGAACGGAACAGGCAGAGCCAGATGACGGGCTATTTCTTCGTGCGGTAGTCCCGGTAACGGCCGTCGCGCCAATCGAGGGCCGCCTTGAGGCCGCCGCCGCCCGCCGTGCCCTGCTCGCGCATCTTGTCCTGCCAGGTGTAGGACTCCTGCGTGAACTGCCCCATCGCGTCGAGATCGGTGGAGCTGCGGACGGAAGAGTAGATGCCCATGTTCTCGTAGAAACGGTTCATGTTGAGCTTGAGGATCGCCAGGTGGTCCGCTGACATGTTGCCAACGTAATCCGCGAGGGCGATCGTGCGCTCCTCCAGCTCTTCCTTGGGGTAGGCGTAGTTGATCATGCCCATCTTCTCGGCTTCGATTCCCGTCACGCTGGACCCTGTGTAGTACAACTCCTTCGCCTTGCGCATGCCGATAACCAGCGGCCAAATCACCCCGGTTCGGCTGGTACCGAGGCCGCGTAGTCCGGGATGGCCGATCTGGCAGTCATCTGCCGCCGTAATCAGGTCGGACATCATCGCCAGTTCGCAGCCGCCCGCGAGGCAATAGCCATGAAGCTGGGCGATCGTGATCTTCGCCATGTTCCAGTAGTACATATGGATGTCCGTGATCTGCTGCATGCCCGTGCGGATGCCCATCGACAACCGTCGGCCCTGGCCATCGACGGCCTTGTGGCGGCGGACGACGGCATCCGCGCCGCCGCGCGCGGGCGTCAGGTCATAGCCCGCGCTGAAGGTGCGCCCCGCGCCCCGAAGAATGATGACGCGGCAGCTGTCGTCCGCCTCCAAATCATGCAACGCGTCCCAGAGTTCGTACAGGAGTTCCTGAGAGAGCGAGTTCATCTTCTCCGGGCGGTTGAGGGTGATGCGGCCGATACGCCCATCGGTGCCGACGCGGTCGATTTCGAGACATTCAAAGGTTCCGGCCATGGTTCTCCTCGTGGTGGTGGCCATTGGCTCTTGGCCATTGGCGACGTGTGGATTGGTTCGAGGCGCACGCTACCGGTGTTGGCGGAAAAACGCAAAGGGAAGGCTCGATCGATGGGATAGTCCACTCCGCCCCGTGCCTGCCGATCGGGTATCCTTTCTTGCATGCAACTGTTTCTCGATACCGCTTCCATCGACGAGGTCCGCGCGGCGGCGAAGTACGGGGTGATCTCGGGCGTCACCACCAACCCGAGCCTGCTCGCGAAGGAAGGCGGAGTGAGCTACAAGCAGCGCATCATCGAGATCGCCGACGTCATCGACGGGCCTATCTCAGCGGAGTGCGTGACGCGCACGGCGGATGACCTCGTGGCCGAAGCGCGCGTGCTGGCCTCGTGGCACCCAAACGTCGTCGTCAAAATTCCGATCGACGAGCAAGGCCTTGAGGCCATCTACCGCTGCACGCGCGAAGGCATTCGCATCAACACCACGCTCATCTTCAGCCCGAACCAGGCGCTGCTGGCGGCGCTCGCCGGGGCGTCGTTCCTTAGTCCCTTCGTGGGGCGCATCGACGACATCAGCGGCGATGGTATGGAGCTGATCCAGCAATGCGTCCAGATCGTCGAGACACACAACCTCGGTGCGCGCGTGCTGGCGGCGAGCCTGCGCCACCCCCTCCACGTCGCCCAGGCCGCCATGGCCGGCGCCCACATCGCCACCATCCCCGGCTCGCTCATCCCCCAAATGCTCAAACACCCCCTCACCGACCTCGGCATCCAACGCTTCCTCGACGACGCCCGCAAAGCTGGGCTAGTTCGGTAAGCGGCGGACCTGTCGCGGGATAGTCGCGAGCCAGATCAACTCATCGCTCAAGCGGAGTTGCCCTTGTCTTGGCAAGCGGCAACTTGTATTGCAGTATGTTCATATGAAGCGCACCACTGTACTCATTTCCGATGAGGCGAACGAGCGGCTGCGGAGGCTCGCCCGCCGGGAGAGCAAAACGGCCTCCGAGATCGTGAAACGGGCCGTCGAGAGCTATCTCGGAATGGAGCCGGTGGGGACGAGAGTCTTGCCTTTTGAGTCCTTGGGCGCGAGCGGGCAGGCGGACACAGCCTCGCGGTCCGAGCAGATCCTGGCCACGGAGTGGGCGGACGCGATTGCTCGCGATCGTTGACACGGGACCGCTCTACGCCTGGGCGATCCGCGCGGATATGCATCTCATTAATGAGGTCGGTGTCGCGGCGCCACTTTGCGTCGGGTGATGGAGGCTTCGCATCGACGCGATCCACTGACAACGAACGCCATCGCCCGTCTGATGCCTACCGCCTCCCGAGCAGCCCCGCCTTCTGGAGCACGCCGAGGATGCGGTCGCGCCCGATAACGCCCACGACTCGTCCTTCGTCCACGACGGGCATGTGCGTGAGGTCGTCGGCTTCCATCTCGAGCAGCACCTGCGCCAACCCCCGATCGGGGGCCGTGGCCTGTAGCTTTGCGCGAGGGACCATCGCCTGCGCGGCGGAGGTCGTGTCCCACGCGGCCACGGGCACGAGGCGCATCTGGGGCGCGCCGAGAATACCGGCCAGCCGCCCCTCATCTTCAACGAAGTAGCAGACGCGGGGGTTAAGTTCGAGCACGCCGCGCGCGAGCGACCCGACCGATGCAGAGGTCTGCACCACGGGCGGGCTCATCATCAGCTGACCCGCGTTGTAGCGGTCGAGCTCTGTCGAAAGTCTGTCGCGAAAGAACGCCTGGGTGGCGGCGTTGCCGAGGAAAAAGCCAACGAACAGCAACCACGCCCCGCCCGTCACGTCGTTCGCGATGACGACGTCGATGCGGAAAACGGCGAGGACGCCCAGCACCATCATCGCCCAGGCCACGCCGCGCGTCAGCCAGGCCGTCGAACGCGTCGAGAGCGAGGGATTCTTCGTCACCATCCATGCAAGCGATCGGAAGATGCGTCCGCCATCGAGCGGCAGCGCCGGGACAAGGTTCAGCACGGCGATCACGCCGTTCATTGTCGCCAGCCAGAGCACGACCATGCCGACGGCCGTCTCCGTTGTCCCCAGCAAGACGCGCCACGCGCCGAGCAGGCCGAGCGCAATGACGATGTTCATCACCGGCCCGACGCCCGCGATCAGCAGCTCTTCGAGGGGCGTCTTCGCGTCGCGCGTTATCTGCGATACGCCGCCAAGGAACGAGAACGTGATGCTCTTCACGGGTACGCGGTACGCCCGCGCGACGAGGCAGTGCCCGAGTTCGTGTGCGCCGATGGTCAGGAAGAAGAGAAACGCGCTCACGATCGCCATCGCGATGTGGATGGGCGTGCTCCCCTGGTCATACAGATCCGGGTAGACCTGGGTCCCGAGGAGCACCGTGATGCCCCCGAAAAGCACCAGCGAACCGGGTGTGAAAAAGATCGGCACCCCGAAGTAGGTACCGGCGCGGAGAGACTTCATCCGACCAGTGTATCCCTCATGGCAACACCTTCCGGTAAACGGTCGCCCATCAACGATTCTCCTTCGAGTTGCGGAACGTGATCTCGCGATCCCGCAACCGAGAGACCCGTTCGTGCTGAGCTTGTCGAAGCATGAACACGCCGCTGCCGGTTGTTCCCATGTGACCGTCCCTTCGACAAATTCAGGCGAACGGATGACGACGCCGCACGTGCGAGACTCCGATTCGCACCGTGGTGGATGATGGGATGCCCGACCCATCTGATACGATTGCCCAATGCCCTCCCTCCCTCTCGTCGCCGTCACCATGGGTTCGCGCGAAGGGCGGGCGTCGCTCAACGCGCCGTACCTGCGCAGCCTTGAGGCGGCGGGCGTCGCGCCGGTGCTGATCGCGCCGCAGATGGGCGACGAGGTCGTCCGTGCGCTCCTCGCACAGTGTCGTGGTCTCGTCCTCACTGGCGGCGGCGACATTGACCCGGCGTACTATCACGAGGCACGCCACGAAAGGCTCGTCGGCGTTTCGCCCGAACGTGACGCCATGGAAATCCAGGCATTCGCCCTCGCCACGGACAGAGACCTCCCATTGCTCGGTATCTGCCGCGGCATGCAGGTGATGAACGTCGCCATGGGTGGCACGCTGCACCAGCACATCCCTGACGCGTTCGCAACCGGTATAGCCCATCAACAACACCCCGCGCCACGCGGCCACGCAACGCACCCGGTTACGGTCGAAGAAGGATGTGGACTGGCGGCGGTGCTCGGCGCCACGAGCCTGGACGTCAACAGCCTGCACCACCAGGCGCTCAATCGCGTGGCCGACGCACTTCGACCAGTCGCGTGGGCGCCCGATGGCGTCATCGAGGGGGTCGAACTGGTCGCAAAAGGCACGTGGACATTCGGCGTCCAGTGGCACCCGGAGGAACTCACCGAAAACGAAAAGCACGCCCGCCGGCTTTTCGCCGCCTTCGCCGAAGCCTGCCGATAGACCCCAGGTTGATCCTGGCACCCGCAACGCGCCAATCCGTAGCGCGCGCGGGAGCAAGCGCCGGGATGGTCAGGCCAGTCACCAGCGACCGGGCCGGGGGTGGGCGTCAAAGTTTTGCGTGCGCCTTGTCCTGGTTCGATTTTCACGTCGTTCCGCCTGTCACCCCCGTTCGTCCTGAGCCTGTCGAAGGATGAACACGCCGCTGTCCATGGTT
>DAOTTM010000277.1:0-21519 GCA_034437915.1 Dehalococcoidia bacterium | reverse complement strand
GGTGGATTCGAGATCATCTCCGTCACAGACAGCATCGCTGAACGGGCGATCTTGCTTCGCCGAACACGACGACGACTCAATACGCCCGATGCCCTGATTTGGGCAACGGCTCAGGACCTTCCGGACTGTGTCCTCGTCACTCGCAATACACGCGACTTTCCGGCTGACGACCCAGGCATTCACGTTCCTTACCTGATCTGAGGAGTGCGGATCCCCTCATCGTTGTCGAGGATCATCGACGCGACCCGGACCCAACGACGAGCACGGGATCTCAGAACTCCATGATCGCGCGGCCCGCGATCTTGCCGGCGGCGAGGGCGTCCGTGGCTTCGACGATGTCGTCGAGCTTGTAGCGCGCGGTGACGAGGGCATCGAGGTCGAGGTCGCCTTCGTGGAACCAGCGCAGGAACATCGGGAAATCGCGGTCCGGGCGGCACGAACCGCCGATGCTGCCGATGTACTTCTTCTCGTTCACGAGGAGGTCACGCGCGTCGAGTTCAACCGGCGTCGAGGGGACGCCGACGAGGACGGCGGTGCCGCCCGTGCTCGCGCCAAGCACTCCGGGACGCGTCGCGGGGAGAATCTGCTCCATGGTCTGGCGCACGCCGATGCAGTCGAAGGCGAAATCCACACCGGCGACCGGTTGGCCCATCATGTCCATGCTGCCCGGGCGGCCGGTGAGGGCGCGGATCGCGGCGATGGGGTCGCCCTGGGAGGCGTTGACGCCGTGCGTCGCGCCGAACTTTCGCGCGAACTCGAGCTTCGATTCATCGAGGTCGACGGCGATGATGGGGTATGCCTCGACGACCTTCGCGGCCACGATCGCGGAGAGGCCCACGCCGCCCACGCCAAAGACCGCGACGCTCTGCCCCTTCTTCACTCCCGCGGTGTGGTAGACCGCGCCGGAGCCCGTCATCACGGCGCAGCCAATAATCGAGGTGACGTCGGTGCGCACGCTCTTGTCGATTTTCACGACGTACTGTTCGTCCGCCATGGTGATATCGGCCCAGGTGAACACTCCACCGCGGACAACGGTGCCGTCCCGCAGCGTGATCTCGCTTGGGTCTGGGCGACGTGTGGCGTGCTCGCCATCGCGGGGCACCCACGTGACCATGCAGTGGTCGCCCTCCTTGATATGCGTCACGCTCGCGCCCTTGGCCATCACGACGCCTGTCGATTCGTGGCCCAGGATCTGCGGCGTGCCCGTGCGCGGTCGGTGCATCTGGTGGAGCTGCGAATGGCAGATGCCACCCGCGAATTGTTTGACGATGATCTGATATGGGCCGGGATCGGGAAGGTTCACATCGTGGATCTGGAGAGGGCCGGCTTCACCGGGGACGACGACGACGCGGGCAGGGGTTGGCACGGGGAGGCTCCTTGTGGTCTGTTTGGACGGATTCTACGTTAAACAGGGTCGCCAGTCTCGCAGACCAGGGTCAGTGATTAGTGGGCCTGGACGGACCGCAAACCGGAACGATCGCGCATGGATGACTATCCCGGCGCTTGCTCACGCGCGCGCTACGGATTGGGGGCGCATCAGCCTCGGAGTTGTGGGGTGGCGAGCTGTGCTTCGGCTTCGGCGATGACGCGTTGGAGGACGAGGCCGTGGCCCGAGATCGGGACCTCGCTGACCGCGCCGCGCCAACGAGTCCAACGCCTAGGGGTGAATCGGGCATATCAGTGCTCCTGTCGGTCAAATTGGTCGCGGCGCCTGCCATTGCGCCCTCACCCCCAACTCTCCCGACCGTGCGGGAGAGGGGAGTACGAGTCTTGGAAACTATGGAGTTAGGTCGCCCCGGGCGGGGCCACGAGCGCCGGCGAATGCGAATCCAAGCGTGGCGAGGGCCGTGCGCAGGCTCTCCGTTTCGCCGGGCGCGGCGGTCCGCGCGAGGACGCGGGTGGCGCTGGCATCGAGGACGTCCAGCGCGGCGGGGACATCGAAGTCGTTGTCCATCGCTTCCGTGAAGGCGCCTGGGAGGGACCCGGAGCCAGCCCAGCCGGCGGCGGCTTTGAGGCGACCGTAACGCTCTTTGAGGGCGGTCAGGTCGCCATGATGGTAGTCGGCGTCCGCGCGGATGTGGTTGCCGAGGAGGTAGAGGCGAAGGAGGTCGGGTTCGAACTCGGTCATGAGGACGCGCGCGAGGACGAGGTTGCCGAGCGACTTGCTCATCTTCACGCCCTCAAGCTTGAGCATGCCGTTGTGTATCCAGTAGCCGCAGAATGGCGCTTTGCCGGTGGAACACTCGGCCTGCGCGATCTCGTTCTCGTGGTGGGGGAAAACGAGGTCACTGCCGCCGCCGTGGATGTCGATCTGTTCGCCGAGGTGGGCGACGGACATCGCCGTGCACTCGATGCTCCAGCCGGGGCGCCCGGACCCCCACGGACTCTCCCACGAGGGGTCGCCGGGCTCGACCTCCTGCCAGAGGAGAAAGTCGAGCGGACCGCGCTTCTTGTGTGCGCGCTTGGATTCGGGGTTCTCTCGCTTGCCGAGTTCCGCGAGCGTCACGTCGTTGAGCTGGCCGTAGTGCGCGAAGCTTTCCGCTTCGAAGAACACATCGCCTTCGACTTCGTAGGCGTTGCCGTTGGCGATGAGCCGGGCGGTATGCTCGATAATTTCCGGGATGTGCTCGGTCGCGAAGGGGTATTCCGTAGGGCGAAGGACGTTCAGGCGGTCGAGGTCGTTGCGGAAGATGGCGTCGTTCTCGTCGCGGATTTCGGGGATGGGGCGGCCGCCCTGGCGCTTCGAGACCATGATCATGTCGTCATCGATATCCGTGACGTTCTGGACGTACCGCACCTTGAAGCCCTGGCTGGTGAGGTAGCGCCGGAGGGTATCGAACTGGACGTAGGAGAAGGCGTGGCCGAGGTGGGTGACGTCGTAGGGCGTGACGCCGCAGACGTACATTCGCACTTCGCCGGGCACGACGGTCTTGAACGGGCGCACGGATTTCCCGAGCGAGGAATAGAGCTGAAGGGTCACGGGGGCACTCCCGCAGAAAGTTGCTTCAAGATAGCAGACGGGGGAGTTGCGAGTTGCGAGAGCCGAGAGCCGAGAGCCGAGAGCCGAGGGGAAGTTGTCGAACCCGCCCACGTCGGGAGCGGTACGGCTATGATTTCAGCGTGAGATCGCGCGACCCGCACCTGAACATCTTGCATTCCTATCGTGGGGCTGACGGCAGCGAGGCGAAGCGATCTTTGCGAGCTGGATGAGTTCGTCGGTCGACCGATACGCCATTGACATCCATGGTCATCACAGAGCCTGGAACCAGGTCCTTATCTTCAGCGCCATTAGCTTGCGGCGTTCGTCGAGGAAGTCGTCGTAGTCCGGAATGGTGCCATCGAGAAGGGACTCCGGGATGCAGTTCGCCCGCAGGTTCTCTTTCATCAGCGCCATGTCGGTTATTCCGCCGTACCGCCTCGCCCCACCGGAGCACTGCAGCGCTAAGTCGTCGAAGTACGCAGTCGGAGCCTTGTCGCCGATCGCGATGTTGATTTCGCTCTGCGCGACGACGAAGTTCGCGATCTGATTGTAGCGACCGCGCTGAAGCCCTAGCTGTTTGAGAAAATTCGCCGGGTAGACGTGGTGAACGTCGGCGCGGTTCATGAGGAGGTCCTGCACGGTAATGTCGCGCGACAGGAATCCCTTGTCGCCAAGCTTCACTTGTGCAGCCTTGTACGCGAGGAAGTACGGACTCTGACCGGACGAGGTGTCCATGAGTTGCGGGAGCATTCCGGTCCAGAAACTCGCGGGCAGTTCATTCTCAATTACGGAGTCGGCGTACTCGACCAAACCGCGTGACTCGACCTGACGGATGTCGAAGTCGAAGGCGGTTTCCGGGCTGCCCGTGTACCGGCCACGGAGCACCGACATCGCATACCAGCGCCGCACCAAGCGTTCCAGGTCGGCGGCCGGAATATTCTCGATCCTACCACGCAGGTAGAGAATGTAAGCGAAGTTCACGGCGTTCTGCCCGCCAAACAAGTCGCTCGTCACAAAGCCCGCCGAGCGGAGAATCATCGTGATGCGGTCGAAATGCGTCTTGTTGATGAAACGAAGAATGCCTTGCTTGAGACGCGCGAAAGATTCCCCGGCGATGGTGTCCTCATACTGCCGTGTCTCGAAGTTACGCCCTGAGAGGAGCGCCACGAGGTCGGCCAGCCTGCCGCGACCGAACTCCGCGGTGAACGCGACGCGCAGCATATCCGTGTACGTGGGGTCGTAGATGTCGTCTTTGACATCCTTCAGCCACCGCATCTGAGCGAAAAAGTCCGAGGCCGCAAACTCCGGGTCGTTCTTCTCGATGCGCCCAAAGAACTCCGGCGCAACAGCGAGGTGACAAAAGTAGTCGATGGCCTTGCGCAGAGCATTGCCACCATAGGTCTCGTTCGCGGCGATCTTGGACATTGCGAAGTCCGCCTGGCTGAGCGTCGCTCCCGCCGAGTTCACGCGAATGAAGATTTCGGTGACGGTTTCAATGTCGAGTTCCGGAGCCAGGTCAATGATCCCAACCTGGTTGTTCTTTATCCCCCTCAGTCGCTCAAGAGCGGCAAAGATGGTGTTCTCGTCCGTTTCAATATTTGCAGCCACGTAAGATAGAGTCACTTCGAGCAGCTTGGCCTGCGGCGAGAAGAGTTCCGAGACATCCGCGAACCACGCCTTGTCCCTGAGAATCGCCGGGTTAGAGACTTCGAATCGATCTTCTTGTGGATTAAAGGCGATCCGTATCCGTACAGTTTCATAGTCCTTTGTGAGAACCTGATGACCGAGGATTGCCGCCATAAGCGCGGTGACTCTCTGCTGGCCATCGATGAGAATCCTTTTCCCGGCGGAGAAACTCCCGTCCTTCAGCTTGACGGTGGGGTTCTGCCACGCGATCAGGTATCCGACGGGAAACCCCTGGTAGAGTGAATCGAGGAGGTTGCGAACCTTGGTGGCTTCCCACACGAAGGGGCGCTGAATCTCCGGGATGGCGATCTGTCCGGCTTCAACCCAAGCTAAGATGGTTCCCACCGGGTGCGGTGTGACGGTGTAGCGTTGCGTAGTCATTCTGGGCATTCCCGCTGAGCAATTCGGGTGAAGACTCTCGGTCCGAGCGAGAGCGCCGTGCCGCGAGTGGATTCTCCGGAACCAGCCCCGTGTTGGCGATTCTACATCACCGCGCGCGGTTGGATCCCCGGCATGCTTCAATTTCGCATTCGCAACAGCCCTGCGCTGTTGCGCAGCTCTGTGCCAGTTCGCCCTAGCTCAACACACCGTCGGCCATCAGCTCCGCTATGGCTTCGTCGTCGAAGCCGGCGATTTCGGACATCACGTCGAAGGTGTCGGCGCCGATGTCGTGGACGCCGTCGTAGATGTTGGGGCGGTCGCCGTTGAAGCGGGCGGGAAAGCGGTCGATGCCGTAGTCCGGCCAAAGGGTGGAGTTGGCCGTGCCGAAGAAGGCGCGGGCGGCGTGCTGCGGGTCGTGCGTGGCGAGGTCAGCGCCGTCCTGGACCGCGCCAGCGACGATGCCCACGGCCTGGCAGGCGTCCTGGATGGCGTAGCGGTCGCGTGTCCGCGTCCAGGCTTCAATGGCGGCGTCCATGGCATCCTGGTTGGCGATGCGGGACGCGTGCGTGGCAAAGCGCGGGTCGGCCGCGAGAACCTTCGCGTCCATGACTTCCAGGAGCTTCGTCCAGTCGGCGCCGCCCTTGCAGGCGATCGCGACCCAGCGGTCCTCCCCGGCGCAGCGGTAGATGCCGTGGGGCGCCCACGCGTCGAAGGGGTGACGGTTGCCCACTGGCTGTGGGTTCGTGCCGTTGGCGAGGCCGTCCATCAGCGCCGGACCCATGAGTCCGAGGCCAAGCTCGTATTGCGAGAGGTCGATAGCGAGCCCCTGGCCCGTCGTGCGGCGATGTTCGAGCGCTTCGAGCACGGCTAGAGCTCCGGCGAGTCCGCTCAGGTGGTCCGTCAGCGAGAAGCCGTAGCCCACGTCACGCCGGTCTGAATGGCTGGTGAGATAGGTAAGCCCAGACAACGCATGAATCGTCGGCGCGAAGGTCACGAAGTTCTTCCATGGCCCGGTCTGGCCCATGCCGCCCATGGAGACAACGCTGATGCCCGGATTTACCGTCGAGAGCGATTCGCGGTCGAGACCCCAACGTTTGATCACACCCGCGCTGAAGTTCTCGATGATGATGTCGCTTTTCGCGGCTAGCTGACGCGCCACTTCGCGGCCCCGTTCCGTCGCCATGTTCAGCATGATGTGGCGCTTGTTGCGGTTCCAGCAGACGTAATACGGGTGCTGCGGAGAATTCGCACCGCCGCTCCGCGAGGCCGTGCCCACCTTGATCACGTCCGCGCCAAGGTCACCGAGGACGCGCGTGCCGAAGGGGCCCGCGAGAACGTGCGTGAAATCGAGGATGCGCACCCCGGCGAGAGGGCGGGATGGGGTCGCGCTTCCACGTTCGGGAACTGGCGAAGGGCGTTCGTTCCAGCCGACATCCGCCACGCCGATGCGTTTCGGGGACGCCGGAGAGGCTTCGTCCGAGGAAGTCTGGAAGAGGCGCCCAGGCAGTTTCGCAGCACCGAAACCGGGGACTTCGTGCTCCTGAAAGAAGCCGCGCGCCGCAATCTGGGGGCTGTCGAGAATTTGCGCGATGGAATGCACCGAGCCGAACGGGAGATGCCGCCGTTGCGCCTCGAACATCATCTCGTCGGCGTCCTTGCCAGCCACCCACTCCCGCACAACCTCCATCACGTGACCAGCATTCTGCAAGATAGCGATGATGTTCGGGTACTGCTCCGCATCCGCCAGATCCTGGGCTGCGCCGTCTTCAATCATCCAGGGCACGATGGTTTCCATGAATGCCATCGCTGCGGTGACCATCACGCCGCCGCCATCGCGCGATGGGTAGACCTCATAGATGTTGCTCCAATGGAGACTGCCCTGGCGCTGCGCGACCTGCGAACCACCGCGCGTCGAACCGGGGAAGAACCACTGCATCAACACCTGCTCCGTGCATCCCGTCAGCGCTTCGTGGGCGGAGAGGTCAATATGCACGCCCTCACCCGTCGCGCGGACTGCGGGCAAGGCCGCGAGCGCGCAGATCGCGCCATACATGCCGACCGTGTGGTACGTCTGGTTGCCGTAACCGGTGAGGGGCGGCGTGTCCGCGGTTCCCGTTACGGAGGCGGACCCGCTGAGCGCGTTGGCGACGAGGTCGTTCGTGCGCAGGGCCGCCCAGGGTCCGTCCGCACCCATTGGAGTTATCGATAGGCGCACCAGTCTCGGGTTCGCGACAGCCAACTCGGCTTCGCTGAACAGTGGGTGAGCCGGCCGCCAATCCTCAATCAGAATGTCGGCGTTCGCGATGAGCTCTAAGAGACGGCCTCTGCCCGCTGAGCTTGTCACGTCGATGGGTACGACGCGCTTTCCGGCGTTATACCAGGTGGCCTGGATGGAAACACGGGAGTCGCCGAAGAACGGTGGTTCAGACTCCAGGGAGTCGCTCGGAAGGGGCACGCGAACGACATCCGCGCCACCATCCGCTAGCAAACGCCCGGCGAAGACGCCGTTCCAACCGCAGTGTTCAATGACGCGAAGGCCCGAAAGTGGTGTAACCATGAGGGCGAATCTTACGGGAGTTGTGATGGTCGGCAAGTGGTCGCCTCGGGGGAATGCCTGGCCCCCTCTCCCTCGAATGGGGGATGATCTCGAAGGATGACGAGTTGGCATGGATACGGAAAGCCGGGTACTCACCGGGTTGTCACTAACGAAGGCCTTGGGTAGGGTGCCAAGAGCGCTCCGGAAACACGAAACAGGTGAAGCGATGCCGTTGTCTCAACACCGGCTGGCCCTGGCAGGTATCCTGCTCGTGGTCGTTGCCATTCCGCTGATGTCTTCCGCCCCGGCGGGAGCAGAAGCGATCCCCCCCAGGCACCCCATCGTCGCCACGGCCCTCAAATATGAAGGCACGTATGGCGGCGAATGCTGGACCTTTATGAAGAAGGTCGTGAAGGAAGCGACGGGCCGCGAAGTCGGATTTGACTATCGCGATGGCTACCTTGACGCGGGCGCCGTCGAAGTCAAGGCAAGGGATGCCCAGGCGGGCGATATCATCCAGATCGCGGACGACCGCAACACGACGCCCAGCGCGGATTATTCGGGCCTCCATACCGCGCTCGTGATCGACAATCTTGGAGACGGGACGTTCAACGTCATCGATTCCAATTCGAGCTTCGACGGGATGATCCGTGTGCGGTCGAGCTATTCGCCCGCCGCCGCGGCGGCCCGATACGGCATTCAGTTCCACATCTATCGTATTGGGGTGGGGCCAATCCCGCCACAGCCGCTCAAGCCGCCAGTCGCGCCACAGACGACGACGCTCCGCCTCGGTGACAAGGCGATCGTCAGTGCCGGCGGAGATTGCCTGAACATGCGCTCAGGCGCAGGCGTCGGCCAACCTGTTATCACATGCCTGCCAGACCGCTCGTCGGTCACGGTAACGGCGAACGCGGTGAGCGCTGGTGGACGCCTCTGGTTGAAGGTCTCAACGACGCTCGGCGAGGGTTGGGTGGCGGCGGAGTTCCTCTCCCCCGTTGGGGCGACGGGCTCGGCGGCATCGCCAACGAACCCGCTTCTCCAGTTCCGTTCGTTCGTCCCACAGATTTCGTCCAACTAGCCCGCGATAACCGGCGACAGGTCCTGTCGCCCTTCAGGAGTACCGTTCGCCCGTGCCCCCAACCTTCGCGTCCGGCCTTCGTAGTGGATTGAGGCCGGGCCAGGATGAAGCGTTACGGCGGTGGGCCGAGGCGCTGCGTGGCGGGTCGCGCTCTGAACTCGTCGTGGTGCCCGTTGGCTATGGGAAAACCGTCCTTGGCGTCGGCTCCTTCGATGTCGCCACGGCGTTGGCGAACGCCGACACCTGCCTCTATCTCACCCCGACGGATGTCCTTCGCACGCAGGTGCACAATGGCGTCGATAAGGCCCTCGGACTGCTCGGGTCGTCTCGCCCCATTCGCAAAGCCCTGGCCGAAAACGCAACGGCGCAGCGCCTGGAACAGACCGGGGCGAACTTCATCGTCGCCAGCTATCAGCAAGTGGTGGCGGCGCCAGGCATCTATCAGCGGCTTTGCGAACGTCGCAAGGTGCACCTCGTCTGCGATGAGGCCCACCACCTTGGCGAGCGCGGACGCTGGGCAGAGGCGCTCAACACGCTGAACCCGGTCTCGACCCTGCTCCTCAGCGCCACGCCTGTCCGGCTCGACCGCGACAGAATCTCCGGCGCGCGGTATACCGAGGGCGAAGAGGGAACGGTCATCGACCCGCTGCTCATGGTCTCCATGCGGCAAGCGTGGAAAGAGGGGCGCATCCTCAAGCACCTGAACATGCAGATGAAGGACTACGCCGTCCAACTGGAGACGAGCGAAGGAGGCGTGCTTGAGTTCACCGCCTCGGAGATGGCCGAACTGCCCGATTTCGACCAGGCGATCGTCCGGCAGCAGTTGCGCTGGAACGAGGACTACGTCCAACCGTTGGTGCGCGAATTCGCCCTCACGCTCGCCGCCAAAATCGCCAGCGCGAAAGGCCAACACCAGGGCCTCGTCTTCGCGGCAACGACCGAGCACGCGAACCATCTCTTTCGACTCTTCGGACGCTGGCATCCCTCGTTGCGCTGCGCCGTTGTCCATTCAGGCGAGGGCGTCAGTGATGCCGACAATGACAGGCGGCTCAAGGAGTTCCACGCGGGAAAGCACGACGTCCTCCTCCAGGTGCGCAAGGCGAGCGAAGGTTTCGACGCGCCGACCGTCAGCGTGTTGCTCAAGCTCGACGCGGTCTTCAGCCGCGAGCCGGTAATCCAGCAGCTCGGGCGCGGGCTTCGCTTCAACCACGGCCTTTCCGAAGCCCAAAACCTCTTGAACGTCTTCATCGGACGCGATCCGCGGCTGGCTGCCATCATCGAGCACCTCGAACGGGAAATGCCGCCGCCGGCTATCGAACGCCAGGCGTCTCGGGGCCAGGAGGACGAAGGAGAGCAACCGGACGCCCTCGATGACGACCAGCAAGCCGAAGAACACGACGGTCCGAAGATTGTCGATGTTGTCGAAGCTGGCGACGCCTATCTCGACCACACCGGGCGCTTCGTCGAAGGTCAGCAGCTGACGATGTTCGGGGTGAAAGCGCCCGCGGTAGTGGCGGTCCCAACGCCCTCGCCCGACGTGTCGGTGGTCGATATTTCTGGCGAACTCAAGGAAGCGATCGACTACTGCAAGACCTGGACGAACCGTGCCGCCCGTGAGCGCACGAAGCAGCTTGGCCCCCAGGAAAATCACTACGCCACCCTCAACCTCGCGTATGGGAGAGACTCCGGTCGCAAGGGCACACTATCGACGCCCGCGCAGTACCGCGCGAAGGGCGACTGGATGAAGCGGAAGTACGAGGCGATGCTGCGGTAGGCGCCTGGCCCTCACCCCCAACCCCCGCGAGTCGGCGAGTCCGGAGAGGGACCAAGACGGCTAGTGCCCGAGGAAGCTGAGGATCGCCTCCGCTTCTGCCTCGGGCTTCTCCAGCATGGGGTTGTGGCCGCATTGCGGGATCATGTGGAGATTGGCGCCGGGGATGAGTCTGGCGATCTGGCGGCTGTTCTCGGGCGGGGTCATGCCGTCATCGGCGCCGCAGATGACGAGCGTGGGTTTCGCGATCCCCAGCAGCCGGTCCTTGCTGCTCCAGCCGGCGATCGAACCCTGCTGGCGCTGGACGGCGAACCGGCGCGGGGGCGCTTCGAGGTCCACCGTCATGTTGTAGGCGAATCCCTCCGGGTCGCGTTCTCGCCAACCAGGCGAGGCCATGGCGATGTTCTGGGTCTCGAAGATCTGTTCGCGCGTGAGGTCCGGTCCGAAGTTCATCGCCTTCTGGACGACCTCGCTCTGTCCGACGGCGCCCGAGCCGCGGTGCGATGTGCCCGTGAGGATCAGCGTTGACACACGCGTTGGGTGTGTTAACGCGAACTCCTGGGCGATCATGCCACCGCGCGATCGTCCATAGACCGTCGCGCTCGCGAGGCCGACGGCGTCGAGGATGTTCGCCACATCGCCAACTTCGTCGGCAATCGTGAAGGGTTCGTCGCGCAGTTCGCTTTGGCCCATGCCGCGGCAATCGAACGTGACCACGAAAAGCGTCTGGGCGAGCAGCCCGGGGAGCCGTCCCCAATGGGCGAGGCGGTGGGACAGGCCCAGCACCATGAGGATCGGGGGGTTGGCCGCGTTACCGTGGGTTTCGTAGTGGATACGCCAGCCGTTGGAATCAATGTCGGGCATCTCTGGGACTCCTCGCGATGTGCGGATGCTACGCGATGGGGAGGCGGCAATCCAGCCACGGCCTTCACCAGGCTGAACGCCGCAGCGCTTGCTCATACGCGGGCTTAGGGACGCCCCGGCAGACGCGTCGCCTCTATAATCGCTCGGATGCGACTTCGTGCACTTCGCGCCCTCGCCCCTAGCCCGCGCCTACGCGTGGGACTTGGCCTTGTGTTCGCCGCGATAGCAACCGGCACCGCAGGCTTCATGTTTATCGCTGGCTACTCTTTCCTCGATGCCCTCTACCAGAGCGTGACCACGCTCAGCACGGTCGGTTTCAACGAGGTCGAGCCCTTCGGGGCCGCGGAAAAGCTCTTCGCGATCTTCCTGATCTTGTTCGGGGTCGGCGCCGTGCTTTACACGTTCAGCATGATCGTCCAGGAGGCGCTCGAAGGCGACCTTCGCAGCCGGTTCTACCAGAGGAGGATGGAGTTGGAAATCGAACACCTGGAAGGTCACTATGTTCTCTGCGGCTTCGGACGGGTGGGACAGGAGATAGCGCGTGAATTGCGCGAACGCCGCGTGGACTTCGTCATCATCGAACAGACACCTGAACAGTCGGCACGCGCGCGGGCATTTGGCTATATGGTCATTGAGGGCGACGCATCGGAAGAGCTGACGCTCAACAAAGCCGGGCTTCATCGCGCGAGTTGCTTGCTCGCTGCGAGTGACAGCGATGCGGGCAACACCTATATCACGCTCACCGCCAAATCCATCAATCCACGCTGCTTCGTCGTGGCGCGCGCAGGCTTTCCCTACAACGAAGAGAAGCTCAAGCTCGCCGGCGCCGATCGCGTCATCTCGCTCTACAGCATGGGCGGGCGGCGCATGGTGCTTTCAGCGCTGCAACCGCTGGCGGCGGACTTCATGGACACACTCGCGGCGGGGCGCCATGGCGACCTCTTGCTTGCCGAGTTCGAAGTAAACGAAGAGAACGGGCTGGCCGGGAGAACCTGCGGCGAACTGACGGCGGGCGCGGCATCGGCCACCCTCCTCGGCGTGCGCCACCGCCAGGGTACGCTCGTGGTCGGCCCGCGAAACGACCAGGTCCTCCACGACGGCGACATCGTGATCGTGCTCGCCGATGAGAGCGACATCGCCGCGCTCAGCGCACACGGACACAACCAGGGCTAGCCTACGAATCAGCGACGGTTTGCAGGAACTCACGGTTGCGAGTTCGTCGCCTCACGGTTTGTGACGGCGTTTGAGGCAGTTTCACGCCGCAATAAGCATCAGCGGCGCTGCGCGCGGAAATGGTTCCGCGCGGTCCACCGGTTCCGAAGGTAGGTCAATGATCGTGCTCATGGCGTGATGACGCCATGAGCACGCCATAGGGATTACATCCCGCTGGGGTTCGCGCCGAACTTGTTGTCGCCGGGTGTGCCGGGCTTGATGTAGTAGACGAAGATGAGGAAGAGCGCGCCCACGATCGGGATGAGTCCAATCAGCTGCATCCAGCCGCTCTGCCCGATATCGTGCAGACGCCGACACCCGAGGGCCAGCGTGGGCACGAGCACGGCCAGGCTGTAGATCCCCGAGATGAGTCCGAAGCCCGAAGTTGCCGTGCCGATGACGCCATCGACAATCGAAAGCACCGCCGAGACGATCACGCTAAAGAGGATGAACATCCAGAACTCCTGGCGTCCGGCTCGACCATCGAACAGAGCGTATTTCGTCTTCAAGACGTCCAGATAGAACTTGTTGACGTTCTCCATTTTCGGGGCCCTCATCGCCGAAAGGTCGGCTCGGGACGAACATTACGCCATTTTCGCGTGCGCGCGATCCACCCGGGCTGGGGTTAACATCGCCACGCTCCGCGCACCATCACGTGGCGGTCCGCAATTTCACTCTCGTCGCGCCAGGCCATCACCGTTTTCGGCGTGAGTTCGAAAAACACGTTCCCGTCGGCGTTGGCGAACGGGTCCCATCTCGCCTGTCTGTGGAAGGCGGCCCGGAGATTGCCATCAAGCTCGCCGGGGACGCGCACAGTGACGTTCCCCTCCATAATCACGACATCGTCGCCGGTCCCGACCGCAACGCGAGCCTCCCCGGCTCGCTGAAGGTTCAGTGACGTGCGGCTCCGCTTGGCAACCGCCCACCAAAGGCTCCCGCCGTCCCAGTGGAAGGACAGGGGTACCAGGTGAGTGTGACCGTCGCCGTCCGCGGATGGCACCCAGACGTAGTGTTCGGTCTCCAGCTTGGAAATGACATCCGACTTCCTCGTTGGGCAATCGCGCGAGGTGGCCACTGGGTTAGGCCATTTTCGCTTGAAGGCGGCTGTCCAATGCGTCCAGGAAGCCCTCGGTGGTGAGGAATGGCGCGTCCTTGGAGATGAGGATGGCGAGGTCCTTCGTCATTTCGCCGCCTTCGACCGCTTCCACGCAGACGTTTTCGAGCGTCGTGGCGAACTTCGCCAGCGCGGCGTTGTTGTCCAGCTTGGCGCGGTGGGCGAGGCCCTGCGTCCAGGCGAAGATGGAAGCGATGGGGTTGGTGGAGGTCTTCTCGCCGCGCTGATGCTGGCGGAAGTGGCGCGTGACCGTGCCGTGCGCTGCCTCGGCTTCCACCGTCTTGCCATCGGGCGTGAACAGAACGGAAGTCATGAGGCCGAGGGAGCCGAAGCCCTGGGCGACGATGTCGGATTGGACGTCGCCGTCGTAGTTCTTGCATGCCCAGACGATGCCACCCTCCCACTTGAGCACCTGCGCGACCATGTCGTCGATCAGGCGGTGCTCGTAGGTGATGCCCTTGGTGGCGAAGTCCTTCGCAAACTCCGCGTTGAAGACCTCTTCGAAGAGGTCCTTGAAGCGCCCGTCGTATGCCTTGAGGATCGTGTTTTTGGTCGAAAGGTAGACCGGCCAGCCACGGTCCAGGCCGTAACGCAACGATGCGCGCGCGAAATCGCGAATGGAGTCGTCGTAGTTGTACATCCCCATGGCGATGCCGCTGCCGGCGAACTTCGCCACCTCGCGCACAACCGGCGCGCCGCCGTCGGACGGCGTGAAGGTGATGGTAACGGTTCCGGGGCCGGGCACGCGAAAGTCCGTCGCCTTGTACTGGTCGCCGTGGGCATGGCGCCCGATCACGATCGGCTTCTTCCAGCCGGGAACGAGCTTGGGGATATTCGAACAGACGATGGGTTCGCGGAAGACGACGCCGCCGAGGATGTTGCGGATCGTCCCGTTGGGCGATTTCCACATCTCCTTGAGGTTGAACTCCTTGACGCGCTCTTCGTCGGGCGTAATCGTGGCGCACTTCACGCCCACGCCGTGCTTCTTGATGGCGTTGGCGGCGTCGATCGTGACCTGGTCGTTGGTCGCGTCGCGATACTCGATGCCGAGGTCGTAGTACTCGAGGGTGATGTCGAGGTAGGGCAGGATGAGCTTGTCCTTGATGAACTGCCAGATGATGCGGGTCATTTCGTCGCCATCGAGTTCGACGACGGGGTTTGCTACTTTGATCTTTGCCATGGGTAGGCTCCTTCGGTGAATCTGTGAATTACTTCGCGAGGTTCCGCAGCACGTACTGTAGGATCCCGCCGTTGCGGTAGTAGTCGATTTCAACGGGCGTATCGATGCGGCAGATCGCTTCGAACGTCGTCGTTTTACCGTTGTCGGCTGTGGCGGTGACGGTCATCGTTTTCTTGGGCGAAAGATCGTCCGCGATCCCGGCGATGCCAAACACCTCGTGGCCGGTTAGCCCGAGGGTCGCGCGGTCCTGCCCGGGCAGGTACTGCAGGGGCACGATCCCCATGCCCACGAGGTTCGAACGGTGGATACGCTCGTAGCTCTCGGCGATGACCGCCCGCACGCCGAGGAGGGCCGGCCCCTTCGCTGCCCAGTCGCGCGATGAACCGGAGCCGTACTCCTTGCCCGCGAGGATGATGACCGGGGTTTGTTCGGCCTTGTAACGATGGGCGACGTAGTAGAACGTACCTTCATCGTTGTCGGGCAAGTGGACGGCGACGCTCCCCTCCCTCCCCGGGAGGAGAAGATTCTTGATGCGGATGTTGGCGAAGGTGCCTCGCGCCATGATCTCGTCGTGGCCGCGCCGTGCGCCGTACTGGTTGAAGTCTTCAGGTGCGACGCCTATCTCACGCAGGTAGATGCCCGCCGAACTGCTCGCGCTGATGTTGCCGGCCGGCGAGATATGGTCCGTCGTGATGGAGTCGCCGAATACCGCGAGCACGCGGGCATCCTTGATGTCCGTGACCGCATCGGGCTCCAGTTTGAGGCCATCGAAGTAGGGCGGCTCTTTGATGTAGGACGACCATTTGTCCCAGGGGTAGAGGTCACCGGTCGGCGTCGGGAGCTCCCGCCACTCGACCGGGCCTTTGAACACATCGGCATAGCGCCGCGTAAACATCTCTGAGCGCACGGATGTGCGAACGGCATCATCGACCTCGGCCTGGGTCGGCCAGATGTCCTTGAGGAACACCGGGCCGTTGGTCCCTTGGTTGATCGCTTCGTTGTAGGGGTCCCAGTCCATTCGCCCGGCAAGCGCGTAGGCGACGACGAGCGGTGGCGAGGCGAGGTAGTTCGCGCGCGTGTCCGGGTTCACGCGCCCTTCGAAGTTGCGGTTGCCGGAGAGCACGGAGCAGGCGACGAGGTCGTTGTCCTTGATGGCCGCCGTGATCGCTTCCTCGAGCGGGCCGGAGTTGCCAATGCAGGTCGTGCAGCCGTAGCCGACGAGGTTGAAGCCGAGCTGGTTGAGGTAGGGCGAAACGCCTGCTGCGTCGAGATACTCGGTCACCACCTGGGAGCCCGGCGCGAGGCTCGTTTTGACCCAGGGCGGCGTCTTCAGGCCGAGCTCGACCGCCTTTCTCGCGACCAGGCCGGCGCCGAGCATCACCTCCGGGTTCGAGGTGTTGGTGCAACTGGTGATCGCCGCGATCACGACCGCGCCCTGCCTCACCTCGAAGTCGTGGACTTTGACGCTGTTGTTGCGCTTCGATGGGTCCACCATCGTGATGCCGTTGGCTTCGAAGTCGGTTTTCGCATCCTTGAGGTTGATGCGGTCCTGGGGCCGCTTCGGTCCGGCGATGGCAGGAAGCACTTCGCCCATATCGAGTTCGAGCGTGTCGCTGAACATCGGCTCGGGCGTCGCGTCTGTGCGAAACAGACCCTGCGCCTTCGCATACGCCTCCACTAGCAGCACGAGAGCTTCCTCGCGGCCGCTAAAGCGCAGGTAGTTGAGCGTCTCCGCGTCGATCGGGAAGAAGCCCATCGTTGCGCCATACTCCGGCGCCATGTTCGCGATCGTGGCCCGAGAAGCGAGAGGCAGGTTCGAGAGTCCCGAGCCGTAAAACTCGACGAACTTCCCGACGACACCCTTCGCGCGCAACATCTGCGTGACGCGGAGCACGAGGTCCGTCCCCGTCGCACCCTCGGGCAAGCGCCCCGTGAGCTTGAAGCCTACGACCTCCGGGATGAGCATCGAGATCGGCTGGCCGAGCATTGCCGCTTCGGCTTCGATCCCACCCACGCCCCAGCCCAGCACGCCGAGGCCGTTGATCATCGTCGTGTGCGAATCCGTCCCCACGAGCGTATCGGGGTACACCGAACCGTCCTCGTGGCGGAAGACAACGGAGGCGAGGTATTCAAGGTTCACCTGGTGGACGATGCCGGTCCCCGGCGGCACCACGCGGAAGTTGCTGAACGCTTGCTGCCCCCACCGCAAGAATTGGTAGCGCTCTTTGTTTCGTTCGAATTCGATTTCGACGTTGCGGTTGAAAGAATCCGACAGACCGAACGAATCCACCTGCACCGAGTGGTCGATGACGAGGTCAACTGGCTGCAAGGGATTTATGCGACTCGCATCACCACCAAGTTTCACGATCGCATCGCGCATGGCAGCCAGATCGACCACCACAGGGACACCTGTGAAGTCTTGCAAGAGGACGCGCGCGGGAGTGAAGGCGATCTCGCGATCCGTTCCAGAGTTTGGTGTCCAGTTGGCAAGTGCAATCACATCGTCGGGGGTCACGCCTCGACCGTCTTCATAACGAAGGAGGTTTTCGAGCAGAACTTTCAGCGAGAACGGGAGCTGTTCGACATGGCCAACTCCTGCGTCGCTGAGCGCGGGGAGGCGGTGGTAGGAGTATGCGCGGTTGCCCACCGCGAAGGCGCCATGGCTTCCAAAGCTATTCAACATCGTCTGCAATCCAATCCTGCTGGGCCCGGCGGACCGGGCAGTCCACGCCAACCGCTGTTTTTCGCGCGGTCGTTGCGCCGATGGGGGAACCGTCAGGTGTTGCGAGGCGGACTGGTGCCCATATCCCAAGCCTCCTTACCACTGCGCGTGGCGGTACTTGGGCCCTTGCCCGGGCATTGCGATGCCCAGGTCGGCGTCGTCTCTGCCGCGCTCCGCGACTTCCCCCGTGGCGAGGGACCGTTGGGCCCGGGAGCGGCAATGTCTTCGAAACGAACCAGCTTTACTATACCACGCTCCATTCGTTCGGCGTGTCGCATTCCGATGCCCCAGCGTACGCTTCGGGAATGCAGGTCTGGTCATTCGTCGAAGGTCAATGGCAACCCGGCGATGTCGCCGACGCATCCGCCCGCTGGTACGACATCGTCGGCGACGCCGCCGTGTTGCACGGGCTTGCCGAGCGCTTTGGACTCCACGCGCTCGCCGTGGAGGACTGCATCTCGACCCTTCTGCACGCCCCGAAGATCGACGAATTCGC
This sequence comes from Dehalococcoidia bacterium, assembly GCA_034437915.1. GTDB lineage: Bacteria > Chloroflexota > Dehalococcoidia > Tepidiformales > Tepidiformaceae > JACRBT01. The sequence goes on along the minus strand of DAOTTM010000277.1, from coordinate 3,499 downwards.
TGACCACCTCTTCCTTGTCATCCATGCATTCGTTTCGGCGGCCGATGGTCCGGACGCTGTCGAGTTGGATATCTTCCTCGGCGCGAACTTCCTCATCACCTACCAGGACGAACGCATCCCGGCCATCGACGCGGTGACCGAGCGCCTCTATCGTGGATTGGGCGTGCGGCCCGGGACGGATGGCCTCTTTTACGAAATCGCGGACGTGTTGACCGATGCCATCCTCCCGCAAGTAAACTCCCTCTCCGAGCGGCTCGACGGTATCCAGGATGCCTTGCTCGAACGCCCGGGGTCCGAGTACAACCACGCCACACTCGATCTCCGCGCCCGTGCGGGACGCATCCGCCGGCTCGTGATCCCCCAGTTGACGGCGGTCCAACGTCTCAGCCGGGGCGAATTCGAGGCGATAAGCGAGCCCAACCGCATCTATTTCCGCGACATCTATGACCATTTGGTGCGTGTGGATTTCGCCCTCGAGACGCTGCGCGAAGACGCGGAGGTGGCGCTCAACACGTACCTCAGCGTCCTCAACAACCGCATGAACGAGATCATGAAGGTGCTTTCCGTGGTCGGCGCCCTCGCTCTCCCAGCCATCGTCATCGCGGGTGTCTTCGGCACGAACTTCGACAACGTGCCCGGCCTCCACAGCAATTGGGGCTTTCTCATGATGATGGGCTCGATGGTGGGCCTCGCTGGTGGGATGGCCCTGTATTTTCGTCGAAAGGGCTGGTTTTGAGCCCGGTTCGCGCAATCCCGAACTCGCGCGGGAACAAGCGCTGGGATTTTCAGGCGCTCGACCGTCGTCGGAAGTCTGAGAGAACCGTTGAGGCGCCACGTCTCGATACCTCGTCTGATACCCTGATGCCGTGGAATCGATCATCGGTCACGACGATTTGCTGTGCGAGCTTCGTACGCTCGCCGCCAGTGCGGATCCTCCCCACGCCCTCCTTTTCGCCGGACCCGAAGGGACCGGGCGGGCGGCACTCGCGCTCGAATACGCCCGGCTGCTGAATTGCGAAATCCTCAACGGCGCCGCCGCCCCATCAGCATCGGTTGGCCTGTTCGGAGACGTGGCCGTGCCGCCCGCGCCCGGCCCCGAGGGCCGACCGTGCGGGATCTGCCGCGCCTGCCGCCTCATCTCCGACGGCACGCATCCCGACGTGATCCGCCTCGGCCCCGGTGACGCGCTTTGCAGGCCTCGCGCCAGCGATAGTGGACACGCCAGCCACCGCGATTCGCGGGACATTCGCATCTGCCAGGTGCGCGGGCTGATCGATCTGGCAGCCAAGTTCCCCTACGAAGCGCGGACCCGCGTCATCGTTATCGACCCGGCCGAGCGCATGGGCCGGGAGGCCGCGAATACGCTCCTCAAGACGCTCGAAGAGCCTCCCGGCCATAGCGTCTTCGTCCTCATTACCGCCGCACCCGAATCGCTCCTCGAAACCGTTGTCTCTCGCTGCCGCCGCATGGATGTGCGGACCGTGCCGCGCGCCGAGATCGAAGCGGGCCTGATCCTGAGGGGCATCGCGCCAGAGCTCGCGGCCCGCACGGCGCGCGAAGGCCACGGTCGCCCCGGCAAAGCGATCACGTTCGCCAAGCATCCCGATCTCATGGACGATCGCGCCCGGCTGCTCGACCGATGCGGGCGCATCGCCGGTCAACGTGCGTCAGAACGCATCACTCGCGCCGTTTCCATGCACGAGAGCTGGCGGAATGGACAACGCACGGTGGTCCTGACCGAATTGGATTCCTGGGAAGCGTTCTGGGAAGGCCGGCTCCGTGTCGCCGCCGAGACCGGCCAGCATGACGAGGCCCGCGACGCGTTGCGAGCGCTTGATGCCGTCACGCTCGGCCGCGCTGACCTCCAGGCGAACGTCCAGGTGCGCCCCGCGATGGAGCTCATGCTCCTGAGCTTCCCGCGCGTTACACTGGGCGCCATAACCAGCGAAGAAGTACCCGCATCCCATGCGTGAACCCAACCCCTACGTCACCGGCGTGCGCCTGCGCAACGCCGGGAAGCTGCTCTATTACCACTCCGCCGGCATGCGCCTCGAGACCGGCGAATACGTCGTGATCGAGACCGTGCGCGGCCCCGAACTCGCGAAAGTCGTTATTGCGCCCGGACAGGTCGTCGTCAACGAAATGGGCGACGACGACCTCAAACCGATTCTCCGCCTCGCCACCGAGGCGGATATCCGGAAGGCGGACGGCCTGAAATCACGTGCGCGAGAAGTGCTCCCTGAAGCCCGCCGTCTCGCCGACGAGACGGGCTTTGGCGCCCACCTGGACAACGCCGAGTTCACGCTCGACGGCCGCCGCCTGACCTTTTCCTTCACCAGCGAAGACCGCCTGGACTACCGCGATTTTTTACGCCGGGCCGGTGAGCGCTTCGGCGCTAAGGTCGATATGCGCCAGATGGGGGCGCGCGACCGGGCGAAGCTCGCTGGTGGCTATGGCATCTGTGGCCGCGAACTCTGCTGCGCGAACTGGCTGACCACCTTCCCCTCGATCTCCATCCGCATGGCGAAAGAGCAGGATCTGCCCCTCAACCCCCAGAAGATCAGCGGGCTCTGTGGGCGCCTCCTCTGCTGCCTCTCCTACGAAGACGACGGCTATCGCGAGATGCGGAAGTCGCTGCCCAAGCTTGGCCAGCGCTGCAGCACGCCCACCGGCGAGGGGCGCGTTATCAACATCAACATCCTGCGCCGCCAGGTCACGCTCGTCGTCGATGGTCAACGCGTCGAAGTCAGTGACAAGGATCTCGGTCTCGTTGTGCGCTGGGACCCATCGAGCAAAGCGGGCGACCCGCCACCGAGCCTGACGCGCGCCGAAGCCGTCGAGCAGGGCCTCTTGAGCGCCGAACAGGCCGCCCTCGACGACGAAGAGGACGAGCGCGTCGCTATCGCCGCCGAGAACAACTTCGAAATGTCTCCAGGGCGCGGACGCCTCCCCGGTGGTGGGCCACGAAAGGTCATACGCCCACGACCCGCCCCCGCCGAACCCGCTGGCGAAGCCCAGCAACAGCAGCAGGGCGGAGCGCGAGGTCGCCGAAATGCACCGCAATCGCCACCGGCACAACCCGACGGGCAGCAGCGCCGAAACCAGGGGCGCCAGGGCGGGCCCACTCCGGCGCCCCAAAACCGCCCAACGCCGCCGCCGAACGAACCGCGACCTCGTGGGCTGCGGCCGCCCCAGGCAGGTCCGCCAGCCGGTCGCGCTTTCCAGAGGTCGAGTCCGCCGCCAACACAATCGACTCCCGCGGAAGCCCCACCCGAAAGCCAGTCGCCCGAGGGAGAGACGGCCGCCAGCCGTGGACGCCGCAGACGCGGTCGCCGGGGACGTGGGGGCGGCGGTTCGGATGCAGGTCAGGCGACGACTGAGTGAACGTGTTCGCGCGGCCCCGCGAGTTCAACGTGCAAAACCGGCTAAGAGTTCAGACAGGCGGCGGCCCGGGCTAGGAGGTTAAAGGTTGTCTGACGAACCAATCCTATCCTTGCCG
>DAOTTM010000276.1:0-3410 GCA_034437915.1 Dehalococcoidia bacterium | reverse complement strand
CGCTAAGTGCGGTAAGGCGTTTTCGTTGCCTGATGCGGTGCGGGTGAAGTATCCGACCTGGAAGCCAACGGCGTGCATGGAGTGTCGCGATTCCGCGCCGCGTGTCACAGGCGGTGCGGGCAAAGCCCAGGCGGGCCGCCGCACGGCAACGGCGACGCAGAACCTGCCCGTGGCAGAGGTCCTCAAGCGTTACACGGCCGGGCCAGCGAGCGGCGTGTTCACGGATGGGTCCTGCCAGCCGAACCCGGGCCCTGGCTGTTGGGGAGCGGTCTACGTGCTGCAACGTTCGCGTTGCAGCGGTCACCCGGCCTGCTGGACTGGTCGAGTGTAACAGGGTTGGGGGTGGGGAGGGGGAGGGCGCCTGGGATGGTTCGAAGCCGGGCGTTGCACCGCTTACTTACTTACGTGCGCGGCTCCGATTCGGGGTCTACAGGGCTCACGCGCCCTGCTGGACGGGTCGAGTCCCGATTCCAGCCCTCAATCGCGGTCGACAAGATCCCGAATGACTGCTCGCGCAACGCCGTCGGAGCGCAAATCACCGAAGAACGAAACTGAATAATACCAACCATTCGACACGAAGAAGTAGTCGCGTTCGGCGGGCCCGACAGAAGGCGGGCCATTCTCGAACCAGCGAACATCGAGGCCGCTCACGCCTGAATCGAACCGTGGGAAGACCGCAACGGGCACCCCCGGGTCCGAGGACGATTGGCGTATGGTGGCCGAGACTTCCGGTCGCTTGCCGACGTACCGGAGGCCGGACATGGCGAACCCGGTCGATGATTCGGAAGGGAGAATTGAAAAAACCCCGCGGAGCTGAAGGTCAGTTGGGAGAGTCCGTGGACGGTGGACCTCGAACCCGATGCGTTCCGCAAGAGCCTTGAGCGCGCGGTCGCGAGTCGTCACGCGAACCACGAGGCCGTTCTCCTGGACTTCGACATTGGCGGGATCGCTGCGCGCGGGCCAAGACGAGACTGCGATGACGACGGCGACCAACGGCGGGGCGACCAAGAAGAGCACCCGCTGGAGCCAGGCTGACTGCACTAGCCTAAGGCTGGCACTCACCACCGCTATTCGGGCAGCGAAACGACGAACGCGGCCTGGGCATCGCGCGCCGCGCGCAGCGCACCACGCCCCGGGTGATCTGCGCTGTTTGGGGACTCCACCAGCTTGAGCTGGATAGTAAGGGTGGCGGAACCCCCCGGCGCGCGACGGAACCGGAGTTCAAAGTCGGCAAGACCCGGACCGAACCCGCTGCGGGAACTCACCCATTCCACCGACCTCCCCGCCCGGTCCAGGAGCACAGGGGAGCCGAGGCCGAGATCCTGGAGCTGTTCCGGCGAAAATCCCTCCAACCGCCCACGGACAACGGTGACGTCCGGATCCTGGACAATTTCCGTGAGCCGGACGGCGCCCGGCCCGAAGCCGCTCCGATGATCGACTAAGTTACGTTGGGAAGCGACGGTCGTGATTTCCGTGCGTGAAACACGCAGGCCGAAGGAGCCGATGATGGAGCGGTCGGAGTCCGACGCCTGCCCTATGGGCTTCCGGCTCAGTGCCAGGCCGTTGATTTGTACCTCGACGGAGTCCCCCGCGAGGCCGCCCGGCAGCGGATCGAACCGCAACGTGAGGAGCCTTCCATCCGACTGCCCGGAACGCTCGCCCTGCGGCAGCGCATTCGGGAGGACGATTGCGGAACGCCCAAGGAGGTTCACCGTGTCTCCATCGGCATCGCGCCCGGACACCAGCACCCGCACAACCGTCTCGGAGGCGCCCGCCGAGACATCCAGAACCCGCACCGTAACGCCAGCGAGCGAAGCTTCACGATCACCTCGTGCGGCGAGGATGCGATCTTCCGGGGGTGAAGGCGAAAGGAGGGTTGCGGCGGTAGCGGGAAGCGCGGCTGCAACGGCGGCCCAAAGCGCGATCCACACAGCCCATCGGCGGTTGAAACTGCTCATGGTTGTTGTCCTTTCAGATTCGGAACTGAGCCCCGCGATGCTCGTCGGGGCCTGCGTTCAACTATCTATACGCGACGGACTCCGTGTACCACCATCCGTTGGGTGCGGCAGTCGAATTCTGATGCCACGCCCAGCCGATTACGTTCGCTGGATGAGCGCCCTGAAAATTTCCCGGATAGTAATGTACACCATTCGTAGAAACGTAACCAACGCCGAAACCGTCGTAAGGATCGGGACTAAAGTACCTGTAAAAGTTGAAGCATGCGATTTCGCCCGGGCATGCGAACGTATGGTGCATCGCTCGCTCCCAGACGCGCATCAAGGAACTCCCAAATCCTTGCGCATATCCGTTGGTATCCGACCAGACACCCTGATAACACGGCGTGCCGCCGGGCCGACCGTCGTACCACATACAGCTCGATCGGTAGTTGTTCTGATAGGTCTGGCCCACGCCGTAGTAGTTCCACAATGTGTCGGCACGGGCGTTGCCGGCGAGTGGTAGCAGCAGTGCAAGCACGAAGGCCAGCGCCATTGCCCTCCGGATCATCGTTCTCATCGGGAAATCCTCCCTCACCGCATCTTCTTCTTCGACGATACCGTTCAGACAATCGCCGACACCAAAACGATGAACCAACATAGTCCCCGCGACAACCCCCACTTTCAGGTACCGACGTCCGGGTATCCCCATTCCTCTAACCCAGGGGCATATGCTTCGCCGTCGAGATCATCGGCGTCCGGATCGACGGTGTCCTCAGCGGTGGCGCCGGAACCTTCGGCTCCCTCGGGTTGCGCGTTCGCTGCCCAGATCGCGGCCGCCGCAGCCCGATTCGGGCAGCCCAGTCTCAGGAGGATCTCGTGGACGTGCGCCTTAATGGCGTTCTCGCTGATACCAAGCAAGACGGCAATCTGTTTGTTTGCAAGCCCTTGCGAGACAAGTTCAAGCACCTCTCGTTGGCGCACTGTCAACGTCTGAATAGACATTTGGAGAATCCCTTCTTCCCCAGTTTGAGTAGATTACTCCTTGGCCAGAAAAAAAGAAACGCCCGACAGACAGCGAGTGTGGTGGGCCGGGACCGGCGGTTCGTGCATACTCGGGTGATGGCTGTGGATGCGTTTGTTTGTGCGAAGTGTGGCAAGGGGTTCTCGTTGCCCGATGCGGTGCGGGCGAAGTATCCGACCTGGAAACCCACGGCGTGCATGGAGTGTCGCGATTCCGCGCCGCGTGTCACAGGCGGTGCGGGCAAAGCCCAGGCGGGCCGCCGCCCGGCAACGGCGACGCAGAACCTGCCCGTGGCGGAGGTGTTGGCGCGGTTCACGGCCGGGCCAACCTCGGGCGTGTTCACGGATGGCTCATGCCAGCCGAACCCGGGCCCCGGCGGTTGGGGAGCGGTCTACGTGCTCGATGGCAGAGTTGTCGCGGAGGATCATGGATTCGAGCCGGACACAACCAAC
>DAOTTM010000275.1:0-5807 GCA_034437915.1 Dehalococcoidia bacterium | reverse complement strand
CCGGGGAACATGAGCTCCGGGTTCGTGTATTCATGGTTCACGATCAGGAGGCCGCTCTTCTCGGTTCGCGGGAGATAGCCGATGTAATCGCAGTTGTATCCGAACTGCGTGGCGGCATCGGCGCCCGTGTTTTTCGCGGGGTCCCACGGGGCCGAGTAGTGGAACAGCGGGTCACCCCAGCGGATCAGCACCCGCGAGGTGTAGCCCGGCGCCACCTCGACTCTATCCGCCGTGCTGAGCGAAATGGGAGTGAAGCTCAATCCGCCCGTCGCGGCTGCTTCCTCCAACAGGTCGCCATCGGCTGCGAGGACGCGACTGAGCGGACTGGTACCAATGACAAGCATGCCCGCGGCCGCTGCCGCGCCGGTGAGAAGGCGCCGACGCGAGACGTGGCGGCGAAGAACGGTTTCGAAAGTTTCGCTCTCGGTCGTATTTGGCGCCGGGTGGGCGCATTGGTTGCCGCATCCCCATCGGCAGCTCTCGGGTGTGGCATCGCACATCGTATTGATGACAGGCAGCTCATCGCCGTTCGAGGCAAACAGTCGCATCGGATTCCCTGGTTCGAATGTCGGGTGCTTGCGACCCGCTCCCGCATATTCGAAGGACTCTGTTAACGGTTGGCCAAAGGACGATGAACGGCGGATGATCGCCTCGGTGATTATCTGTTGTGTTGGGCGCGCATTTGAATCGACGGCGCGGCCCATGGCCTATTCGCCGAATGTAATCAGCCGCCCGTCAATATCGCGGACCGCGAACTCCCGCATGTGATAGAACGTCTCTTCGAGCGGCGCTGCAATATCCAGTCCCCTGGCAAGCGCATCGGCATGCAACGCCTCGATGCCCGTCACCCAGAGGTACAAGTCCAGGGCGAACGGATCGTGGCCGCGATTCGACTGCGGAGCGACTCCAAAGGCCGACGCAGCATAATGCGGGCTGCGTCTCGGCTGATGATCACGAAGACCGCAGCGCCATCTCCGTCGCCCTGGGTATGCCCTGGGTGCTCTTCCCCGCGGGGCATGTCCGCCGTTCTCGTCGTGGTCATGCCCAGGGACCCGAAGGTAATCGCCGATGGTGAAGCCGAGGGCATCGCGGTACCACTCGGCTGTCTTCTCGACATTCGCGACGAGAAAGGTGGGCGCCAGCCCTTTGAACGTGGGGGCCTCCGCGTCCGTCAAGACGAGATCCCGGTCATCGCAGCCGAACTAATCGACGAGCGCCTCGATGATTGAATCGATGACCGCATCAGCTTTCGCCCGCATTTCGTCGTCGTTCGCGTCCTGGATTGGGTGCGGGACGAAGACGCGGCGAACCTCGGGCAGGCCCAGCGTTTTCGACTGCACTTCGGCGGCATCGATGAACGCGCTGGACGCGAGGAAGACGGCGGGAATGTTCTGAATTTCGAACCAGGTCGTGTCGTGCACACTGCACGTTGTGCAAGACCCTCAGTCGGCCAGCGCTTCGATCACGAAGCCACACTCATCGGCGATCTTGCGGCGCAGGTCTTCGGGCGCCGGCTTGGTGAAGGTCGGCTTCTTGTAGTGCCGGAACTCCACCGCTGGGAGCCGTTCGCGCAAGCGCTTTTCGATCTGCGCGATCAAGACATCGCCGCGCGGCTTGGCGATGTCCAGCAATCCCACGGTGCCGGTGATGGCTTCAGGCCGCGGGGCGAGCGAACGCCGCACGGGCACGCGTTCGTCGGTGGGGTCGAGGATCGTTGTCAATTGGGCCTCCTCTGGTACGCGGGCAGTATAACAACAATTTGGTTCACGTGGGGGCGAAGCTTATGCGGGCGCCGCCTGGGCCTGTCCGAAGCGCATCAGCAGCTCTGGGGTCCATTCGGGCATCTGGGCGAACGCCTGGTTCAGCTCGTAGACGTCTTTCACGATCCCATCACGGGTCGCGTGGTACACCGATAGTGCCTGCTCCATCGGTTGAGCGCCCGAAAGACCAGCGTCGATCGCCGTGGATAGCAGTTCGGCATCGCGGAACGCGTCATCGATTCCGCGCCCAAGGATCGGGTCCTTGAGGTAGCCCGCGTCCCCCACAAGCGCCCAGCCCGGGCCATACGGCTTCCGGAAGAAGCTCGGGCGACCGGTCAGGCCCAGCCAACGCTCATCCTGCGTCCCGCCCCGGACCTTTGCCGCGAGTTCGGGCGCCGACTTGTCGAACTGCGCCAGGGCATACGCCCCCGGGTCCTTTCGCATCTCGTCCCAGCGCGCCAACGGCCCTTCGTAACCGATGCACGTCTGCCCGTTGTTCGTTGGGAACACGAAGTAGGCGTGCCGGTCGCCCAGGTGGAGTTCCGCCTCTTTCGCGTCGATGCCGCTGTAGTAGGTGTAGAAGCCGCTGCTCGAAGGTTCGTATCGGTTGTACTCTTCCGCCTCCACCGCCTTGGCGACGAACGAGTTGCGCCCATCCGCGCCGACGACCATGCGTGCTTCCTCCATGACCTGGGTCCCGTCCCGTTCCTGACCGATCACGCCCACCACCGTCCCGGCCCCATCGCGGATGAGGTCCTGGATGGAGAAGGCTTCCCGCACTTCGGCGCCAGCCGCGCGCGCCGCATCAACGAGAATCTTGTCCAGGATGAACCGGCGGGGAGACGTGGGAAGCATGTCGGGCGCCCCTCCCGGCATCCGCTGCCCGAAGGCATGCAGCGTTGGCGCCGTCTCCGGCACCCCGGTTGCCAGGAGCGTTTGGCGTAGGCCCCACTTTTCAAGCCGTCCCATGCCCTCGGACTGGATGAACGCGGTCGAAAGCGTGTCGCTGGGGAACGTGTCTCTGTCCACCAGCAGCACCTTGTGGCCCTGTCGCGCCAGCAACATCGCCGTAGGAGATCCAGCGCAGCGTGCGCCGACGATTATCGCGTCATACATGGGGGTTGCCTCCGTGGGTGGCATCTCGGGCGTTTGGGTTCACCGTGGGAACCCTGCTACTTCCTATCTCCTAACTTCTAGACCTGGCTATAGCCGCTGCCCTTGCGGTCGATGCCCGTGCCCTTGCCGTCGGTGATCCAGCCGAACTCCTTGAGGATCTCCTGGCTATAGGTCACGCGCCCCGTGACCTTGTCCAGCGGTTCCGTCGCCAGCAGCAGCGCGGACTTCGCCATCAGGTCCGGGTTTTCGCCGCGCGGGTCGGTCATGCTCTCGACGAGGTGGTGGTGGAGCGTGCCCGGCGTGGGGACGACCTGCGAGGGCGAGACGCACGTAACGCTGATGCCGTCGGCGTAGACCTCCGCCGCCAGGCCCTGCGTGAAGCGCTCGAGGGCAGCCTTTTCCGCGCCGTACAACGTGCCTCCCGAGCGCGCCGCCGCCGCGTCCTTATACGGGCCACGGCCAGGTCCGATCGCTGCGCCGCTGGAGATGTTCACGATCGAACCGGCTTTCTTTGGAAGCATGTCCGCGAGGGCAAGCTGGCTGAGATAGAACGGGGCGTGGAAGTTCACAGCGAACGAGCGGTGCCAGCGGTTCACCGGGTAGTTCGCGATCGGGATGAAGTAGGTCAGCGCGGCGTTGTTCACAAGCACGTCCACCGGTCCATAGATCTTGTGGACGTCTTCGAAAAGCCGCACGCACTCGGTGTACTCGGAGATATCCACGGCGACTGCGGTCGCTTCTCCACCCGCCGCCTTGATGCCCGCAACCGTGTGTTCGAGCGAACCTTCGAGCGGGTGGTCGCCCTCTTTCATCGTGCGCGCCGCGCAGATAACCTGGCCGCCCTCTGCCGCGAAGACTTCGGCGATGCTTTTGCCGATTCCGCGGCTCGCCCCCGTGACGATAACGACCTTGCCATCAAGCTTCCCCATGTTGAAAACCCCCCTCGTGTATGGCGGATTCTACGCGGAAAGCCGCGTCACCGCGACGAGCCGGGAACCGAGTGCGTGCCGATGAGTGTCGCGAACCGAATCCACCGTCCGTAGCGCGCGCGGGAGAAAGCGCCGGCATGGTCAGCTTGCGAGTCCGCTGGGGTCATTCGCGCGACACCGGCCTACCGACACCCACGTAGCGGACGCCGAGCGCCTCAACCGGCGCGCGGTCGAGGGCGTTTCGCGCATCGACCACGAGGGGAGCAATCGCTTTCCAATCGATCTCCACATATTCGCGGTGGTTGGCGTGCATCACTGCAACATCGTATCCGGCGAGAGGTTCGACCGCTGGTTCGAAGCCCATCGACCGGACACCCGCCTCCGTGAGCAAGGGATCGTGGCCGAACACCCGCGCGCCACGCGCCTCGAACTCGCGCAGCAAGTCGGTCGCGTTCGTGTGCGATGTGACCGACACGTTCGGGCGAAACGTCAGGCCAAGGATGAGGACGCGCTTGCCTTCCAGCCCTCCGATGAGTTGCGAGACGCGCTCCACGGCGTACCCGGGCATGGCATCGTTCACCTGCCGCCCCAGGGCGGCGAGCGCGCTCGGGCCTTCACCTTGCACAAGGAACCGGGGATACACGGGGATGCAGTGTCCGCCAACGCCCGTGCCCGGCACATGGATGTGGCAGTACGGTTGGCTGTTGGCGGCCTGGATCACTTCGCTGATATCGACGCCATGCACATCCGCGACCTGCGCCAGCTCGTTCGCCAGCGCGATGTTGAGGTCGCGGTAGACGCCCTCCGCGAGCTTGCTCAGTTCCGCCGCCTCCGCGCTCGCAAGCACGAGCGCAGCGTTGCCAAGCGCTTCTTCGAAGAACCTGGCGGCTAGTCGCCCCGCGCCGGGGTTCACTTCGCCCACGACCTTCGGGTATTTCGTCAGATCCTCGATCACACGGCCCATGAGGAGCCGCTCTGGGCTGAAGACAACGGAGAAATCTTCGCCGAGGCGTAGGCCCGTCGTTTCCAGCACCGGCGTGAGGACGTTTCGCGTGGTGCCGACCGGCAGCGTTGTGTCAAAAATGCAGAGCGTCCCCGGGCGCATCCCGCGTGCGACATCCGCAGCCGCGCTCTGGAGCGCGCGCAAGTCGGCGCGTCCGTCCGCATCGACATCGACCGCCACCGCGAACAGCACCGTGTCGCACTCCGCGACCGCTGCCGCCGTGTCCGTGGTCGCGTTCAGATTGCCCGACTCGACGGCGCCCTTGAGGAGCACGCCCAGGCCCGCTTCATCCGGTATAGGGTTGTCACCGCGGTTCACCATCGCCACGCGTTCGGCGTCGATATCGCACCCGAACACCGTGTGGCCGCGCGAAGCGATCATCGCCGCGATCGGCAATCCAATGCGCCCGATCCCGACGACCGCCACCTTCACTTCGCCACCGCGAACGGGGCCACCGTGACGGGCATCGTGCGCTCGGCGGACTCCACCAGCGCCTCCGACACGGCAAGCGCCGCCATACCATCTCGCGCGCTCACGACCACCGGGGACACGCCAAGGACGGCGTCGCGAAACGCCTCGAGCTCGGCGCGCAACGGTTCGCGGTTGGCGATAGGGTACCGCGTCATCGGACCCTCGCTCACGCTGGCGATCGCGCCTTCCCGCGCCACGGCGGCGTAGTTCTCGTAGAACTCCAGCGATTGGGCGGCGTAGTCCACGCGGAACATGCCCTTTTCGCAGAGCACCGTCAGCGTGCGTTCCTTCATCGGCGTGAGCCAGTTGATGTCGAGCACGCCCAGCGCGCCGCCGCGGAAGTGCAGCATGCCCACGAAGATGTCCTCGTTGTCCGTATTGATGCGTCGCTGCGCCTCCGCGTAGACGCGCTCCACTTCGTCGCCGAGGAGGTAGCGCATCACGTCAATATCGTGGGGCGCGAGGTCGTGGATGACGCCAACATCGCGGATGCGGTGGGGAAAAGGACCCACACGCCGCGCCCGCACC
>DAOTTM010000274.1:0-64295 GCA_034437915.1 Dehalococcoidia bacterium | reverse complement strand
CTACAAGGCCGACGGCTCCGTCTACGGTACCGGCGGCGTCTTCTACGTCTTCACCGATCACGGCGGCCACTGGGGTATGCAGTTTCGCTCCGGAATGCCGGATGATGCCCTGGTTGCCGCCCAGCGCCGATAGCCGATCTGCTTCAACGTTGGTTGGCCGTTGGATGTCCCGGACCGCGCAAAAGTCCCGCGGGATGCGCTACGTGTCCGCAGGCTCGTCCGGGGTCAGCGACTCGGCAAGCTGGATCCGATCCAGCAGGTGCCGCCGCGTGATCAGGCCCACCATTCTGCCGTCCGCCAGGACCGGCACCTGGTTGAGGCCCTTTTGGCTCACCAGCATGAAGACGTCAAAGGCGGTCGTCCCCGCATCCACCGAAACCAGCCCCTCCCGTTGCGTCATAACCCGCTGGACCGGCGTGTTCGGCCACTCTGATCGGGGGACCCGGCGCACATCGTTCACGGAGAGGATGCCCAGGACGCCGCCGTCGTTCGCCACCATCACCGCCCGGTGGCCTTCCCCCAACATGTAGTCATCGACCAGGGTCTGTATCGGTAGGCCCGGCGCGATCGACGGGAAGGTCGCGTCCATCAGGTCGCGCGCACAGAGGCCGGCAAGGACGGTTTCCAATTGGATTCCCTGGCTCTCGCGGCGCGCTGCGCCATACAGGAACCAACCGATGAACGCGAACCAGAGCCCCTGCACGACCAAGCCGCTCAACGCAAGGAGAAAGCCCCCGCCAATCAACACGTACGAAAATAGCTCGCCCACGGATGAGGCGATGCGTGTCGCGCGGCGGAAGCTGCCCGTGCTCTTCCATGCGATAGACCGGAGCACTCGCCCGCCATCGAGCGGAAATCCCGGGAGGAGGTTGAAGACGCCGAGCGCCACGTTCACGCCCGCAAGGTAGTACAGAATCGCTTCTGCCTGATCGTTCGAGCCACTTACCGCAAGCCCGGCGGCGCCCGTGACCGCCGCGATCACGAAACTCGTCGCCGGTCCGGCGGCGGCGATTGCAAACTCTTCGCCCGCGCTGCGCGGCTGTTGCCCAAGGCTGGAGACGCCCCCGAAGATGAAGAGCGTGATCTTGGGTACCGGCAGACCGCGCCGGATGGCCACCAGCGCATGGGCAAATTCGTGGACGAGCACCGTCACGAAAAGCAGGACCGCCGCGCTGATTCCCACCGCCCAGTACGTCGCCGTCGACCATCCCGCGTACTGGTCGGGGAAGAACTGGTCGGAAAGGCTCCAGGAAAGGAACGCGAGGATCAGCAGCCACGACGGGTGCACTTCGACGCGGACGCCCGCTATCCGGGCTATGGGAAACGAACGACCGAGCATCGACACTACGAATTCTCCAATCTATTCACGGTGACTCCAAGCGTGCTCTTGCATCAGCTCCCCTCATCTACGCCATTCCTAACGCAACGAACAACTCCACCACCGCGTTCATGTTCCCGGGGCTGAAATGCGGCTCGACGTGCCGCACGAGGCCATCGGCCCCCACCAACACCAGCGCGCGCCGTGACTTCCGTTCGTCCGCATCCCAAAGCCCGTACGCCTTTGTCACGTCGCCGAAGAAGTCGCTGACGAGTGGAAAGGGGAAGTGGTCGCGTTCGTGGAACTTGGCGTGGCTGCCGATGCCGTTCGTATTCATACCGACCACCTGTACCCCCGCCTCCACCAGCGTCTCGTGCTCCTGCGCGAAGATGTTAAGCTGTCGCGTGCAGGTCGGCATACCGTCGTCCTGATAGCAGACGAGTAGGACCGCACTCTTCGCCGTCGCCTCGGACATCACGAAATCGAACGGCTCCCCGCCGTCGTTCACCGCAGGCAAACGAAAGTCTGGCGCTACAGCGCCGACGCGGATAGCCTCATCCCGCGCCGGGGACGCCGTCGCCGGAACCCGCACCTCGTCGCTCATCCCCCTCCCCCCAGCGCACACACACTGCACCCCGACCGCGAGGGAGGGTACCCAGCCCAGGCTGCCAACAATCGCCGGGCGCAACGCGTCTTGCTCTCCCTCTCCCGCAGGGCCGGGAGAGTGGGTCGGGGGGTGAGGGCTCGCTCGCTCATACCGCTTCGAACCCCGGCGGCACGCCTTCGATCCCCTTCGTCGCCGCCAACACACGCACACGCCCCAGCCCCGCTCCATCCGTCAGCTGTTCCAACGCCCGCCGCCGGATGAAGTACTCCTCCATCTGCCCGCGCACCGATTCGACCACCCCATGCAGCCCCAGCGCCGCCAGGAACTCGGCCTGGCTCACCGGACCGTGGGTTGCGAATCCCTCGGCCCGCGTCGCCGCTTCCAGCTCCGAGAAGTTGACGTGCGCGGTGAGGTCTTGCTCCCCCACGCGGATCAGCGGGTTCTCCTGCGACGTGTGCTTGTAGAAGCTGAGCAGCGTCCCCTGCGCCCTCCACGGCGCCCATAGTTCCTCCTGCGGATACCCGTAGTCAATCGTCAACACGGCGCCCCTCTCGACCAGCCCGCAGAGGCTGCGCATCGTCGGGTAGGCTCGCGGACTGATCTCAAAGCGCCCCTGAGTCGGCGCGTCCTCGATATCGCAGACGCCCATGCGCGCCTCGACGAACGTCTCGCCGTCCCAGCGCACACCGATCTCCACCGGACCGCGCCCGCTCGTCTCGAACAGCCGCACCGGGAGGGCGTCGAAGAACTCGTTCGATACGACGACACCGTTCGCCACCGGTTCGATCGGCGGCGTCGCCCACGTCACGCGTTCGTCCGTGCCCGGCGCGTTCGGCTCAATTGCGACGTATCGAATGGCGTCTGCGAACCCGTCGTCGCGCCCCGCGGCCCAGTCAAGCACCGCCGTCGCCAGCTGACCTTGCCCCGCGCCCGGCTCGATAATCGTGAACGTTCCTGGCTTCCCCAGCGCCTCCCACGCCCAGCGGCACCAGCCCGCCACGGCCCAACCGAACATCGCGTGGATCGCCGGGCTCGTGAGGAAGTCGCCGTCCTTGCCTATGCGCCCCGGCTTGCGATAGTACCCCCACTCCGGGTGGTACAGCGCCAGCTCCATGAAGCGGTCGAACCCCATCACCCCGCCCGCCATCTCCCCCACGATCGCGTCCACCAACCGTGCGTTCCCCACCGCCGCCTTGCCCGGATCCAGGTCAATCGCCATGCCCCAAGTCTACGCCGAAACTACATTGACCTCTCGGCGAATGGCGCTATCCGTCGGCCAGCTGCCTGATGGCCCGCAACCGTTCCGTCACGTCCCAGATTTCCGCCCACTGGTCGATGTATTTCCAATCGAGGCCGTTTCGTTCGACCAGGTTCAGCAGGTCGCCGCGATCCTTCGAGCGATTCGCGATGAGCTTCATAATTAGCAAGTCCTCAGGCGTCGCGACCAACACCCCCTCCGGTCCGGAACGGACGGCTCGTTTGAGGACCAACAATTGGTAGTCTGTCTTCGCCGTCTGCAGATCGAACGCGGCGCCATCTGGATCGATCATCCGGAGGAAGTCTGGCCCCGAGGCGCCGCCGGCATCCTGGCGCCGCTCGTAGCGGTAACCCAAAGCCGAGACTGCCTCTTCGAAACGCGTTATCAGTACGGCGGAAGCCTCCACCAGAAAATCGACGTCGTTCGTGAACCTTGGGACGAACCAGGCGTTGACCGCGTGACCGCCGATGAGCGCGTACGCCAGTCCCGCAATACGGCCAGCCTGTTGGCCGGGCTGCCCGCCTCAAGGATCGGCTTTATAAAGTCCGAGCCGCTTTGCTCGCTCATAGAACTCCTCGGGGCGGTCGTCGGAATGATCGTCGTGAACGAACTTTCGCCAGCGTTCGCTCATGCGTTCGCTCGCGCGCACCCGTTCGCTGATAGACAACGCGAGGTGCCGCTGCAGATCTTCCTCGGCGTTCTCGCGCTCCCACTCGCCAAGCCGCCGAAAATAGTCGCGGTCGTGCTCGCTGACCTTCCCCGGTTCACTCACCAATCGATCATAACACGGGTGACCGCGGTAGCTTCCGTTCGCCTTGGTCCTGTTGGACGGGGCCGATACAGCGCGAACGATGGTCGGCGTCGTGTTCATCCTTCGACAGGCTCAGGACGAACGGTTTCGGCGGTCTTCGCATTAGCTCACTGCTTCCTTGTACTTCCGGATCGCGTCGATGTGTTCCTGGGGCGTATTGAGCCCGGCGTTCATGGTGCGCAGGCAAACGTAGTCGGCGTCGAGCGCGCGCCAGGCGTCCACGTGCTCCTGCCACTTCTCCGGCCCCGCGACGTAGCCCACCTGCGCCTCGATCCCGAACTTCGCCGGGTCGCGCCCCGCGTCCTTCACATACTGCCGGATCGTCGCCAGCTTCTCCCTGCCCGCATCGTTCGGCGCGAACTGGGGGATGAGGCCGTCGCCGATACGCGCGGCGCGACGGAAGACGCGATCGTCGTTGCCGCCGAACCAGATCGGGATCTGGCGGCCCGGCCGGGGGAGAATGTTCGCGTTGTCGATCTTGTGCCACTGTCCCTTGAAGTTCACCAGCGGCTCGCTCCAGAGCTTGCGCAACACCTCGACCTGTTCCTCCTGCCGCTTGCCGCGGTTGTGGAAGTCCTCGTTGAGGGCTTCATACTCCACATAATTCCAGCCGGTCCCGATACCCAGGCGCAGCCGTCCGCCCGAGAGGATGTCCACCTCCGCCGCCTGCTTCGCGACCAGTGCCGTCTGGCGCTGGGGAAGGATGATGATGCCCGTCACGAGTTCGATGCGGCTGGTCACCGCCGCCAGGTACCCATACAGCACGAACGGTTCGTGGAAGTTTGTCTCGTCCGTGTACGGCCCGGTCAGGCGTGGCGTGCGGTCCGGGTGCGCCCCGAGCACGTGGTCATAGGTGAGGAGGTGGTTGTACCCCAGCGACTCGACGGCCTGCGCGAAATCGCGGATGACCGCCGGGTCGTTGCCAATTTCGCTCTGCGGAAAAACGACGCCAATCTTCATGGTAGTTCCTTCGAAGGTGGTTTCCCGGACTATAGCCCATTCCGCGCCCGCCCGACGTGCGCATGACGGTGTCAGTGTTGGCGTAACGCGGTTCGTTCCGCAGCCCGACCGCCAGAGAAGGTTGCAGCAATGCTCAGCGTCATGGCTGACTGCGCGCCTGTCGCGGATCTGGATTCGAGCCGCCGGGTCGGTGCTACGCGACCACGCTCACGGTGCCGACACTCGGATCCGGGAACGGGTCCCCGTGAATGAGCGCCGACTCCACCCACAACGCCATCGCCTCTTCGAGGTTCACCAGCGCTTCCCCAGCTGTTTCCCCCGCCGTCCGGCAGCCGGGGAGTTCAACGACTTCTCCGAGGTAACCCTCCACTGTTTCGCCCGTAATCACGCGATGATACGGTCGATCGAGGATCTCTTGAATTTGCGTTTCGAGCGTCATGCGTCGTTACCCCTCGTTGCAGCATTGTAGCCGCCTACTCCCCCTCGCTCGCGAGGCACGAGTCGGCAGGCCAACATGGCGCGGCGCCAACGAGAGGATGGAAACTCCGCTCGCCCTGAGCTTGTCGAAGGGCCGGTGCTCCCTCAACGAGGATCGGGCGCCTGTTCATGCTTCGACAAGCTGCTCCGAAAGTCACCAAAACACCGCTCGCCCAGAGCTTGCCGAAGGGTGAGCAAGCTGTTCGACCATTGTCGCGCTGCCGTCCATCCTTCGACAGGCTCAGGACGAACGGCGAACTCGAGCCCGGAACGCCTTCCACCCACTCACCGGTTTCATCCCTGGTTGTTGCCGAAGGCCATCACCGACTCAGCACGCACGGTTCCTCTCAAGCCCGGTGGGGAGTTTCGGACGGGAGGCAGAATCCCTACGGGGGCCTAGCGCGGCGCGTCAGCAATCACTCCCGACGCCGCCAACGCCGCGATCTCCGCCTCCGTCATCCCCGCGAAGTCCCGCAAGACCTCGGCATTGTGCTCCCCGAAGCACGGCGCCGGCCGATGTCCACCAAACGGCCGTTCGGCGAGCCGCCAAACAGGACGCGTCGAAAGGTGCGGGCCAACGGCCGGGTGCACGATCGTCGGGTAGTATTCGCGCGCGTTGAGGTGCTTGTCGTGGACGAGCATCAGCGGCGACAGCACCGGCGCCGCGCTCACCCCCGCCCCCTGGAGCAAAGCGGCGCACGCGTTGGCTTCTTGCGGCCGAACCCAATCCCCGAGGATCTCGTCTATCGCGCTCTCATTCGCGCGACGCACTCCGATCGTCCGCCACCGCGCGTCATCCAATCGCCTGTCGCCCACCACCGCGCAAAGCCGAAGCCACGCATCGTCGGAATCGACGGCAATCGCGACCCACGTGTGGTCATACTCCGCGACCGTTTCGCCCTGGAGGTTGAGCTGTCGACGACCGGAATCATCGCGCGCCCGGTACACGTTGTGCGGCGCGAAATCCATGTCGCGGTTGCCAATTCGCACGGGAAGGGGATGCCCAATCGACTCCGCCAGCATGTATTCGCCGACGAGCCCGATGACGTTGTCGCGCTGACGTACGACGACGTGCGCGCCTTCACCCGTCGTCTCCCGCCGGAGGAGTGCCGCCGCAATTGCCCCTGCTGCTGCTATCCCACCAACGGGGTCGCCATAGGAGATCCCGCTCTTCTGCGGCGGGCCGCCTTCATAACCCTGGAGCGCCACAATGCCGCCCATCTGCTCGATGGACGGCCCGAAGCCGACGCGTGACGCCTCCGACCCTTCGCGACCGAAGGCGGGCATCTGCGCCATGATGATGCGCGGGTTGATCGCGCGCAGGTCTTCGTAGCCGATACCGAGGCCTTCGGAGACGCCGACGCTCCAGTTCTCGATAACGACATCCGCGCCGGCGACCATCTTCCGGAACGCCGCCATGCCCTTCGCATGGTGGAGGTCGAGCGTGAGGCCGCGCTTGTTGCGGTTGTATTCGTTGAAGTACGACGATTTGTCGAATCCGCGCGGTTCGTCGCCGCGCGCGGCGCCACGAACGGCGTCCGGGAAGCTCGGGCCTTCGATGTGCACGACGTCCGCTCCCATGTCCGCGAGGAAGCGCGCTCCATACGGCCCCGCCCAGACCTGCGTCAGATCGAGGACACGGATGCCGTCGAGGAGCGGCGCTGGCGGTCCCGCGGGCTTCTCGCGTACGCCCGGGGCCGGAGCTTGTCCAAATTTGGCTAAGACCTCCCCGGTGTGTTCGCCCAGGAGCGGCGCGCGTTTGCTGACGCCCCGCTCGCCATCGATCGAGAACGACAGCGCGGGGATCGTATGCCTGCCCAGCACGGGATGTTGCACTTCGCGCCAGAATCCCGCCTCGACGAGCGGTTCCCACTCAAGGAGATCGCGTGGCGTCGGAATCATCGCGAAGGGGGCGCGGTAGGCGTCCGATTCGGTGTAAATCTCGCGCGCGGTCCGTGGCGAAACCCATTCGCCTATCAGGGCGGCGATGAACTCGTTGTTTTCGGGATACAGCAGCAGGTTCGCGAAACCGGGGTCGCCGATCAATTCGGGATGGCCGATGCATTCGTACACAGAAGGCGTCTGGCGGGCCATCGAAGCGAGGCCGACGTAGCCGTCGGCGCAGGGGTAGATCCCCCAGATAGCCCGCATCTGGTTCCCCGCTCGCTCGGCGTCCGTACCGCGCACGAGTGCCGCCGGGCCCGCTGCTTCGAGGCTCGCGACTTGCACCTCCTGGATGGAGAGGTCGATGTGGTCGCCGATGCCCGTGCGGCGAGCCGCGAACAGCCCCGTCATCGATGACGAGAAGGCGTGCAGCCCGGCCTGATAATACGCCTGGTGGCCAGCCGTCTTCAGCGGTTCGCGTTCCGGCTCGCCCGTGAGCATGAGCTGTCCGCCCGATGCGAGGGCCGTGAGCGCCGTCGTCCGCCACCGGGCGCGTGGCCCATTCTGCCCGAATGACGTCACGGAGCAGACCACCAGCGCCGAGTTTTCGCGACGATGACGGGCGAAGTCGATGCCATGCAAAACCCACTCGCCTGGCGCCGCGCTTTCAATCACGAGGTCCGCGCTGCGAATGAGAGCGTCGATCCGTTCGCGCCCCTCCGTGGTGTCTGCATCGACTACGACGCTTCGCTTGGCCGTGTTGAGATAGGCGAAGAGAATGCTCGCGTCCGGGTTCCCCGGCTCAATCGACGCCAGCCTACGCGTCGGGTCACCCGCGGGTGCCTCGACCTTGATGACATCGGCTCCAAGCGATGCGAACAGCTTGGCGGCATATGCCCCAGCGACATCGGTGCTCAGGTCGATAACGCGAAGATCGCTCAGCATGTGCCGCGGATTCTACGCGACAAGCAGGTCTGCCGCGAAGAGCGGGCAATTGCAAAACCGCCCGCCCTGAGTCGCTGCTCGCCCGTGGCCGCAACCAGGATGAGACGTTGTTTCAGATCGTGGCGAAAGTGGCGGCTTGTCCAATCGCCCGTTCGTGCTGAGCCTGTCGAAGCATGGACGGGTAGCGCGACAATAGTCGAACAGCGTGCTCACCCTTCGACACGCTCAGGGCGAGCGGGGTCCGAGCCGAAGCTGCCTTATCCGCCCGCGACCGCGGGGACGATGCTCACTTCGTCTCCGTCCTTGAGCGGCGTCTCCAGTCCCTCCGCGAAGCGCACGTCGTCGCCGTTGATGTAGACGTTGACGAATCGCCGCAACTGCCCGCCATCGTCCATCACCCGCGCGCGGACACCCGGATACGTCGCCTCCAGGTGCTCGATGCATGCCCCGAGCGATGGCCCAATGCCTGGCACCGTCGATTGATTGCTCGTTAGACTCCGGAGCGGCTGCGGAATACGTACCGTAATTGCCATAAGTAGTGTGTTCTCCTCGTTGAACGCCAGTTGTGAAGGCATTCCAGTGGTCGGAAGTTAGCTATTATCTGTTAGTTTCATCGTTCGCAGTCAGCGGTAATCATCAGCTCCGAACGACACCACTAACAGCTAACAGCTAACAGATAACAGCTATTAGCCCTCGAGCACGTCGCCGCTTACGGGGTCCACGCGGACGCCTTTGTCCTGCGCCCATTTTAGGCTTCGGTCGATTTCGCTCTGTTCGCCTTCGAGTTCGAGGAGGACCCAGCCCGTCTTCTCGTCGACATCGGCCATGCGCACGTTCGTGATCACATGGAACTCGTGGCCCAAGTTGTAGATGAGCGGCTCCTTGATCAGGTTCTCTGGAAAGGTGAAGCGGACCCGTTTCACAGCCATTAGACGAGGACCTCCTGCTTGGTGACCGACGCATACGCGCGTTCGAAGCTCTCCATGGTCGCATCCACCTGGAGCGGCGTCTTCAACTCCCCGGACACGGCCTCAAGCGTCTTGAAACCGGCCCCAGTGATGAAGGCCACGGTGAGTTCGCCGGGATCGATTCTACCCTGCGCGGCGAGTTGTTTCAGGCTTGCGACAGTCACGCCGCCCGCCGTCTCCGCGAAGATGCCTTCTGTTTCCGCCAACAGCTTCATGCCGGCGACGATCTCTTCGTCCGATACGCTACCACAGGCGCCGTTCGTGTCGCGCAGCTGGACGAGGCTATAGTAGCCGTCCGCCGGGTTGCCGATGGCGAGCGACTTGGCGATCGTGTCCGGGCGCTGGGGACGGAAGTTCATCGAACCCTCCTGCCACGCTGTCGCGACGGGCGAGCAGCCTGTCGCCTGGGCGCCGCTCATGCGTGTCTTGGGCGCGTCGATCAGACCGACTTTCGCGAGTTCGTCGAAGCCCTTGCGAATCTTCGTGAACAGCGACCCGCTGGCGATGGGCACAACGCAATGGTCCGGCGCGCGCCAGCCGAGCTGTTCCGCGACTTCGAAGGCGAGCGTTCGGGAACCTTCGGAATAGTACGGGCGCACGTTCACGTTCACGAAGGCCCAGTTGTAGCTGCCCGCGAGCTCGGCGCAGAGGCGATTGACGGCGTCGTAGTTGCCGTGCACCTGCACGAGCGTCGGATTGTAGATGAGCGAACCGACGACCTTGCCCTGCTCGAGGTCGTCCGGGATGAAGACCACGGCCTCCATTCCCGCGGCGGCAGCGTGGGCGCTGACGCTGTTCGCGAGGTTGCCCGTGCTCGCGCATGCCAGCTTTTCGTAGCCCATTTCGCGCGCTCTCGTGGCCGCCACGGCGACGACGCGGTCTTTGAAAGACCACGTTGGGTTCATGGTGTCGTTCTTCAAATACAGGTTTGGGAGGCCGAGAGCCTTCCCCAAGTTCCTGGCGTGGATCAGGGGCGTGTAGCCTTGCCCGATATCGATGGCGGCGTCGATATCGACCGGCAGGAAGTCTTTGTAGCGCCAAAGGCTCGCGGGGCCGCGCTCAATGGAGGCGCGCGTAACGTTGCGGCGAATGGCTTCGTAGTCGTAGCTGACTTCGACTGGCCCGAAGCAGAAGTCGCAGACGTTCATCGCTTCAAGGGGGTATTCGCGATTGCACTCGCGACAGGAAAGGTGCGTGGCATAGGTCATGGCTCAATCTCCCGAAGGCCGACCTTCGCGGAAGGGCGGCTGACGTGGGCGGATGCAGCTCTCCGCGGAGGGCAATGGTGGTTTCGGGGGTGCCCCTTCAGCGAGGGGCTAGCGCATGAGCATTCGGCCCGGAAGGCAAACCATCGTGTTCTCCTTGTTCCGCTGGGCCGATTGTGTGGAGCGTGGGACGCTCTCATCTTTCTCCCGGCGCACCGGGAGACCGGATGTGGCACCTTGCCTGATGGTGGCAGGTTGCCCGGGTTTCATCGGGCCGGTTCCCTCTACCCAGTCTTGATAAGCGCGGCCAGTTCGCGTGTTTCCGTTATGGTAGCGCGTCGGTCCGGAAATTGCCAAGCGCAGGGCGCGTTCATGAGGTTTGCGCGTTGTGCGGATGTGGGCACCTGGCTCGGGCGTCTCACCAGATTCGTAAGCTGGAACCGCCCCGCGCTTGCCAATTTCCGGACCGACGCGCTCCGGATTGCTGTGGCCACCGCGACGCGCGCGTTACGCCGCGGGTACCTTGTTCCCGCGGGCAACTCGCCGCGCGCCGCTCTTGGCGCCGCCACGTGCCTTCCCCGCGCTACCGAGCATCTCTTCGGTATGTCGCAGCTCCGTTGAGGTGGCCATCGGCCCCACCCGCCGCGCCGTCGGTTCGACCCAGGCGTCCGCTTCTTCCATGGATTCGCAAAAGCGGAACCCGATCCCGATACCGGAGAAATTGATCAACCGCTCGCCGATACGCTGGTGATATTCGGAGCCCACCAGTGCGAGACGCATCCCGCGTTGATAACGGACCGCAACCGCTGCGGCCACCACCAGGAGACCGCCGGGACCGCGGAGTAGCTCGCGCGCGTCGCAGATGGCGGCGCGAATCCCGCTCGCCTCCGCAAGGGCGAAGGCCTGGGACACCGCCCGCAGGGCCTCGGTCGTCGCCAAACGCCCGGATACCTCCATCGAAAGAACATGACGCGTCGCGTCAACTCGAATTGCGTACACCCAGCGCCCCCTGCTGCCCGTGGCATGCCGGAATCTCCCGGTAGTGTGCGCGCTTTTCATGGTCCTGGCAGTCAGGGCAACGCCCTAGTCGCTTACCCTGCTACTTCGAACCGCGTACGCTGTCCCGGCGGTCTATCACCGACGCAGGTGATTCGGGCGCGATTCCCCGTGAACTGCCGAAGCCGCCGGATGATCCCGTCGAGATCTTCCACGCCTGCACGCAACACGAGGAAGATGGCGGCGCCGTCGGTGGCGAGTTCATCATAGCCGCGGGAAAATCGCCGGAGCGCCCACGCCAGTTCGAAGAGGTCGCACCCTTCGGCGGGCTCAAACCGGAGGGTGGGACGCTCGTTCCCTTCAAGAAATGCCTGCGGCAGGCAGAATGAAGTGTCCCACACGCGCTGCTGTAGCATCCGTCGCCGCGCCCGCACGAGTGCGGCCGTTAACTGTTGCGGGGTAAGCGGAATGGTGAGCCAATCGGTCGCTCCTTCATCGAGTGAGTGTCGCAGGTCGTCGTGGGCCGCCAGCGAGGTCAGCACAATCCGTGCGGAACGTGGAGCAGCATCTTCGTGGAGGATCCTGGTGGCGCGGCCGGAGTGGTGCGCATCCACAAGGAGCACCGGCGCCGATGCCAGAGCCGGTCCCACGGTCACGCCGATTCCCATAGCCTGGCAACTGGCGCGAACGACGGCGAGGGTCGCTTCATCGCGGACTTGTGCTTCGATGGTGAGCCCAACAAGATTCGGATGCAGCCACTCGCCGTAGGGGCCATCGAGCACCCTCGTCGCTTCTCCACGCAAGGAGCGACCGTCGTTCGCCACCGACGAAAGCCAACCGTCGCAAGCGATGCATACGAACATCGGCTGCCACGCCCCTGCTCGCGGAAGGTCGCCTTCGCACTCAACGATGATCCCGAAACCCTGGACGACTTCTCGGCAGAGCTGGCACTGGTCGCCGAATACGAGCGAGCGGCCCCCCGCCGCGGGCGCTCCCACCAACCTTTCTCCCGGCGAGCCGCTATTTCGAACGGAGGAGACGAGTTCTCGGAGCCAGCCGTAACAGACGGCGCAGAGGTCGTTGGTTGCGGCCGGGACGTACTGGAGGCTGGACCACGCCTGTTCGGGATGGGCGCGTCGACGGCGCAACGAAGCCGCGATTCGCATCACCTTCCCACAACAATGACAGAGAGAAGTTCCCATACCACCATCGTCGGAAGACGGAGAGAGACGCAGCAAGGTTGCCACTCAAACGACACCCGCTTCCGTCAGACCTGGAGAGTCGCGAGAATCCCGAAGTGGTCGCTGGGGTAGAGAGTTGGGTCGGTGGACGGGTGTTGGTTGAACTCCAGCCGGGCGGAGTGACAGCGAATGGAGCCTCTGAGCCAGACGTAGTCAAGGCAGTTTGGGTCGCCTTCAGTGTCTTTCGTATCGCATTCGATGCCGGAAGGCCACGTCACCGCTGGCTCCGCCCCGTTCGCCTCCCGGAAGGCGGAACGGAAGCCAGCATCCACCATCTCGGCGTACGCTGGTTCGAATGGCGGAGTATTGAAGTCGCCGGTGAGGATCGTGGCGTCGGCGGCGGGGGCGGTCTCCATCCACTCAATGATCGCGTGCGCTTGCGCCTGGCGGACGTGGGGATGCTCCGGCTTGTGGTGGAGGTGGGTGTTCGCGAACCAGAGCATGACGTGTCCCGGCAGGGCGATGAGCGCGCGCTGCACGACGCGGTTGTGGCTCAGCCGCAACGTCTCATGGGCTTGCACTTCGCCGACAGCGCAAAGAATCGAGTTGCCGAAGGCGGGGTAGCGTTCGCTGCGCGCGTCCACCGCACGATACGTCCGCTGGGGAGCGCTGGCTGCCAACATCTCATCCTGGGGTTCGTCGCCGAAGACCACCTCCTGGAGGCCCGCGATATCCGGTGCGATCGCCCCAAACTCGGCGCACAGCAGCGGCTTGCGTTCTTCGTAGCGGTCGTTGATGTTGCGGATGTTGAGGGTCAAAACGGTGAGATCCACCTGTTCTCCTTTCTGTTCGCCGCGCCACTGTCAGGCTCGACGGGGTCGAATCCCGGCCTGGCGGAGCGCGTCCACAATCCGGGCAGCGATTTCTGGACCCGGATCGGTCTCGAAGGTCATGACCGCGATCCCATCCGCCAGCCGGTCTTCGCGGAGTCGCAGAACCGTCTCGGCAAATGCCCTCCATGCTTCGCCCGGCCCGGACCGGATGCGCCTGACCATCGCCTGCGGAACCTCGATGCCGAGCCGTTCCCCGATACGCTGCGCGGCCAGCGCGGTTAGCAGCGGCATCACCATGGGGACGATGCGCACATCCGGCGCGGCGTCGCGTATTGGGGCGATGGCTTTCCGGAATGCCTCAACCGAGAACACGGGCTGCGTCTGGATATACGTTGCCCCCGCGCCAAGTTTCGGTAATACGTTCTTTTTCGCTGCATTGAGGTCGTCCACGTGCTGGTTGAACGTTGCCCCAATCAACGCCCCGGGAAGAATGTCGCGGGCGAGAGCAATGGCGTCGCGCACTTTGAGCTGATCCGGGGCGTCGTTCGCGTCGCTGCTATCGCCGAGGATGCAAAGCAGTTGGTGTACGCGGTGTACCTGTGCGAAATGGAGGTCACGGATCACATCATCGCGGCGCCGCCCACGAACGGTCAGGTGCCACACGGGTTCGATCGAGCGGCTATGCAAGGCCACCGATGCGTGGAGGCTCGATTGCCGGTCCGAACGCTGGATCACGTTCACGGCCGTCGCATACGGTTCGATCAAACGCGCCCGCCGTTCGAGCACGTGCGGCAGGGCATGGCGTGGAGGCGTGATTTCCAGGGCCACGGGGAAGTTCCCCGAAAGAAGGTCATCGCGCAAGGGCATCGCTAAAGCGTGACGCTCTCGCTGCAAACGGGGAAGGGCCATCACGGCCCGGACGATACCCAACCGCGCTCCGCGTCGTCGTATCCGGGAAGGAATGGCAGGGCGCGGATGCCGTGTACGCGTTTGCCCGTGACCCGCGTCTCGGTTGGCGAGCCGATCCAGATCGGACCGGGGTTTACGATCAGTTCATGCTGAATCTCGGCCACGAGGGCGATCCGTTGCCCGGCATCGAGGGTAGCCCGCTGGCGGTCGAGCTTCGCATCGAGGGTCACGTTGACGTACTTGCCATAATTCGCGCCGCCACTTCGCGAGTGATGATAGGGATACAGCTGGGCATCGGGATACGGCCCCGCTATGGAAACGCCGAGCGCCAGGGTGAAGTCGCCACTGGCCAATCGCGCTTGCAACGCCTTGTAGTCGCCAGGTAACTCCACGATGCGAAGGTGGATGTTCGCCTCCGCCAACCCTTCGGCCAGTCGATGCGCAAGTTCGGGCAAACCAGCGGCCGCCGAAGTGATCAGCGTCTCTTCGTATCCATCGGGCGGCGCCCCGGCAGCTGAAAGCAGCGCGACCGCCTGGTTCAATTCGGCTGCTCGGTTGCCGAAGCCAGGCAGGACTGCCAACTCAGCAGGTGTGAGCGCCCATCGGGCGGCTGCGGGCGAGACAGGACCGGACGGCAGGCCGTCGCCATAGGTCCCGTAGAAGGCGGCCCGGTCTACCGCCCGCCAGAGGGCCTGGCGGTACCGGGGATCCTTGTAGCGCACCCCGGTGTGGTTGACGAAGAGCACATGGCGCGCGCTCTGGGCGGCGGACGACACCGTGAAGTCCGGCCGGTTCCTGAAGACCTCCGCAACGACGCCGGGCAGGTGGGTCACGTCCGCGTTCTTGTCCAGCAGGGCGTTGGCGCGGGTCCCTTCGTGCGGGGCGAGAAGGATGTCGCAGCTTACCAGCCAGCCGGTGTTTGGCCCCCACGGGCCATCTCGCCGGCGCACCAATTTTATCCTCCGGGAATCGAAGCTCTCCGCCTCGAACGGGCCGGACCCGACGACGTCGGCTCCCGTCGCGAATGGGTCCGCCATCGCCGCGAGTTCCCGAGGGATGATGATGTCGAATTGGTCGCTCATGATTTGCAGCAGGTCGGCCCTCGGCGTCTTCAGCTTGAACTGGAGCGTCGCCGCGTCCGGCGCCTGGATGGAGTCCACGAAGGCGTAAAACCCAGCCCGGGGCGAGCCCGCACCAAGGCCACGGATGCGGTCGAACGTCGCTTTTACATCGGCCGCCGTCACCGTCCGGCCGTTGGTGGGCGCCCGCGGGTGGAATCTCGCCGCCGGGTTGAGCTTGAAGATCACGAGTGAGCCGTCGCCCGGCATCTCCGGCATTCCCACCGCGATATCCGGTTCGACGGAGAATGGGAACTCCGCCCGCTGCCGCATGAGGAAGCTGCCCAGCCACTGCCACGCATAAGCCTCCATCGATGAGCCGATGCGGTGAATGTCCAATGAACCCGCGGAATCGCAAAACAGGACGCGGAGTGTGCCACCGGCCTTCGGAGTTGCCGTGTCGTCCGGGTCAATAGTTGGAGTTGGCGCGGGGACGACAATGCCCGGCTGGGGGTCGCCGCCGCAACGAATCCCCGCTGCGATCGCCGCAGCCGCGACAGGGAGCGAAAGCAATTGCCGCCGAGTTTTTCGCGGGCGAGTCGTCGTGGCGCGTGGCGTCATGGTGGGTGGACCGGCCTTTGGCGCATCGAACGTCGCGACCGCCGCCACGATCATAGCACCCAGCGTCGATTTGCCCGGCAATTTGGCGAAGCCCCCGGGGCCGCCTAGTTGAATCCGCCCCGGCCCCGCGAACTCGCGGGTCCAGGAGGTCGCGGAGGGCATCGCCCAACATGTTGAAGCTGAACACGGCGAGGGCGATGAACGGTCCCGGCCAGACTGCTTGTCAGGGCTTGATGGTGGCGACCGCCTGAGCGAATGACGGGCGATCAGCTGGCCGCGATGCCAGGCCAGCGCGATTGTTCTCCCCTGTTGTCCTTTCCGAAAGGGCGCTGCGGGGGCGTTTGGATTCCGGGTGCGCTATGGCTTCTGCACGCTCTCACCAAGCAGCTTCTCGCGAGCTTCCGCAACGACGTAGAGCGAACCCGTGACGCAGATCAAGTCGTCGTCGCGGGCGTGGGAGAGGGCGGTTTCGATTCCCGCGCTGACGGATTCCTCCGCCACCGCCATGGGACCCAGGAAGCCGACCTCTTGCAGCATCGCAAAGGGGTCCATGGCGCGCGCATTGCCGAAACGGCAGCAGATGATCATCTCCGCCATCGCCGCGAGGTTGAAGCCCATGGCGCGCACGTCCTTGTCCCGCGTCGCGCCCATCACAAGGAAGCACCGCTTCCACTGGAAGTAGTCCTTCAAGGCCAAGGCCAGGGCCGCGGCACTTTCGCCGTTGATTGCCCCGTCCGCGACGATCAATGGCCTCTGCCCCAGCACTTCGAGCCGTCCGTGGAGCCGCGCCCGCGCGATCCCTTCGCTGATCGCCGCCTCGGGAATATTGGTCCCGCGCGCCCGCAGGGCGTCGACCACGGCCACCGCCGTCGCCGCGTTCTCCGCCTGGTGGCGCCCGAGCATGGGCGTGCGCAGCGTGCGCGTGCCGGCGGCCCCGGTCACCTCGATACGTTGCCCGAACACGTGCTTCTCCGTGACTTCAACTGTGTAATTGCCGGGCACGTAGATGAACTCGGCATCGACATTGCGGCAGCGCGCCTGAACGACTTCGATAACTTCGGGGTCGGTTTGCGCGGCGAGGACGCAGGTGGAATTGTGCTTCACTATCCCGGACTTATCCCGCGCGATTTCGCCGGGCGTCTTGCCGAGAATGGCCGTGTGTTCGAGCGAGACAGGGGTGATCACGACGACATCGGGCAGTTCGAACACGTTGGTCGCGTCGAAGGTCCCGCCGAGGCCCACTTCAACGACCTGCCAGCGCACCCTCGGGATCTGGACCCGCACGAGCCAGAAGAACAACGCGGTGATCACGCCAAACGTGCTGACGTTCCCGTGCACGCTCGCCTGTTCGGCCTCCACGGCATCCCGGATCGCTTCCAGCCCTGCTGCGAATTCCTCAGGCGTGACCGGGCCGTCGCCTATGGCAATGCGTTCTGTGAACGAATGCAGGTGCGGGCTGCTATAAGTGGCCGTCGAAAGGCCGGCTTCGCGCAGAATGCTTGCGACCATCGCACTCGTGCTGCCCTTCCCCTTCGAACCAGTGACGTGCACGGTGCCCCGTCCGAGGTGCGGGTCGTTGAGGCGCGAAAGCAGCGAACGCATCGACGCCAGGCTCATCGTCGGGTTCGACGATGCCTGTGCCATGTAGCCGCGCTCCATGTCCGTGAAAGACATCAGATATTCGACCGCTTCGGTGTAGTCCATGGGCGACAGTGTACTTCTGGCGAAGGCGATGGGCAGCGTGTGGACAGTGGACGCACTCGCTATTCGTGCGGGAACTCTACAACCAACCGGTCTGGACTTAGCCCATGGCGCATCACGAGGCGCCGCGGGAAGATGCAGTACATCTGCGCCCGCTCGGTGAATATGGCGGCCTGCGCGCTCTTCGTGCGCATCGCTGCGATGAATTCTGGATAGCGGGCGTCGTCGTTGGCGATTTTCATTGCTTGCCCCTCGATCACGATACGGTCGAACGTGTTCCAGTCGCCAACGATCGCCTCACGGTTGTCGATGAGGAACGAAACCTCGGGCGTGGCATCGATATTGCGCGAGTGTTGTGGGCTCGGGCCGCTCCCGAACAGCAGGCGACCATCGGCAAGGAGATGGAAGAGGACGAAGGTCACATACGGGGTCCCGTCTTCCGCATGCATCGTGGCGAGGGACCCGCCCGGCTGGGCGGCGGCGAGTTGGACGGCGTTGGAGAGGGTCGTTTCCCGGTCGGGTGCTTCGGTCATGGGCGAATTCTACGCGACGCGCCCGGCGCTCGCTCAGTCTCGGGCCACGACCGGCATCACAGCGTGAAAGGGCCGGGTCTGTCCCGTTGTGGGCGTCGGCGTTGCGGGTAACGATGTCGGCGGAGCCGTCGGCACGGGAGTGGCGACACCGCCTACGAATGTGTCCGCGACGCCGACAGAGAGGCTGATGGCGCCCACGTTCTGTAGCGTCAACTCAAGCTGCATCGCTGTGACGCGCTTACCGGCGCCGGGCACGACCCCTTCGGACGAACGGCTGACCGTCGTTTTCAACGTGAGCGTCCCTGTCACTCGCGGCGCGGGGTAATCGACGACGATGCTCGTCGCGGAAGGTGGAGCGGGCGCGCAATCGCCGGATTGCGTTGTGCGCACACAGAGCCCGGTGATCTGGGTACCAGAGGTGTCGCTTGCAGTCGTCCCGATGAAGGAGAAGGTGTAGGACTTCGCGAAGATCCGTTCAGCCGTTACGATCGTCGTTTCGTTCACGAGCAGCACGAAGTTCGTCAGAGTCACCGTGCAGGTGGCGGCGAGAACCCGGGCGGTCGAGCCTTCGCTCGAACACGTGCTCACCGCGGAATCCGCGCGCATCGTGATGCGTTTGTCGATCGAGCGAAAGTCGAGTCCGGACCTCGTCTCGGTGGCATCCGGCGGATATGACACGACGATGGCGGGGGTCAACGTTTCGATGAACACCTGGCCGGAATAGCCGATGGCGCTCCCCGTGGCGGTGCCGTTCAAGGCAGCCGACGCCGTCGAGCCAGGTCCGCTCCACAACGAGGCCAAGAGCCCAAGCGCGAGCAAAACCACACCTCCCAACGCGGTGAGGATTCGGAAGGCCCGGGATCGGTGGAGATCAAGCATAGCGGTCAACTTTACGCCGCGCCGCCATTATGTACATCCGGAGCCATTCCGATCGCCCGCAATTCGGAACGAGTTTGAATCTAGGATAGCAATAAGTGGCGCGGCGAGTATCGTCCGGAAGGGGCGCATCCCGCAGCCGTTTCTTTCAGAGGCCTGATTTTCGGCGCCGCCTGGAGTCCGAAATCTCGTCGTTGCCAAAGCCGCCCCTTCAAGACGACTTTCGACCATTAGCGCATGCCGCGCGAATTCGGCTCCTGCGCTGACACTTCGGATTTTGGGTGACCCGTACTGGTGGGCGCAACAGAAAACGGGGCCAGCTTTCGGCTGGCCCCGTCTCGATCTTCGCCCGATAGCGTTCATGGACCGGTGGCGAGGAAGGCTGCGATTGCGGCGTCGTGCATCGCGATTCCCCCAGCGAGTTCAGCTTCACGCATCGCGATCATTTCCGCCAGCGTGTTGAGGAATTCGTTCGATGGCGTTGCCACCTGCGGCCCGAACAGGCTGTAGGCCCATGGCTCGTTCTCGGCGACCAATCCGGCTGCGGGCAGCGCCGAAGAGGGCGCGACTGGCGCCGATGCGAATGACCCGATCCTGGTCACCGTGACCGTCGGCATTGCCATGCCTTCGACGAGCCTGTTCCCGTCTGCCATGTTTGCTTCAAACGCCGCAACTTCTTCGACCGTCGCCATGAAGAACACGCGGTCGTCGATGATGCCGAGGCCAGACGCGGCGCGGATGCGGTTGCCGTCCTCGATCGCGACCGCCATATCGTCGGCCATGGCCTGCGTGCTGGCCACGAAATACGTCTGCGGCGCCGGGGCAGGGCGGGCGATTGAACTGATCGACGGGGCGGATGGTGCGCTGGTGCTGGTGCTGGTCGAGTCTCCGCCGCTGCGCCAGGCGAAGCCTGCGATGACGATGGCCCCGACAGCGACCATGCCAACGGCGCCTTCAAGGAGGTGCAGACGGCTCGGGTGGTGGGGGATGTGGGGGGCGGTGAAAATGGACATCTTGGTTCTCCTTGGCTGTACTGGCGGGCATCCCGCCGTCAAGGAGAAGCATGCGCTCTTTTGGACTCGCCACCATCGAACAAACTTGGGATCCTTGGCCGCAAAAGTTGAGTATCTTTCAGGGTTCGCGGAGCCTCCGTATACCAAGATCGTGGGATAGCCCTGTCACGAACTCCGAGAACTTCGCCTGTATATGAGTTGCGCCGCGCATTCGCGAACAGCTCAGTCGAGGCCGCGGTGCGCGGCCCAACGGGCGGCCTCGGCTCGATTCACAGCGCCAGTCTTTTCGAAGATGTGCGTGACGTGACGGGAGACCGTATGTGGGCTGATAACCAGTTCACCCGCAATCTGCACGTTCGTTCGTCCTGTCGCCATCAACTGTAGGACTTCCCGTTCTCGGGATGAAAGCAGGGAACTGCCAGGACTCTCGCCTGTGGTTGCCGTCTCATGCGCGGCTTCGAAGTGGGAGTTGGGAACGCCAATGAAGTCCGCGACTTCTCTCTCAAGGCCCTCGTGGGCGGGGTCATCCACCAGCTTGAGTTCCGCACCGCGGATCCCTGCCGCCAGCTTGCGGCCCTCGAACTCGTCGCCTGCTTTCGCGTGGTTCTCGATGATGAGCACGGGCGCCGAGATCTGACCGAGGTACGGCCGGAGGTCGTACGTCGCACGCGCGGCCTGTGATTCGATGAACGTCTCCTGATCCACGCCGGCGCGCATGAACGCCGCCAGGGAACGCGCTCTCCCGGGGTCGCGAAACATCAAGCTGGCTACCGCCAGGTGTTCGGTGAATTCATCCCAGGGGGATACGTCGAGGAAGTGACTGACTCGCCGGAACGGCGTATCCGGCGGTACGTCTCCGAGCCAGGCATCGACGGCGACGACCGACTTCGTGCGTTCAGGAAACTGTGCTGCCCAGGCGAGCGCCACGACTGCGCCGGCGTTACGCCCAACGAGGTTGAAATCTTCCCAGCCGAGCGCACTCGCAACCCCTTCGACATCCTTACAAAGCGCATCGAGGGAGAAATCAGCGTGGCCAGGGCGGGAAAGCCCACACCCGTTGAAGTCGAGCCACGCAAGCTCGAAGTTGGCGGCGAGGGATTCGAAGAAGGTGTGGTTATAGCTCACACAGAGTTCGGCGTTGCAGAACGGCAAGCCGCCAAGGAACAGCACGCGTGCCCCTTCGCCGTGTGCGGCGTAAGCGATCTGTCCGTTATCGCTTGTCGCGTAGCGGATTCGCGGCTCAATCACCGTCGTATTCTCCATTAGGTTCCCTCATCCAGCGGGGCGACCTCTTCACACGGAGATTACAACATGGCGGCCATGCCAGTCTGTGAACTTCATCACACAACGGCGAAGGATAGAACGAATGTTTGGCCGGTGGTTGTGTTGGCTGGGGTTGCGCGCTTCTAATTCGCGGGTCCAACACGGTGGAATTTAGAAGGCTATTACGCAGCGACCGCGTGTGCCCCCGGCTTCCAGGCGGCGGTGGGCCTCATGCGCGCGCTCCATGGTGAAGATTGCGGCCACTCGCAGAGTCAAAAGTCCCGCCTCGGTCTGCTTTCGCAGGTCGTCGAGCAGATCAGCGCGATGGTCGTAGTCGCGAACGGACGTGCGGTGGAACAGTATTCCCCGCTCGCCGTTGCCCCCCCAGCCTCGTACCGAGGCAAAGGCTCCGCCATCCCGGAGGGCGCCGACGGCGAGTTCGCGCTGAACGGCGCCGTCGGCGAGGCCATCCACCCCTTCCGGGGCGACAGCCAGGATCCGCGCCGCGATATCGTTTCCACGGCGCACGACGATGTCGGCCCCAAGGTCTCGTACCAACTGCTCGTCGGCGGCCGATGCGTCCGCGATCACTCTCAAGCCCTGGGCTTTGGCCAGCTGAACGACGTATCCGCCGTAGCTTCCCGCGGCACCGGTAACGGCCACCGTCTGGCCCGCTTTCAGTCCAAGTTGATCGAGCGAAAGGCGCGCCGTGAGTCCGTTCATTGGCAGGGTGGATGCCTCCGCATGGGTTGCGCGGGCGGGCGCCCGAGCAACGGCGTCGGCAGAGAGGACGAGCGACTCCCTGTACGCGCCGTGGCCACCCGCTGGGATCACCATTGCCATAACAGCATCGCCGACAGACAAACTGGTGACGGCGTCGAGTCCAATCTCGTCGATGACTCCCGCCGCGTCCATCCCCGGGATAAACGGTCTCGGGACGCCCTTCAGTGCCTCGGCCCGGCTCCCATCCCGGAGGACGGTATCCGTCGGGTTCACGGCGGCGGCATGCACGCGAATACGGACCTCTCCGGGGCCGGCATGGGCGTCGGCCAACTCGACAATGCGAAGGACCTCTGGCCCTCCGAATTCAATGATTCCGACTCCTCGCACGTGGTTTCTCCTTCCATAGGGCGAACGTGATGGCCAATCCGCAATTTCGTCCCGGTTGGGTCCGGGGTTGGCGCCAGCCTTCACCGGTGGACTCTACTCGCCCCTCCGCTGTCGTTCGAATTGAGTCGTGGGCGGGCCCCGCCGCTTGCTCCCGGCACGGTACGTCATCGTTCGGTAGCAACCGCTTCCCCGCGAGGCGTGCCGGTGCAGCGGCTACTCCTTCGCACCGATGGCGCGCACGCGTTCCGTCACGAACTCCAAGGTGTCCCTCGCCGTCATCAACGCGCGCTTGGAGTCGAAGGCATCGTAGGCCTCGGCGGGCACACCGCCTGGCAGCGTGGAGGGATACCGCGCGCCGAGAAAGTACTTGTCCAGCAACATCGCCTCGGACTTGAGCACATCGAACGTGGCATCGAAGGTCATGGCGTCTTCGCAAAGGTCGGCGAGCGCATGGCCCCAGACGTGCTCCGCGCCGGAAGCGTACAGAAACGCCGTCACCGCCTTCTCCGCGACCTGGTGGGCGAGAAAGCACGCCAGTGCATGTCTTCCACCAGCGGCGGAAAATTCGCCGTCGTCGAGATCGTGGACGGACTGCGCCAGCCATGGCCGGGCCGCTTTGGCCGCTGAACCTTCCGACGAGCGGTCACTCACCCGAACAGCCCGACGCCGCTTTCACGCATGGCACGCAGCACCACGTCGTCGCAATCCGCGGCTGTCCCGTACGGATCGAACTCCTCGGGTGTATAGACGTGGAAGCGGGTGCCCACGCGCGGGCGCAGGTGCGTCGTGAAGAAGTCGGCGCGGCGTTGAACCGGTTCTGCGGTGCGGTGGACCAGCACCAGTTCCAGATCGCTCGCGGGTTTGACGTCGCCATCCGCGAGGTCGCCAACGAGGTAGGCGCGTTCCACGCCGAGGCGCGCCAGCTCTTCGACGATCCGCGCCAGCTCGGCGTTGAGCTGCTTGCGCCGATGCCCCGCGAAACCAAACATCATGCCCATGACGCCGCCCTCTTCGTGGTGGCTTGCAATGGGGAGCAGACAATTCGCCGAGGCGCGAACAATTGGGGGTGCGCCCCCGGCCACGGAGGGCCGTGACTACACCCTTCGCGACAACGGGAAGGTCTTACTCCCCCTCGCCCGCGAAGTCGGGAGAGGGGGCCGGGGGGTGAGGAACTCACGTGGTCATGAGCGTCGGGGCGCTCATCTCCGGGAGGATCTGATGCTCCGCCAGGACGTATGCCTCTTTCCGATACACCTGGATGCGGTGCGATGCCTGGTCCGCGACGTAGAGGTCGCCGGTGGGCGAAAAGCGCACGGATGTGGGCGAACGGAAGAGCTTCTGAGGGCCGAGCTCGGCCATTTCGCGAAGCCGGAGTGTCTTGAGGTTCGCGAGGACATACGCCCGTCCCATGCGCGAGATGGTGGCGTCGCCGAAGAACGTCTCCACGTATCGCCCCCGATGGTCAAAGAGCTGCACGCGGTTGTTGCCGCGGTCCGCGACGATGATGTCGCCGTGTTCATCGACAGCTACGCCCGACGGCCGCTTGAATTCGCCTTTGCCCGACCCCGGACGGCCGAGGGCCATCAGGAACCGCCCGTCCGCATCGAACTTCTGGATGCGGTCGTTGCGCCAATCGGCGACGTATACCGCGCCATCGCCATCCATGGTGATGCCCCAGGGCGCGTCGAACTGGCCCTCTTCGACGCCGTGCGACCCCCACTGCGCGATGAACGTGCCATCCTTCGCGAGCTTTTGCACGCGGTGGTTCTGGGTGTCCACCACGTAGAGGTTCTCATCCGCATCGAAGGCGAGGCCGGATGGGCGATTGAACTCGCCGGGGCCTGCCCCGAACGACCCGAATTTGCCCAACAGAGCGCCCTCGCGCGTGAATGAAGAGATCGTGTGGCTGCCTTCATCGGAGACGTAGAGGTTCTCCGCACGGTCACGGACGATGCAGGCGGGCCAGGTGAATGGTCCATCGATGGTGCCGAGGTCTTCGTCCCCGGTGTTCAACTTGCGGACATTTGGGAAATATTCGACACGGCTGACGACGTAGATTCTGCCCTCTTCGCCGAACGCGATGTCCGTGGGGAAGGTGGTGACTCGGCGCATGCCATAGGTTGTGACATATGGATAGCCGGCGCGGAGAAGTGCGTATGCTGCCGCCATGAAAGCTGCCTCTTTCTTCAGACTGCCGCGGCTTCGCGGTAGGGGCGGACCTGTTCGTACTGTCCGCCCACAATGGGCACAGGATCGACGCCCATCCACTGTTCGAGCACGGTGCCGTAGATGCCCCGGAAGTCGATGGTAGGGCGAAGGTCTTCGTCGTTGAGCCAGTTCTTGCGCAAGACGGAGGGATATTCGGCGTAGAGACCGCCGTTCACAGCCGGACCGATGATGTAGGCGCCGCCGCCCGAACCGTGGTCCGTGCCGGAACCGTTATCGACGATGCGGCGGCCGAACTCGGTGAAGACGAGGATCGTCACTTCCTGGTCGGCTTCGTGCTCGCGCAGGTCCTGGAGGAAATCCGAGATCGCGCCGGAAAGTTCACCCAGCAGGCGGCCATGGTTGAGGGGCTCGTGCGAGTGGTAATCGTAGCCGGCGTGCTGGGTGTAGAAGATGCGCGTCCCTAGCCCGGCCGTGTGCACGCGCGCCACATCGCGCAACGATTTCGCGATGGGGTTCGTCCCCCACTCGATGCTTGTCGTGTATTTCGGTGGCGCTTCCTTGAGGCGGGCGGCGCCCTTGAGCACGTCGCGGCCCGTCTGCGCGAGGTAATCCATCACCAGCCCGGCGCCGATAGCCGGGGTGTACATGCGCTTGAACAGGTCGAGGTCCGCCTCACGCTCGTCCTTTGCCTGGACCGAGGTCATGAGACCGTAATTGTCCAGGTCGCCGACCGATGTCGAAGTGACGCCCGCGCCCGCCATGGCCCGCGGCAGCCCGCGCCCGAAGTTTACACAGGTGAGGGGGTCGCGGCTCTGCGGGTCGAGTTCGCGGATGAGGCGGGCGATCCAGCCTTCGGTGGCGATCTTCACTGGCTCGCAGGTGTGCCAAATATCCATGCCGCGAAAGTGCGAGCGGCTGGAGTTCTCATAGCCGATGCCCTGGATGACAGCGACGTTGCCCGCCTCGTACAGCTCTTTGAGCCGCGACGCCGCGGGGTGGAACGCCAGCGTTTCGTTGATTGGCAGCATCACTTCGCGGGCGATGCCCACGGTGGGTCGCGAATCGTAGTAGATGCCCTCCGTATAGGGGATGAGCGTGTTCATAAAATCGAGTCCGCCCGTGAGCTGGATGACCACCAGAACAGGTTCCTTGCCGTTGATCTTGGGCATCGTTGTTCTCCTCTCTTTCAGGCGAATTGGTACTCTGGCGCGGCGACGATGAGCGAAAGCATGCGGGCAATGCGCTGGCTGCTCTGCTTCAAAGCCGCTTCATCTTCGAATCGTAAATCCCCTTCGGCTTCCGCCGCCTGCTGCAAGACCGCCCGCGTGTCGGCCCCGGCGACCAGGGGCCCGGCGAGCTCCAGGCAGCGAGAGAGGAAATCGGCGGGGGCCACGGGACTTCCGTTGGCCCCGAGGCGGCGAATGATCGCCTGCACACCCGGCTTCGACGGATCCCGCACCTGGGCGACGGCGAAGTTCACGCGGTCCGTGAGCGTACCGCCGTCGATCCATTCTTTGCCGGTGTGCCAGCCCTCCACGCTGGGCGCGTCGAAGAGCGCCTGGCCCATGACCTGGGTTTGGATGCCCACGCCCGCCAGCGCCGGTTCCGGTTCCTTCATCGCCCCGGAAAGTTTGAGGACGCCCGCGATGAACTCCGCCGGGCACTTCACGCGTTGGAAGCGCGCCGTCTTGAAGAAGTCCGCGTTCAAGAGCAGCGCCATCACCGCGCGGATGTCGCCATCGGATGCCATGAACGCCTGCGCCAATGCGTCGATGGCGGCAGGATCCGCCGGCGGGATCACGCTCCAGGCCGAAACCTGGGGCTCATCCGCCACGAAGAAGTTGTAGAGATGGCGGGCGATGAAGCGCGCCGTCGCTTCCTGCTTTACGATGATATCGATGATGTCCTCGCCGTTGAGCCGCCCGTTGTGGCCGAGGAACGCCTTTTCGCTGTCGTCGTGGTCCTCCGCGCGATAGACGAACTTCGCCGGGTAGAGTCCGTACGGGTAGAGCGGGATCGGCTGTTCGAAGGTCCAGCCGGTGAAGGCGCGGCCAGCCATCTTCACGTCCATTTCCGTATAGGCGCCGATGCCCATGGAGAACAGTTCGAGCAATTCGCGCCCGTAGTTCTCGTTCGGGGCGGAGGCATGGCTTTCGCTGTTATCCAGCCAGTAGAGCATAGCCGGGTCCCGCGAAAGGCCGAGGAGGATGGTGCGGAGGTTGCCCAGCCCGTTCTCCCGCAACATCTGGATCTGGGCGACCATCGTTGATGTGTGTTCGCTTTTGAACCAGCCCGTCGCGAAGACGTGATGCCAGAAGAGTGCCATCTTCTCTTCCAGGGGCCGCCTGGTGTTCGCCATGCGCCAGATCCAGCGGCTGCTCCACACGTGGGGCGTATCCGCGTTCACGAGCGCCGGGAAGTAGCGAAAAAGGAGATCGTCGTCCAGGTCGGGGAACCGTCCCGGGTGGAGCAGATCATCGACGAGAACTCCGTAGTCCTGGCTCGCAAACGCTTCGAGTTCTTCGCGGGAGGCGCCCGCGCCCGCGCGGCGGAGCAGGTGTGCCGCCAGCTCCAGGTGCTCGTCTGCCATGTTGGCCTCCGTTCCGGTATCGGGTTGGGCGCGAACCGCGCCCGACCCGCGTACGCCGACTATACACATTCAGCAACCACAATTCGCTTTCCCTCGTTGTCGCCCTGCGAAAATCGTGCCGCGGGCGAGGATCCCGGCACCCGCTCGTCTGCAACGCCTGTTCTAAACTTGGGGAACAGCCGCTCGCTCGGACACCCTCGACGGCCCCTTTTCGCGATGGAAACATGGCCGGATCGTGCACTCTTGCTCCGCCGGTTGACTGGCGGTGTCCGAACGGCAGAGAATCCGCGGCATGCTTGCGACCGTGAACAGTTGTGCCGTCGTGGGCATGGATGGGCAGATCATCAAAGTAGAGGTGGACATTTCGCGGGGCCAGCTGCCCTCGACCACGATTGTGGGCTTGCCGGATGCCGCCGTTCAGGAATCCCGCGAACGCGTGCGCGCGGCCATCCGCAACGGTGGCCTCACGTATCCCTTCAGCTCCCGCATCACCGTGAACCTGGCCCCCGCGGACACCAAGAAGGAAGGACCCGCGTACGACCTTCCCATCGCCGTGGGCATGCTCGTGGCCACCGGACAGATAGTCGCCGACCTCGATGACGCGGTGTTCCTGGGCGAACTCGCGCTCACAGGGGATGTCCGCCCGGTGCGCGGTGTCCTGCCGATGGCCGCCCTGGCACGCAAGGAAGGCTTGAAGCGGGTCTTCGTCCCGACGGCGAACGCGGCGGAGGCGAGTCTCGTGGAGGGGGTCGAAGTGTTCGCTGTCCCCAGCCTGGGCGCGCTTGCTGCTCATCTTCTCGGCGCCGCCCAGCTTGATCGGGGAAAGGCCGCGGAGACGACCGACACGGGCGCACCAAAGGGCACGGACTTTGCCGATATCGTCGGCCAGGAGCACGCCAAGCGCGCCCTCGAGGTCGCGGCCTCGGGCGGCCACAACCTCATCATGCGCGGGCCGCCCGGGAGCGGAAAGACGCTGATGGCGAGGGCCATCCCTTCGATTCTGCCGCGCATGTCTGGTGAGGAAGCGATGGAGGTGACGCGTGTCTACAGCGTTGCTGGCCTCCTCAAGCCTGGCTCGGGTCTTTTGACCGAACGCCCGTTCCGTGCCCCCCATCACACCATCTCGAACGCGGGACTCGTCGGTGGCGGATCAATGCCACGGCCGGGCGAAGTCACACTGGCGCACCGCGGTGTACTCTTCCTCGATGAACTCCCGGAGTTTGACCCACGCGTCCTCGAAGTCCTTCGGCAGCCGTTGGAAGATCGCGTCGTGACGATTAGCCGTGCCCGCATGTCCGTCGCCTTTCCCGCGAACTTCACGCTTATCGCCAGTCAAAATCCGTGCCAGTGTGGGTATTTTGGGGACCCGGAACGCGACTGCTCGTGTTCGCCGCAGCTTGTTTCGCGCTACCAGCACCGCATCTCGGGGCCGCTGCTGGATCGCATCGATCTGTTTGTCGATGTGCCGCGCGTGCCCTACGAAAAGCTAGCGAACCTCGACAAGGCGGAGCCATCCGAGGCAGTTGCGCGGCGCGTCTCCGATGCGCGCACGGTGCAGCTGGAGCGCTTCCAGGGCCTCGCCCCGGAGGTCTTGCTGAATTCGGATATGGGACCGGCCGAAGTACGCACTTTTGCACAGGGAGTGCTCACGCCCGCGGCCGCGAATCTCTTGCAGGTGGCGGTCAAACAGCTCAACCTCTCGGCGCGGGCGTTTCACCGCATCCTTAAGGTCGCCCTCACAGTCGCCGACCTTGGCCATGCCACCGAGATAGACTCAGTCCACGTAGCGGAAGCTATCCAGTATCGCCAGCGTGGGGAGTAGCGTTCGAGCGCCGCGCCCGTTCCCGGGGGGCGACCGGGATTGCTTCTCTGGATGACGAACGAATCGATTGTATGCACACCGGTATGTGGCGCGTTCACATGACCGTCTGCCGACGGGACGCCCGCGGGGGTCCATTTCGACCGGTTCGACCAGAGGCCGTCCACGGGTATCGCCCAGGACTTCGTACAGTAGGTGATCGCGCGTGCAGGTGGCGGAGACGCGGCGAAGAGGAGAAACGCCACCAGCACGCACAGCCCGCCCGCGCTGGTGGCGATGGGCGCCAAGGACCGGTTGCGCATCCACGTTCAGGGCGCCCTGAACCACGGCGCGACGCCGGAGGAGATCCAGGATGTGATCCTGACGATGATGATCTACGCGGGCCGCGGCCGGGCCACGGAAGCGATCGAAGTCGCCCGCGAAGTTCTGCTCGCCAACTCCCAGGGCTGACCGAGCAGAAGCCAATCACGTCGTCGCCAACGCGGCGCGAAGGGCGGCGAGGCTGGCGGCCACGCTCCGTCCCGCGTTGAAGACGCTGCTGCCGCAAACGAGGCGCGTCGCTCCGGCGGCAACGCACGCCGAGGCGTTCTCCGTCTTCACGCCGCCATCGATCATGATCTCCGCGCGATACCCCCCCGCGTCCAGGAGGTCGCGGATGCGGCGCACTTTTTCCAACTGCGCCGGGAGCATCGTCTGGCCGCCCCAGCCGGGGTTAATCGTCATGACCATCACCTGGTCCACGTCTGGCAGGGACTCTTCAATCGCACTGGCCGGGGTGCCGGGGTTGAGGCAGACACCGGCGGCCTTGCCCAGCCTCCGGATCGCGTCGAGGGTGCGATTGATGTGCGGCGAGACTTCGATGTGCACGTTGATCGTGGTGGCTGCTTCGGCAAACTGCTCGATCAGGCGCTCCGGTTCCACGGTCATCAGGTGGATGTCGAAGGGGAGGTTGGTTGCCTTGCGGAGGGCATCGACGACGACGGCGCCGAACGTGATGTTGGGAACGAAGCGGCCATCCATGATGTCCAGGTGGAGCATGTCCGCTCCGCCCGCCTCGGCCTCCCGCACCTGGTCCGCGAGGCGACCGAAATCGGCGGTGAGGATCGAAGGAGCGAGCTTCACAAGGGTCATGGGCGAGCCTCCACGAAAGCATTCTAACGCGTGGACGGCAGCCGGGTTATACTATCCCGCATAGGCGGTTGATCATTTCATGACGGTCCGAATCGTAACTGACTCCACCTGCGACCTTCCCCACGCCCTCGCGGAGGAGTTGGGCGTGACGGTCGTCCCGTTGACGGTCATCTTCGGCGATGATGCTCCACTGCGGGATGGCATCGACATCCTTTCCGCGGAGTTCTATGAACGCCTGCGCTCCAGCGCAAGGTTGCCGAAGTCGAGCCAGCCTTCAGTCCAGGCCTTTCACTCAGCATACGAAGCCATCCCCGAAGGGGACGAGATCGTCTCCATCCACGTCTCATCGCGCTTGTCGGGCACCCTGAATGCGGCTTCCGTGGCGCGCGAAGAGTTGGCGACCTCACGGCACATCGAACTCATCGACAGCTACAGTGTCAGCATTGGACTCGGGGCGATCGTGATCGATGCGGCGAAGGCAGCTGGTGGTGGCGCCTCGGTGGCGGAAGTGGTCGCCGTCGCCCGCCGTTCGATGGACCGCGTGCACGTCATCTGCCTGGTGGACACGCTGGAGTACCTGCAGAAGGGCGGGCGCATCGGCCGTGCACAATCGATGCTCGGCACGCTCCTGAGCATCAAGCCCATCTTGCACGTCGAAAATGGCGAAGTCGCCCCCCTGGAGCGCGTTCGCACCAGGGCGAAGGGCATCGAGCGCCTTCGCGAACTCGCCACAGCTGACCGCACGATCCGACGGCTCATGGTGGCCGCGGGAGGGGACGATGGGGTGGCAGTGGCATTCGCCGAAAGCGTTGCCCACGATCTGCCCCACACGGAAATCCAAATCGCCCAGATAGGACCCGTCGTCGGTGTGCATACCGGGCCGAACAGCCTCGGCATCTGCACTGTGAGGCGCGACTGATGCCCGGCCCGGTGCGGGCGTAGGATGGCTGGCGTGACATCCCCCGCTGACCGCATCCTCAAGGTGTTCCAGCTTGAGTTGGGGCGCGGTTGCGACAACCAGGCGGTCATCGGCGGGCTTGATCGCTTGCTCATTCAGCTTGCCGAGGACGGCGCCCTCGCAACCAACACGCCGCTTG
The DNA here is from genome assembly GCA_034437915.1 of Dehalococcoidia bacterium. GTDB lineage: Bacteria > Chloroflexota > Dehalococcoidia > Tepidiformales > Tepidiformaceae > JACRBT01. The sequence goes on along the minus strand of DAOTTM010000274.1, from coordinate 32,962 downwards.
TCCGCCGTATCCGAGCGCTTCCGCCGGCAGGGTATCGCGCACTTAACGACGAGCAGCGCCGCTCATGGATCGATGGGACGATCGGCGCGCTCAGCCGCCCAGCGTCGCAGCCCGGAAGCGGCCCGCCGCGCGTGCGTGTCGCCACTCGACGGCCACAACGCGCGGAAGACGGCGCCCTGGGACCTCCCGTTCTCGCCCAGGAAGCAGCGAACATCAAACTCGATTCCCCCCTAACCGCCCTTCCCGGAATCGGCCCGGCCGCCGCGGCGAAACTTGAGAAGCTTGGCCTCGCCACCGCCGAGGACGCCGCGCGATTCTACCCGCGGCGCTTTAACGATTTCACGGACATCCGCAAGATCTCGGAAGTGCAGCCATCGCCCCTCGCGCAGACGGTCGTCGGCAAGGTGATCTCGGTCAATGAGACGCGCTTTGGGCGCCGCATGAGGGGCACCGAGGCTGTCATTAGCGACGGGACGGGATCGCTCAAGGTCGTCTGGTTCAACATGTCGTACGTCGCCCGCGCCCTCGCGAACGAGTCAGCGATCGTCGTGTCCGGGAAGGTGCGCGCCTACCGGGGCCGCCTACAAATGGATAACCCGGAGTTCGAGCCGTTCGACACGGAACTGATGCACACAGGGCGGCTTGTCCCCGTGTACTCCGCCACGGCCGGGGTGGCTCAGCGCACTATTCGTCGCGCCGTGCGGGCTGCCGTGGAGGCGCTCGCGGATCGCCTTCCAGACCCCGTGCCCGGGTGGCTGCGCGAAGAGCGGAAGCTTCCGCTCGCCGCGACGGCGGTGAAGGCGTATCACTACCCGGCCTCACAGGTCGAAGCGGAGGAAGCGCGGCGCCGCCTCGCGATCGGCGAATTCCTCGCGATCCAGGTGGCCGTGCTCATGCGCCGGGCAGAGTGGCAGCAGGGCGCGGATGCCCCCGCGCTCGGCTTCGGCGACGCGCAGCAGGCGTTCGTCGAGTCACTCCCCTTCTCGCTCACGCGCGCACAGCAGCGCTGTCTTGAAGAACTCCTGTCAGATATTCGCGGCCCGCGGCCAATGTTGCGCTTGCTCCAGGGCGATGTGGGCAGCGGCAAGACGGTCGTGGCCTTCGCTGGCCTTATCGCGGCAGTGAAGTCGGGCTTCCAGAGCGCGCTCATGGCCCCCACGGAGATCCTGGCGGAACAGCACTACCGCTCCTTCGCGAAGTTCTTTGGGGAGGGCGAAACGGCGCTGGAAGGCGTCTTCGCGCCGCCATGGCTCGGCCGCCCCCTGCGTGTACTGCTGCTCACGGGGTCGCTCTCCGCCGCTCAGAAAGATCAGATCCGCAACGACGCTGAACATGGTGGCGCGGATATCATCATCGGCACCCACGCGCTCCTCGAAGCGGACGTGAAGATGCCACGCCTTGCCTTCGCCGTCGTCGATGAGCAGCACCGTTTCGGTGTCCTCCAACGCGCGAAGCTTCGCCAGAAGGGGATGAACCCCCACCTTTTGGTGATGACGGCGACGCCCATCCCGCGAACGCTCGCACTGACCGTCTACGGCGACCTCGAAGTTTCGACGATTGACGAGATGCCACCGGGTCGGAAGCCCGTGAAGACCGTCTGGGTGCAGCCAAACGAACGCGAGGAAGCGTATGACATCATCAGGGAGCGCCTGGACGTGGGCGAGCAGGCCTTCGTCATCTGTCCGCTCGTCGAAGAGTCGGAGACGCTCGACGTGCGTTCGGCAGAAGAGGAGTTTGAACGGCTGCGAAGGGGGCCCCTGAAGCAATACCGCCTCGAACTCCTGCACGGCCGTATGGCGGGCAAGTTGAAGGACGAGATCATGGGTCGCTTCGCCCGGCGCGAGACGGATGTGCTCGTTTCGACGAGCGTGATCGAAGTAGGCATCGATATCCCCAATGCCACGGTCATTGTGATCGAGGGCGCGGAGCGCTTCGGGCTAAGCCAACTGCACCAGTTCCGCGGTCGCGTGGGCCGATCGGCCAAACAAAGTTATTGCCTGCTCTTCAGCACGGAGGAAGAGCCCGGACCCGACGCCCGCGAACGCCTCGAGGCGATGACGGAGACGAACGACGGCTTCCGTTTGGCGGAAATAGATATGCGGATGCGCGGCGAAGGCGAGGCATGGGGGCGCGTCCAGAGCGGCGTCAACTCGATGCTCCACGTTGCCCGGCTGACGGACCGCGACATCCTTCTGCAAGCGCGTTCGATGGCCGAGGATGTACTGGCGCGCGACCCCATGCTCCAGAAGCAGGAGCACTTCGCACTCGGCGCGGCGGTGAAACCGTTCCTGGAAAAGGCGACCGAGGCGAACTGACCCGCCCGAGGCGCGCTACAATTCATCTAAATTGCTGGACCACGGGGGACACCAACCGCGATGTTTCGCAAGAGCGCGAGGATCATTGACAGCTATCTCGGCTACGTCACGGGGAAGACGTTGACCGCGTGGCTCTTGATGGATTTCGGTGGCGGATTGGTCCGGGCGATTGGTGGCGGGTATCTCGCATCGGATGATATCGAGGCGAACGAGCGGTACGGTGAGGACTTTGTGCTCCGCCTCGTGAAGGTCTACGGCGCCGAACGGTGGCCGCCAGTGGCAGGCACCTCTCTCGAGGTGCTGTTCGAAGCGGACTCAGTGCGGAGCGCCATCCTTGGCGTTGCGGGTCCTGATGACCGACTGGAGGATTTTCTCTTCGACGAACTCACCCTTGAGATGGACGTGTGACCCTCAGCGCGACTGCCTTGACATCGACAGCGAGCCTGCCAGTATGTGCTCACCTGATGCTTCCTCTCGTCCGCGCCCTTCCGGCGCCAGCGTGGCGGACGCGAACCCAAACACATCGCCACCGGAGGAAAGAGCAATGTTGGACCAACGAGAAAGAAGCTCACGGTCGCCGAATTTCGATGAACTGGTGCGCCCTGAAGATGGCCTCGTCAGCCGACGCATCTTCATCGAGGACGACATCTACCAGCTCGAACTGGAACGCGTCTTCGCGCGCAGCTGGCTGTTTCTCTGCCACGAAAGCCAATTGCCCAACCCCGGGGATTTTTTCAGCACCTACATGGGCGAAGACCCGGTCGTGGTGATGCGCGGAAAAGACGGTGTCATCCGCGCCTTCCTGAATTCGTGCCGCCACCGTGGCATGCGCGTGTGCAGGGCGGATGAGGGAAACGCCGCCGCCTTCACCTGCGCCTACCACGCCTGGACCTACTCCAACGACGGGCGCCTGATCGGCGTGCCGAACCACCAGGACGCCTACTACAACGAACTGGACAAAGAGCAGTGGGGCCTCGTCCCCGTTGCCCAGCTCGACTCGTACTGCGGGCTCATCTTCGCGAACTGGGATGCGACAGCGCCGAGCTTGAGCGACTATCTCGGAGACATGAAGTTCTATATGGACCTTGCCTTCAACCGGCGCCCCAGCGGCACCGAAGTGATCGGCGGCGTGCACAAGTGGACGATGCCGTGCAATTGGAAGTTCGCGGCGGACAACTTCGTTGGCGACATGTACCACGCCGGTTTCACTCACGGATCAGCCATGAAAGCTCGCGTGGCAACGGGGGAACGCCCGCCCCAGACGGCCAACGCGCTCACGATCGGGCCTCTCACCAACATGATGCAGGTCAGTCCCGGCGGCGGGCATGGTATGGGCGTGGGCATCAACCGGGGCGCCTCGCAAGGGCCGGTCCTCAACGCGTACATGGATTCGATCCGACCGGAAATGGAGGCGCACCTGGGCTACGAACGCGCGCATACCCTCGGTGTCGTCCACGCCTCCGTCTTCCCGAACATGTCTTTCCTCGGTGCCGGCACAATGCGCGTGTGGCACCCCAAAGGGCCTGAAAAGATGGAGATCTGGGCCTGGGTGTTCGTGGACAAGGAGGCGCCGCAGGAGATCAAGGACGAAGTGCGCAAGGAGTCCCAGTTCAACTTCAGCGCGGCGGGCATGTTCGAACAGGACGATGGTGAGAATTGGAACCAGTGCACCACTTCCAGCCGGGGCTATATCGCCCGCCAGTACCCCTTCAACTACCAGATGGGCGTGGGCCATGACGAGTTGATGGAAGATTTCCCGGGCCGCAAGGGAAAGGGGTTTGCCGAGACGAACCAGCGCGGCTTCTACCAGCGTTGGCGGGAGATGCTCACGATCGATTCTTGGCGGGACCTTGAACGCGGGCTCCGGCCGTAGATTCTGCCCGCCAATCACGACGGAGGGTTCCGATGGTCATCGATAACGACCTGCTCCGGGAGGTCGAGCAGTTCCTCTATGCCGAGGCGCGTCTGCTCGACGAACGGCACTTCCACGAATGGCTGGAGTTGTTCACGGAGGACATCAACTACTGGATGCCGCTCCGTACCAACCGCATGATCAAGGACATGGCGCACGAACTCTCGAAGCCGGGCGAACTGGCCTACTTCGACGACACATTGCTGATGCTCAAGGCGCGGGTGGCCCGGCTTGATACGGATATGGCATGGGCCGAAGACCCGCCCTCACGCACCCAGCACCTGATCACCAACGTCCAGATCGATTCCGTGGACGGCGACGAAATCTCGGTGCACTGTAGCTTCCTCATCCACCGCGGTCGTAACGAGAGGGAGGAGGATCTTTTCATCGGCTACCGCGACGACCTCCTTCGACGTGTTGATGGTCAGCTCCGCATTTCGCGCCGGAAGATCGTCCTCGGACAAAACGTGCTGGGCGCGAAGAACCTTAGCATTTTCTTCTAACCCGCCACTGACCTTCGCCTTCGGCTGGGGTTCAAAGTTTTGCGCCCGAACGTGGGGCCAAGGCCAGGGAAGAAATGCGTATCCGCTCGCCCTGAGCCTGTCGAATGGGCGAGCACGCTGTTCGCTCACGTTGCGCCACCAAATAACGCGAATCAGAGCCGCGCGCGTGAGCAAGCGGGCCGGGCCATGCGACGAACGCTTATCGTCCCATGGTGACTGGAGGACTTCAGAGGGTCGGTGCTGGCTGAACCATGGTCAGCGGTGTGTTCATCCTTCGACAAGCTCAGGACGAACGGGGCTGCCATGGCTGCCGACGAACACTGACGAACGGCACTCCCGGCGCCTTCGCCCACACCAAAGGGCCGTGGTAGCCTGAAAGTTCCGCGAACCGCTCCGGTTCGCCCCCAAACATTTCACCACGGACGAATTTTCGATGACCAAAGTCGGCATCATGGAGACGGCCATCCGCGATGGCCACCAGTCGCTGTTGGCGACGCGCATGCGCACCGAGGACATGATCCCTGCCCTCGAACGGATGGATGCCATCGGCTACCACAGCATCGAGTGTTGGGGTGGCGCCACCTTCGATACCTCCATGCGCTTCCTTAAGGAAGACCCCTGGGAACGCCTGCGCGAAGTGAAGAAGCGCCTCAAGAACACACCCACGCAGATGCTCCTTCGCGGCCAAAACGCCGTTGGCTACCGGCACTACGCCGATGACGTTGTCCGTGCCTTCTGCGACCGCTCCGTGCAGAACGGAATGGACATCTTCCGCATCTTCGACGCACTTAACGACACGCGAAATCTTGAGACCGCCTTCGACGCGGTGAAACGCGCCGGTGGCCACGTCCAGGGCACGATCTGCTACACCACCAGTCCTGTCCATACGGTGGACAAGTTCGCGAAGATGGCGGACCGCATGGTCGAGATGGGGGCGGATTCGCTCTGCATCAAGGATATGGCCGGTATCCTCAGCCCCATGATGGCAAAGGCGCTCGTCACCCGCTTGAAGGAGGCCCACCCGGACAAGCTCCTCCAGATGCACTGTCACGACACCTCGGGCTACTCGGAGATGGCCTATCTCATGGGTGTCCAGGCCGGGGCGAATGTGATCGACTGTGCCCTGAGCAGTCTCGCGGGCGGGACCTCGCAGCCCGCCACGGAGACGCTCGTCGCAGCGCTTTCCGAAGACCCGGGCCTCGCCACCGGCCTCGATCTTGGCGCACTCGGTGACCTGGCTGCGTACTTCAAGGATGTCCGCAAGAAATACTGGAAGTTCGAGAGCAACCTCCTGGGGATCGATGCCGGAGTGCTCAGCCACCAGGTCCCGGGCGGCATGATTTCGAACCTGGTTGGCCAACTGCGCGACCAGGGAGCGGAGTCCAAGCTGGGACTCGTCCTCGAAGAGAACGCGCGCGTCCGTGCCGACCTCGGTTATCCCCCGCTCGTGACGCCGAGTTCGCAGATCGTGGGCACACAGGCCGTCCTGAACGTACTGACGGGTACACGCTATGCGAATGTTACCAGGGAGACCAGGAATCTCGCCAAGGGCCTCTATGGGGAGACTGGCACGCCGATCGCAGCTGACGTCCTAAAGACCATTCTCGGCGATGAGCAGCCAGTCACGCATCGGCCCGCTGATGACCTCTCCCCGGAGATGGGAGCCGCGACCGAAGAGATCGGCGACCTCGCCAGGGATATGGACGATGTCCTCAGCTACGTCATGTTCCCCCAGCCAGCGAAGGAGTTCCTCGAATGGCGACGCGACGGCGGCGGCCCGGAGCGGGAACTCGTCGCGGCCGTTATCGGTGCGCTGTACGTGCGCGAGAAGCGCGCTGGGCCGCCGCCAGCGGCCATGGAGTCACACAACGGATCCGGACCATCTGAATCCTGGCGCAGCTTCGGTCGCCTGCGCCAGATGCGATAGGGAGAGACGAGATGGCGAAAGTAACGCTGGGTGGTAGAAGCTACGAAGTCGAAGTTCGGGGAGATACGGTGGTCGTCGATGGCCATGAGTTCGCCATCAAACAGCGCGAAGACGCCGGATTCACAACGGTGACTTCGGGCGGTGTCGGATACCGCGTGCAGCTCCCCCCGGAAGGCGAACGTGTGAGTGGGATGCTGGTAAAAGTTGACTACCGACCGTTCACGGTGGAGATAGACGGGCGTATCGGTGCCAGGCCCGCGCCACGGGAGGCCCGCGCAGCGATACTGGTTGCCTCCGCCCCCCGCGCTGGAGTAAAGGGCGGCGTCTCCGCCCAGATTGCAGGGCGGGTGCTCAAGGTGAAGGTGGCCATCGGTGATGCCGTGAAGCAGGGCGATGTCGTCCTCCTCCTCGAAGCGATGAAGATGGAGAACGAGATCAAGGCTGGCGCCGACGGCACCGTCACGGAAGTGCTCGTTGCCGAGGGCGACCGCGTGGGCGAAGGCCAGACCCTGCTCGTCATCGGTTAGCACCCGTCGCAAGCGCTGGACGCCGTATACTCCTGGAATGGTCCGAATCAATCGCGTGTACACAAAGACGGGCGACGATGGCACCACCGGACTCGGTGGTGGCCAGCGCGTCGCCAAGGACAACCTGCGCATCGAGGGCTACGGCACCGTCGATGAACTGAACAGCGTGCTTGGCGTGGCCGTCGCCTCCGGCCTGCACGAATCGATGCAGCCGCAATTCTTCATCATTCAGCAGGTGCTCTTTAACGTGGGCTCCGACCTCTGCATGCTCCAGGAAGACAAGAAACGCTGGGCCGTTCCCCAGATAGAAGAGCGTCACGTTAGGCAGCTCGAAGGTTGGCTCGACGAATGGAACGACACGCTCGAGCCGCTCAAGAGTTTTATCCTCCCGGGCGGCGATATCGTCTCGGCGAACCTGCATGTCGCGCGCACCGTCTGTCGGCGCGCTGAACGCATCACCATCGCCCTCGCGCGCGAAGAGTCGATCGGCGAACACGTCATCCCCTACCTCAACCGCCTGAGTGACCTGCTCTTTGTCGCTGCACGCTACCAGGCGAAGCTTGCCGGTCGCGGCGACATCCTCTGGGACAGCCACGAGTATTGAGCGCCGGGTTGGCGCGGGAATCAGTCCGCGTCAGTCGAAGTTCCAGTCGGCGACGACGATGAGGGGGTCGGCCTGGCTGACCTTCACGGGCACGATAGCCCCGGGTGCCAGCGCCGACACGACAGCCACGGGGACGGCCCCATAACACGAAGTATCGTAGGGAGCGCGGCCATCGATGCGCACTGTCAGCTCCAATTCGACCAACGCCCGCCCCGCCACAACCACGCCCGTATCCGAAACGCCCTTAAGGACCGCACTCGCCGCGATTCCCGTAGCGCGGATCTCGGCCTCGTCCACGGCGGGCGCCTGAAAGCTCGGGGGATCCCTTGGAGGACCGGGGCCGGGTTGGACGGCCTGGGCCGGGGTGGCGATAACGACCGCCCCATCCGGGATGGTGATCCCGAACTGGCGGAGCAACGAGCGCGTCTGCTCCAGCTGTGGGGAATCAGTGGATCCCGTCGATGCGTTTCCACGTGCGGCAGGGGCGGTGTTGTTCGCGACCGCTTGACGCCCAAACAACGAAAGTCCCCCGCTTGCAATGCGCCCGGCTTGACCAGCAATCCAAAATCCAACCACGGTAACGAGGATCCCCACGGAAGCGAAGATTGCGCCGGTGACCGACATCGTCAGCACGACATCGTCCGAACACTTCCCGATGGTATAGGTACAGCCGGAGCCCGAGTGCTCATCCACCCAGCCCCACAGCGGGTCGTACACCGCGATCACCAGGCACACCGCCCCCGTCAAGAAGAACAAGAGGCCGAATCCCACTATGAAGATCCGCACAGTCAATACGGTCCGGCTGATGGCCCGATTGGCGAAACCCAGGTTCACGTTGCAGGCTACCTTCGCAGCCGGACGATTGGACCTTCCGAAAACAGCGTGCCCACCTGGATACCCAGGCGTTCGTGGACGCGGCGGGGGATGCCAAGGTCGGCCAGGTAGAGTTCACCAACGTGCGACCTACAGGATGGTTCGGCGATCCCTTTCTTCATCAGGTCGAGCACGAGCGTTGTTACCGCGCGAATGGCGGGGGTACTGACGTCGCCGGTTGTTGCGTTTACACCCGTAGGCACGTCGAGGGCGAGGATCGGACGCCGAGACTGGGCGGCGAGTTCGGTAATCGCCGCTGAAATGCCGGTGGGGGCGCCCTCCAGTCCATAGCCGACGAGCGCGTCGATCACGAGGTCTGCCTGGCTCAGGTGTTCTTCGACTGTGATTTCGCTCGTTTCGAGGTCGTGCGGCTCAACGATCCCGGACTCGCGCAGGACGTTCCACTGGCGGCGAGCAAAGAAGGAGAGCTCGCTCTCCACCTCACCGAGGACAGGTTCGACGTTGAAGCCGTAGTTGACGAGCAGGCGGGCCGCGCACAGCCCGGTCGCGCCCTTATTGCCGCCCCCAGCGAGGACGACGATGCGCTGATTGCGACCGCGCCCACCAAGCATCGCGAGTGCGAGTGCGGCAACAGCGCGCCCCCCATTTTCGGTTATCTGGAGGATATCGAGTCCAAAGTCTTCCTGGGCCGCGCGTTGGATTTCGCGCATCTGGGCGCTGGTCACGGCTGGCGCCTCGCTGAGCTTGCGCTGCGGGAAGCCTCCCGGGTCTGCCTTGAACGTCATCTGCTACTCCGACCGACTCCGTGCCAGCCTGTTGGCGAGTCTAGGGCGGCATGGCACTGGAGTCACGCCCCGGTTGTCCCGTCATAGGCAGCGGTGACGCGCGCGGTGATGCCTCCGCGCGCGCGGAAGCTGCCTATCACCGTGACGCGGCGGGGAGCAATCGCTGAAACGATGTCGTCACGGATGCGATTGACTACGCTCTCATAGAAGACGCCCTGGTTGCGAAACCCAAAGAGGTAGAACTTGAAGCTGCGCAGCTCGATCCACCGTTCGCCGGGCACGTAACGCACCGTGATAGTGCCGAAATCCGGTTGGCCGGTCATCGGGCAAACGCTCGTAAATTCCTCGGCCACGAACTCGATTTCGTAGTCGCGGTCCTGGTAGTCATTGGGAAAAGTGTCGATCGTGCCGTCGGTCCGGAAGGTGTTGTCAGACATAAGGGAAGGGTACCTGCCTACTCGATTGTGTGGTGGTCACTTCCACACAGCCACCGGGTTGAACGCCACTCCGCGATCATACGTATCGATCCCTTCGAAGCGCTTCAAGGCTGTGACGATGCCGTAGGTGAACGGGGTTGCGAGCACCTCGAAGCTCACTTTGAAGACCCACGTTTCCCAGATGAGTAGCGGCAGATTTGGGACGCCTCTACCGGCAAAGGCGATGAGCACGAACAGGATGGTATCGACGCCCTCGCCGAAGATGGTCGAGCCGATCGTCCGCATCCAGAGGAACCGTCCATTCGTCGCGATCTTCATCCGCGCGAGGATAATGGAGTTCGTGAACTCCCCGGCGAGGAAGGCAACGAAACTGGCGGCGACGATTCGCCACGTCTGTCCCAAGATGGCGTCATATGCCTCCTGGTCGCTCCAGAAGGGTGCTGCGGGCAATTGACCGGCGCCGACGATGACGAGGACGCACAGCGCGTTAGCCAGGAATGCCGACCAGATCACGCGCCGAGCGACCTTGAACCCATACACCTCGGTGAGGATGTCCCCGAAGATGTAGCTCAATGGGAAGACGATGTTCGCGCTATCGAGATAGTGCCCGCCGAAGTCGCTGATCTTGACTGCGACGATGTTGGAGACGATGAGGGCGCCCGTGAACAGCGCCGTGATGGGCACGAGAAAACGCGGGCCGGGGGTCACGATGTTCGTCATTGGGGGAGTGTCCACCGCGTCCTTGGGTGGCGCAAACCGAGGGCGAGCTCCCGAACCCTCTTGGTCAGGCGCGGGGGAGGCCAAGGCCGCGTGTGGCGATGATGTTGCGGTTCACTTCGCTTGTGCCGCCGGCAATTGTGTAGCTCGGAGCGGCGAGAGCCCAACGCTCGATGCGGCCTCGCAGCGGCGCCCACTTCGACGGTGGCTCAATCTGCCCCGCCATGCCCAGCACTCGCATCCCCGTGACGCCCATTTGGCGCTGGAGCTCGGTGCCAAAGACCTTCGAGATCGATGCCTCGTAGTTCGGCGCTTTCCCCTGGCTCTGCATTTCGGCGACGCGGTAGCAGAGCCAGCGGCCGATTTCGAACTCCAGGTGGCGTTCCGCAAGCTCGTGGCGAAGCTCGTCGCGCCCACGCAGCGAAGGCGTTTCGCGAAGATAGCCGATTAGGCCGCCCAACGTACTGCGCGTCATAACGATGCGGTTGATCGAGCTCCGTTCCTGGTCGAGCGTGGTCGTGGAGATATACCAGCCGCGGTTCTCCTCGCCGATCCGGCAATCGACCGGGATGCGGGCGTCATCGAAGAAGACTTCGGCGAAATGGTCGGTGCCCATCATGTTGTAAAGTGGCCGCGCCGTGATCCCCGGGGTCTTCATATCGACGATGAAGTAGCTGATGCCGCGATGTTTGGGAGCTTCCGCATCGGTGCGCGCGAGGAAGATGCCGAAGTCAGCGTTCTGCGCGCCGCTGTTCCAGATCTTCTGGCCGTTGACGACGTATTCGTCGCCGTCGCGGACCGCCCGCGCCTGGAGCGAAGCGAGGTCCGAACCGGCGCCGGGTTCGCTGAAGAGCTGGCACCAGCGGCTGCTGGCCGTGCGCATGTCGGGCAGCCAACGCTCCTGCTGCTCCGGTGTGCCGTGCATCATGAGCGCTGGCCCGGCTAGCCAGACGCCCTGGTCGTATGCCCCAGGCGCGCCGCGGCTGCTCATCTCTTCCATATACACCGTTTGGGTCATGTAGCTCGCGCCTTCGCCGCCGAACTCCACGGGCCAGCCCATCGTCAGCCAGCCTTTGGCCGCGAGTTTCTTGCGGAACGCCTCCGTGAATGCTTCGCCACCTTCGGGCATGTGGTCGCGGTCGTTGCGCATGTCCCAATCCGAGGAAGGAAGCTCGGCATCAAGGAAGTCGCGGAGTTCCGCGCGGAAGGCAGCATGTTCTGGGGAATCGTGAAACAGCATCGCAACACCGTGGCATGGGGATTGGCGCCCGGCTTCGGCGCCGCGCGTAGGCGAGTATAGACCACAGGCAGACTGGGCTCCTGAGCGTAGTCCATCAACCGCGAGGCACGGCTACGCGGCAGTTACGACTTGTTCACTTCCGCCAGGATCTCAAGAGCCTTGCCCGGGTGTGAGGCGAAGTCACGGGGCTCTGAGTAGATACCGCGCACAATCCGGTCCTTGTCGATCACCACCGTTGTGCGGTTGTGGACCCCGAACGCCTCGTTGAAGACCCCGTAGTCCTTGCCGGTCTGGTTCTTGGGGAAGTCGCTGACGAGAGGGAAGCCCGTGGTGAGCTTGTCCTCGAACTCGCCCTGCGCTGGCGCGGAATCGACGCTGACGCCCAGGACCTGGGCGTTGGCCTCCTCGAACAGATAATTCTGGTCGCGGAAGGCAGTCATCTCGGTCGTTCAGCCACCGGTGAAGGCGAGGGCGTAGAAGGCGAGGACGAGGTTCTTGCCGGGGTAGGAGTCCAATGTCACTTCCTCGCGTGCCTTGTTGCGAACGGTGAAGGGAGGGGCGGGTTTGCCGATTTCAATTGCCATGGGCGATAGTCTACAGCAAGCGAGTGTTGAGTTCTGGCTGTTAAGAGGCTTCGGGTGCACTCGTTGGGCGCGAGCGAGAGACGGTGTCAACGCGGACGCAACAGCATACTGGTCATTTCGTCGTCGGTGGCTGCTGAAGCCCGAATAAGGCCAGGAGGTCCTGGAGGTTTAACGCGGTCTTAAGGTCGATCGAGGTCGTATCGACCACCTCGTCGAAGAGCGCCTGCTTTTCGGCGAGAATCAATGCGACGCGTTCTTCGATCGTGTTTACACACGTGTAGATGTAGACGAACACAGGACGCGTTTGGCCCATTCTGTGCGTGCGATCTTCCGCCTGACGCTCCACGGCCGGGTTCCACCATCGGTCGAAATGGAACACGTAAGACGCTTCCTGAAGATTGAGGCCAACTCCGCCCGCGCGGAGGGAGAGGACAAGCGCCCGGTGATCGGCCTCCCGGCGAAACCGGTCTATGACCTGTTCCCGCTCGTGCTGGCTCAGCGCGCCCGTGTAGCCCAGCGGTTTGAACGGGGCAAGTTCACGGACAATCCGCTGCACCCCAAACCGGTCATCGGTGTACTGGGAGAATACCAGGGCCCGCTCGCCCTCAGTCACCACGCTGGCCATGCGTTCCCGCAGATCATCGAGTTTGGCGGACTCCCCGGTCCGAGGACAGAAGTTGCAGATCTGCTTCAGCCGTGTGATCAGTTCCAGCACGTGCTCGACGCGGACGTCGCGTCCGAGGGCCTCCAGCCGCACAATGCCCTCGCGCTCGGCCCGATCATAGCTCGCTCGCTGACCTTCGGAGAGTTCCACGGCCACCGGTATCACCGTCTTCGCCGGGAGCTCCGGCAGGACATCCGCTTTCCGGCGCCGCAACTGCACGGAACGGTGCACGTCGAACAGCGACGGGTCACCTGCTCGCAGCGGCGGCAATCGCTCATCTCTCTGTCTTGGACGTACGAACTCGAGGATCGACGCAAGGTCATCGAGGGTGTTCTCCAGCGGCGTCCCCGTCAGTGCCCAGGCCCGTCGGCGGATGACTTGCTTGCAGCAACGCGCGATGGCCGTGTCGCGGTTCTTGATGCGCTGCGCCTCATCGAGCACCACGACCTCCCATTCCCGCGCCACCGGGGCATGAGGGTTCAACGTGAAGTCGGAACGAAACGTGTCATAACTCACGATGAAGACGCGGGCGGACGCGCGCCACTGCCATGCACGGTCCGCCGCCGCCCCGCGGATCGTTGAAAACTGCAGGTCGGGCGCCCAGCGTTGAAGTTCCGCCCGCCACTGCCCGACGAGGCCGGCCGGGACAATGACCAACGCGCTCGCATCGGGGTCACGGGCCAGGACCGCCTGGAGCGCCTCGATCGCCTGGATCGTCTTTCCCAGCCCCATGTCGTCTGCCAGGAGCAACGCCGGGCGTTCCACGAGCGCCCTGACGCCGTCGATTTGGAACGGGAGCAATGCCGATCCCACCACGGCCTCTTGCAGATGCTCAGACACTTCCTACGAATCCGTACTCTCAGGTGGCGTCGGTGCGGCCTCGTCCGCCTCTAGATCTTTATCCTCGCGATAGCTGAGGGGCTGGAGCGGGGTCTCTTCAAGTTCGAACGAGGATCCCGGGAAAAGTCTTCCAAGATCCCACTCTGTGATCCACCGGCGGACGAAGTCACGCATTACAGAACTAGTCGAAGGCACCGGAAGTGTTTCTTCGTTCGGGGGTGTCCAGTCGAACGCTCGTGCGTAGATCTGGCGGAGACCTGTGTAGGTCCTTCTAACCTGCTCCTCCGAAAGCGACGGCAGCTGAAAGTCGTTGTTCCTGATGAATCCCATTCCCTGCTCTGCGATGGTGGCAAGCGCACGGTCCTCGTCTCGTGAGCTGGCCCGGAGCTTCCCAGGAACATATTCCCAGTCGTTAGTGATGACGGCTTTCTCAAAGTCGGAGGTGATCGCCGCAACGACGCCAAGACCGGGGAACCTGCCGTCCGCCGAATCATCGAGTTCACCCATCCAGCGAGCGAACTCCCCGTACGCGCGCGCCCGGCTTTTGAAAGAGTACTTGCCCACCAGTTCCATTTCGTCGATAAGGATCACCCAGCCCGCATAATCCGCGGCCGCGATAAGTCTGGCAAGGAAGCGAAACCGCTGGTAGGCTAGTTGGGGCGCCTTAGGCAGCTTCTGGAGCGGATAAGTCGTCTGGCCTCCCAAGAGCTTGAGTTTCTTGCTCAGATCCCAGTTCGTGAGCGGGTCTCCCGCCCAGAACCGTTCGATGCCGTTCGGGTCCTCGCGGGACTGGTAGACGTACAGACTTCCTGCAAATTGGGCGGCCAGCCCAGACACTTCTGGCGCGGACCACTGAAAGAAGTCGGAATACTTCGAACTGTTGAACGCCAGACCGGCGGCCACGTTGGCGATGCCCGACCCAACTCTCCCGCGCACATGAAGTTCGGCCGCAGCCGCGCGAAAGAGCCTGGCTGGATCCGCAAGCGAAGTCTCCTTACTGATTACTACCTTGCTACAGGCGAAATTGGCTCCCAGGGCTTTGTGTTGGAGATACTCAAGAAGGTGTGACTTACCTGAACCAAAGTCCCCGGCGATCAGAATACCGGGGACAACAGCATCGTTCGTCAGCGACTCTGTCACGTTTCGGAGCAGCTCATCGAAACGGTCTTCGACATCCGGATGGCTGCATCCAAGCTGACTGACAGCGTCGCGGTTGGGGACTCCCGCGCGCAACGCCTCGATGGCACGTCGGCTCGCCGTCCGGCCGTTCGGTTCCTGTGCGGCCACTACACAGCCGCCAGACGGATGAGCCCGGCAACGGGGTTGTCACGAACCCTGCCGCGGACCTCGTCCGCGACTCGGGCGTAGAGCGCCCGATACGTACTAAGTCCACGGTCGTTGTCATCCAGGAACTCTGGCGCCGCAAGCACCACCACGACAGCGCTTTCCATCTCGTCCACAGAATCCACGAATTGACGGAGCGACTCGTACAGGTCCATGGTCGCGGCGCGTGTGTAGTAGCTCTCCCCTGGAGCGACTGCGGCCCGAACCCGAGTGAGATACGCGCTGATGTCGAGTGTGACGATCATGCCCGCTTTCCCCGCGAATCGTACCCAATGGGAGAGCGACACAAAGGTATCCCTGGCGTTGTGTCGGGCGATTTTCTGATAGATGGCGGCAGGCTTGAGCGCGGAGATGAGTTTCAACTCACCACGCAGCCAGTTCAAGATCACATCGGTCATCCCCCCGACGCCTTGATAGGGATTGTTCATTGGATCTAAGCAAATGTGCATCATCGCGAGGCGGAATTCGTGCGTCATGGAGTAGTCATGGAACACGTTTTCGCTCAACCACCGTTCGATGTTGTTCCGGACAAAGTGGGAGGCAACGCCGGTCGCCTGGGCGATCCCTGCAATTGTTAACTCCGGCCCTGTTTGGTCATACCCGTTTCCATCCAGTGCCCTCCTCCGGACCACATCGACAAGCGCAGGCCATTCGATCTGTCTCGCTACGGCGAAGAAAAATTGGTCAACAAGGTGCGCCTTCGTCACCGCGCTGTCGACCGATTTCACGAGGTAACCGCGCTTCGACCCCTCCGCCTTAAGCCCTTCCGTCACCGCACGGCGCTGGTTGTCATCGCCAACGAGGAACTTCACCGTGGCTCCGCCATCGCGTATGAATTCGTCGAGATACTCCGCGCTGAAGGTCTTTAGCCAGTCGGTAGTCGCGATCGTCACAGCCTGGCACCGGTGAAGGAGATGCCATAGTAGACCTTAACAACTCCGTCTTCACCCACAATCTGGAGCAACTTCGAAGTCGCTCCCTTCGTGCCGGTTGACGCCGAGAGTTCAAGTGACGCGCCGCCTTTGGTCTCTGCCACCCGGCTTCGGTCAAGGAGATACAGGTCGCGCGTGAACTCTAACTTTCCGTAGTCCTTTTGTGTATCGGGGAAGAGAGTCAACAGGTCGAAGAGTGCAACGAGTTCGATGACTGGACCTCGACCGTCGAGGCGGAGCGTCCTACCGGCTTCAGCCTTTCGGGCCCACTCATAGGCTTTGAACAGGACCTCCAGAAACTGTTCCGGGCGGAACCGTTGGGGCCGCATCCTCAGAACCTTCAAACGGGCAACAACGAAGGACGGCCGGATGCTCCGGAGCTTCTTCCTGTCAATTTCCACGGCGGGATCCGATGGAAGGATTCGTAAGAGGGCGGGGTAGCAGAACAGTCGCCCATCTTGCTCGTGGATCGAGAGTCCCTCGGCGGCAGCAACCGCCTTCAGCTCCTCGGCGAGACCACCGCTCTCGGCATAGCTCTTCGCATCGAAAGTCCAGCCGTCACTGGTGTTCCGCAATTGCATCGAAAGGGCTGCGGTTGCCTGCTCGGTCTCCGCGATCGCCTTTGTCATCGCGTTGATATCGCCCGTGAGAGCAGCGGCGACCAGTCGCCGGGCGGCTTTAGTCGATGCATCGGCGGATCGTAGTGTCGCCCGTGCGTCTCGCTCTGTTTGGGCCAGGGCCGCTTCCAGATTGCCTGTCATCGTTGCTCCGTTCTTGCGCCATTCTACTGAGCTTGCGCGGCTTCACAAGAGGGAAAGTCCAAGGCGACGCGATCTGTCGTCACGGGACCGTAATGCCCTCGAACGATGGATTCGGATACTTTCGAAAAGACTTCGGGTGTCCGAATCGCGATGGACGGGGTGAGGGTCGTACCCACGCGCATCGAGCGCCGCCAGGCCGGGGCGTATCATTGCCCGCACAATCCCGACCTGGACTACACGTCATGCCCGCAATCGACCCCGGCCTCTTTGCAACGATGTACAGCGCGCGCGCCTTGCGCCGTTTCAAGCCGGACCCGGTGCCGGATGACGTGCTCTTCCAGCTGTTCGATGCGGCCATTCGCGCACCGTCGGGGCAGAACGTGCAGGATTGGCGCTTCCTCATCATCCGGGACGCTGCGGTGAAGGCCACGATGCAGGAGTGGGCGCTCCAGGGTTGGGCCAGCTACTCCGCGCGCTTTGCGGACGACCCGGCGAAGATCGACCTCCTACCACGGGGGCAGCGGCTCTCGCTGCGGAGTGTCGAACACCTCGCCCACCACCTGGCGGAAGTGCCGGTCATTATCGCCGTGATGGGGCTGAAGGGACGGCATTCGACGCCAGGCGGAAGCACGTTTCCTGCCGTCCAGAACCTGCTGCTTGCGGCGCGAGCGCTCGGTCTCGGCGGCTCGGTCTTCAACCTTGCCCTACGCCGCGAACAGCTCCACGAAATGCTGGCCATCCCGGAGAACAACGAGATCTTCTGCCTGCTGCCCATCGGCTATCCCACCGACCGGCACGGCCCGCTGAAACGCAAGCCGGTGAAGGATGTCGTTTACGACGGCAAGTACGGCCAGCGCTGGACCTACGCAGAGGCTCAGCCTGAGGACGGACTCGAAGCGAAATGGCTGCGCGCCGACTAAAAGATTTCGAAGCACCATGGCGCAACATCGCTCGCAAACATGCGCTGTAGGCGCCTGAGCGCGTCCGCATCGCCGGCAATGCGCCCGGCGTCGGCGAGGCTGCGCACGTTCGCGCCGCCGAGGTAGAGGGCGGCCAGTTCGGCGACGCCGAGCGTGACATTCGAGGCTGCGTCGGTGCGTATGCAACGGCTGTGATCGCCATCCGTGACAAGTTCGAACCGTCCGCCCACCCAGGGACAGAAGCCGTCGTTTACATCGACCACAATCCGACCGGAGGTCGCGTAGCTGCGCGCTTCGAGGGCTTTTGGGATGTCCATGAGTCGCAGCCACAGCCCGTCCTGCGTGCGCGTCTTCATGCGCCGGGAATCGTTCAGCATCCAATACAGCGGCTCATCGACCGGTCTGCATGACGCCTCGACGCTGCTGATGAGGTCGACCCCGAAAACATACTGCCAGAGCGCGGCCTGCGCCGCAGGGGTGGTGGCGATGAGGTCCTGAACATACAGTTTGCCGTCCGGGACGCCGTCTTTCCAATCCGACTTGATGCGGTAGCGGAGGTAACCGAGCGCTCGGCCGCCCTCTTCGTAGACGACGAAACGGTTCGCAGTCGCGCCGGCGCGCCAAAACTCGAGGTCCGCGAGGACACTGTCGTCCCACCACGCGCGCGACCGTGGCATCGCGCCGGGGCGAACCTTTTGGGCGCTCTCCAAGATGGGTGGCAACACGCTTGCGGCCTCGTCCTTTTCGATGCTCCGAAGGGTCCCGCTCACTTCCGCACCGTGGACGAGGTGGGCGTGGACGCGTTCGACCGTGAATTCGATGGATGCCGCAGCAATGCCATACCCGAAGCGGCCGTAGATTTGGCTCTCGGACGCCCAGAGCGCTGCGGCCCATTCGCCCCGGTCGCGCACATCTTCCAACTGCCGCTTCATCATCGAGGTCAGGACGCCGCGCCGCCGGTGTGTGGGCGCTACGGTCACCATGGTCACTCCCGCCGTCGGGATCTGGGTACCGCCGGGCACCGTCATCTGGTAGGTGAAAATGCCCGCAGTACCCACGATCGCGGGGCCGTCAAACACCGCGAGGGTCCGGTCGAGTTCGGCGATTCCCAGCCGGTAGGGCAACGCTTCGGGCCGGAAGTCTGCCCCGAAGGTGGTTGCCATCCGTCGGCTGAAGGCCTCGAATTCGTCCTCGCGGACCGGTCGAATCTCGTATGCCATGTCAGCCCCCCATGAACCCGCGCTCTACAGCGGGATGTTGCCGTGCTTCTTCGGCGGATTGCGGTCCGCCTTGTTCTGGAGCATTTCCAGCGCGCGGATGATCTTGTATCGCGTCTGCGTTGGGTCGATGACGTCGTCGATGAAGCCGCGGCCAGCGAGGATATACGGGTTCGCGAACTTGGCGCGGTATTCGTCGATGACCTCTTTGCGCTTTGCTTCGGGATCCGACGCGGCCGCGATCTCTTCGCGATAGACGACGTTCGCGGCGGCGTCCGGCCCCGCGACCGCCACCTCGGCGGTCGGCCAGGCGAAGTTCATGTCGCCGCGCAAGTGTTTACTGGACATAACTAGATACGCGCCGCCGTAGGACTTTCGCAGGATGACCGCTACTTTCGGCACGGTTGCCTCGCTATAGGCGTAAAGCAGCTTCGCCCCGTGCGTGATGATCCCGCCGAACTCCTGCGCCGTCCCGGGGAGGAAGCCAGGCGTATCGACGAAGGTGACGAGGGGGATGTTGAAGGCGTCGCAAAAGCGAACAAAACGCGCGGCCTTGCGGCTGGCGTTAATATCGAGCGACCCGGCCAGTTGCATGGGCTGGTTGGCCACGAACCCGACGGAGCGTCCGCCCATGCGTCCGAAACCGACGACAATGTTTGGCGCGAACAACTCGTGCACTTCCATAAAGTCGCCGTCATCGACGACACGGTGGACAACATCGCGCACGTCATAGGGCCGGTTCGGCTCCGATGGCACGATGCTAAGCAAGTCTGCTTCCGCACGGTCGACCTCATCGCCCGTCTGTAGCATGGGAGCATCTTCGGCGTTGTTCGATGGCAGGAACGCGAGCAGACGCCGCACTTCTGCAAGCGTTTCCTCTTCCCCAGCGACGGCGAAGTGTGAGACACCCGAGCGCGACGAGTGGGCGATGGCGCCGCCGAGTTCATCGTGGGTCACCTCTTCCCCCGTGACCGCGCGAATAACGTCAGGCCCGGTGATGTACATCTGGCCGGTGCCCTCGGTCATGAAGATGAAGTCGGTGAGCGCCGGGCTGTAGGCGCCGCCGCCCGCGGAAGGACCCATGCTCACGCTGATCTGGGGAATCACGCCGCTGGCGAGCGTGTTCATCGCGAAGATCTCGCCGAAGCCGCGCAGGCTCTCGGGACCGTCCTGGATGCGTGCGCCGCCCGAATCGATAATCCCGACGATGGGCGCGCCCGTCATCATGGCGAGGTCCATGACTTTCAGGATTTTCTCCGCGACCGCTTCGCTGAGAGAGCCACCGACGAGCGTGAAGTCGTAAGAAAACACATAGACCGGGCGGCCATCGACCTTACCCCAGCCGGTGACGACTGCCTCGGGGCTATCGGCGGCGGCCGCCCCGCGCGGCCTCATCAGCCCATCGAGTTCGTCGAAGCTGCCCGGATCCATGAGAAGGTCGATGCGTTCGCGCGCTGTGAGCTTGCCGCGGGAGTGCTGCGCGTCGATCCGCTTCTGGCCGCCGCCAAGCGCGTACGTCGCCTTCATCTCCTGGAGGTTCGCGAGCTTCTGTTGAGTGGTCAGTTGTTCAGCCATGCATGCCCCTGGCCGCCAGACATCGTCCGTGCGGGAATCGGAAACGACAAGGCGACACAGGGGCCAGTTCCTGGCGCCCAATTCGCACCCCACCGCAGCTTGGCAATGTAGCATCGCGGCTTGTTGGGGGCTACGAACGGCGTCCGTTCACCACGGGAGCTATCAGTTGCCCTTGCGGCGATTGACGACGGCGCAGACGGTACTCATGCCGACTGCGCCTGAGAGGTCGTGGAGCACGCACACCCCCGTTGCGATGCCGTCCGCGCTCTCGTGGTCGATGACCTCAGCGCCTATCCATTCGCCGACGAGTTCGCGATGGAGGTAGAGCGTGACGTCTGCGTTCACGTATTCGAGGCCCTTCGAACCGCTGTTCGCGAACGGGTTGGCGAAGTCCGATACCAACACACAGCGGAGAAAGGGCGTTAGCGGGACCCCCGCGATGAATGGACGCGATTCGCGCAGCCATGTTCGTTTCGGCGTCGTGCTGGCGGAGTCGAAAGCGATTGACCGCGTCTCCCAGGCCGGTTCCCAGCTCTCATCCCGAGCTTCCCGTTTTGGAAGGGTGCCCGGGTTGGGGGCGTTCCAGGATGGCCGCTTCCAAACTTCGCCCTCGGGCGCCTCGGCGCGTCGTAACATCAGGGCGCTGGACCGGGCGATGGCCGTATCCCCAGACCAGAGCGTGGCATCGATAACCTTGATGCGGTTGCCATCGCGCACAAGGGCGGTCGTCACGCGCACGGGTGCGTATGGCGCGACGCGGAACATATCGACGGTGAAACGGGAAAATTGGAACGCGGCGTCCCCAGACGTGGTCTCGATCTCGTGGGCCATGACTCCCGCGATGACGCGACCGTGGAGCGATTCGCGGTCCCACGGGCCGCGGCAGGGGTCCTGCGGCTCATAGCCGTCGCCGAGGCGTTGGAAAAACGGGACAGCGCTCATGGGCGACGAATCTCCGGATCCTGGGCGAACTGGCCGACACCGAACGCGGGCTTCTCGTGCCGAACAAAGGTATATGGTGGAGACGAGGGGACTCGAACCCCTTACCTCAGCGATGCGAACGCTGCGCTCTCCCAGATGAGCTACGTCCCCAGAAACCGTTTGGGCCGCTCCCATCGTAGGAAGCGGCCCGAGCGTGAGTCAAATGCTGGTTCGGGAAACTCTAGTGTCGCTGGGAGGAACCCCGGCCGATGCGATAGCTGGTTTCGCCGGTGAACTCTTTCTCCTTACCGCACTTCTTGCAGCGGCCTGGCGTCAATTCGCCTCGCGGCGACTCCAGTACCCAGTGATGAACGCAGTCGCCAACCAGTTGAAGCGCTTCGGCCCTGGACATGTAGACTTCCCCCTCGATTTCAACGCTGTGGTTTGCCTGGAATGGCCGCCAGCCATTACCAAACCTGCGGAAGTATAGTCCCAGCGATAGATGGATTCAATGGGCTATTTCGATTCGTCCAACAGTCCGGGCAAAAGTGTAATACGCATGAACTGTTTGGCCGTGTCTATCTGCTTCACCACGTCGCCGATCGCGGGGAGGAGGATCTCGCCTCTTGGCCCGTGAATCACGTACACGTCCGCTGCCCCCATCTGGAGAACTTCGGAGACGACGCCGAGCTCCTCGCCCGTTTCGGTGATCGCTCGCAAGCCGATGAGTTCGTGGACGAAGAACGATTCAGCGTCGTCGCGCTTGACGTCGGCGTCAGCCGCTTCGATTAGGGTTCCCACGAGCGCTTCGGCGGCATCGCGGGTATTGACTCCGAAAATCTCCAGTATCCAACCGCCCTTGTCAGGGCGCGCTCGGACCACGCGGACGGCACGCTCCGACCCAGCGAGGAAGATGCGGCAATCGGCCTGGAGGTTGGGGGCCGCCGGGGAGAAGGCGGAGCACCGCAGTTCGCCGCGGATGCCATGGGGCCGCAGCACGCGGCCCACCGCCGTGTAACCGGGGCGCGGCTCTTCGGCAGCGATTTCCACGGCCACGCGAGGCTTCTTGCGGCCACGAGGCGTGTTTGTTCGAACGGGCGACTTGTCGGCCGGTTCGGGTTCTTCTGCCACCTGGGGAGTATTGTCCGTGCCGTCCCCGCTCAGTCGCCAATCTCCAGGGCGACGCGCACGTCTTCTTTCACGGCGGCGACCTTGACGAGGGAACGCATTGAGCTGGCGATGCGTCCACCACGACCGATCACCTTGCCCCAGTCATCCTCGGCGACATCAAGCCGCACGATGATGCGTCCGCCATCTTCGCGTTCAGTGACCTTCACGTCTTCGGGCTTATCGACCAGCGCCTTCGCGAGGTAGTCGACTACGTCGGCCATCATACTGGGCATGGGTTACTCCGCCGCCGGGGCAGCGTCAAAAACGCCCGCCCGTTTGAGGACCTTCATGGCGGATTCCGAAGGCTGCGCGCCCTTGCGGATCCACTCCAACGCGCTCGGCCCGTTGATGATGGCGGTGGGCGGGTCGGTGTGCGGGTCATAGGAACCCAACGTCTCGATGAAGTCGCCGTCGCGCTTGTCCTGTTTGTTGGCCACCACCACGCGATAGTACGGCTGGCGCATCTTGCCAACGCGACGAAGTCGAATACGAATCAAACCGGTCTCCTCAAGCCCCAAAGCCGGGGCATCTGGTCACAATTGAGGAGATGATACGATCTTCGGATGCTATGTGCCCAGCGTCGAGCGCCGCGATGCCCGATTGAGGTTCGCCGCGCCGTAGGGAAGACGCGGACGGAGGCCCGGTTTGGGCGGCTTTCCCCGTTTGCGCCCACAACGTACCGGCAACGTATCCTCTCTGAATAGCCCGTCAGACACGGAGCGATATGTGGGGAGGACGCGTGGTCAACACGCCCTACGAACGCAGCGACGGGCGCTCGGCCCCATTGCAGGCCCTTGGCGGCGCCGGTTCCGCTCTTTTGCGCTGGGAAGTCGCGCTCGCGCTGATACTCGTGCTCGCCGCTGTCCTTCGTTTCCGTGGTCTCGAATGGGACAGGCCCGAGGGGGGCGACGATGTCCTCCACATGCATCCCGACGAACGCTTTCTTTCGTTCGTGGCGGATGATACATCGTGGCCCGGTTCCGTTGGCGAATACTTTGACACCGCCCAGAGCCCGCTCAACCCCTACAACGCACCGAACATCCATTCCTACGTCTATGGCACGTTCCCGCTCTTCCTCGCGAAGGGCGCGACGACGCTGGCGGGCCACCTTCCCGATACCCTGGACCTCGGGTTCCGCACGTACGACCTCCCGAACGCCGTGGACAAACCCGCGGGCTCGGGCCGCTCGTACGACGTCGATGTCCTCTGGGGCCGCAGGCTGACGGCCCTCTTTGATACAGCCACGGTCGCGCTTGTCTTCCTCCTTGGATTGGCCTTGTTCGGGAGGAAAGCGGGGTTGGCGGCGTCTTTGCTCTATGCCCTCGCCGTCCTCCCCACGCAGCTCGCGCACTTCTGGACGATGGACCCGTACGTCACCTTCTTTGCCGTCCTCACGTTGCTGCTGGCAACCTATGCCGTGAGCGCGGAACGGACCCTGGGCAGGGCGGGACTGTGCGCGGCCATCGGTGTCTCGATTGGTCTCGGCCTCGCCTGCAAGGTGACGGCCTGGCCACTGGTCCTCATCCCGTTCGTGGCCGCGGCGATACGCATTGGATTGCGCGACTTCCCTCAGCTCGGCCTGCGTTGGCGCGGACAAGCGGGCGCCCCGTGGCACCGCCTCCTGCTCCCGGAACCGTACCTGCCGAGTACCGAGCGGCCCCCCGCCGGGTTCTGGTCGATCGACCTTTCACTGCTCTGCCTGTCGCTGGCGATTGGCCTGGTCGTGTTTCGTATCGCCCAACCGTACGCATTCACCGGGCCGACCTTCTTCGATATGAGCATCAACCCACAGTGGCGTGCCGATATCGAACGCGAGGTGGACTTCCAAAACGGCAACGTGGACTTCCCGCCCTTCGTGCAGTTCGCCGGGCGCACTCCCTTCCTCACCCCGTTACGGAACATCGTGGGCTTTGGGCTGGGCCCAGCGCTCGGCGTGGCGGGGATCCTTGGCGCACTCCTTGGCGCCGCCCTGGTGTTCAAGCGTCGCGAACTCACGTACCTGCTCCCCCTGACGTTCGCGGCGGCGGTGTTCGTATTCCAGGGGTACCGGTTCGTGGCCTTCATGCGCTATTTTGCGCCGATCTACCCCGTCCTATGCCTGTTCGCTGGATGGGGGATGATCACGTTGTGGAGCGCCGTCGGGCGACCGGGTTTCGACACGTCCATGCGGCGGATTCGAAGTGGCGCGTCGTGGCGGGGGCCGTTGGCGGATGCGACGAATGTACGCTGGGCGGCGCGCGGCGGCGTGATCGCGGTGTTCGCGCTCACCTTTTGGTGGGCGTTCGCGTTCCAGAACGTCTACACGGCGGAGCATCCGCGCATCACCGCCAGCCGCTGGATGTACGCGAATATCCCGGACGGTGCCAGCGTCACGGGCGAACTCTGGGACGACACGCTGCCTTACTCCATCCCTGGCGCAACCGCGAGGTATCCCCTCATCGAGACGGAACCCTACCAGCCGGACAGCTTCGAAAAGGTCCGGCAATTCATCCACGGCGCCCCCGGTCATGCGGCGAAACGGGGCCTCGACAACGCGGACTACATCGTCATCAGTTCCAACCGCGTCCGCCAGTCGATCCCGCGCCTGGAACGCGAATACCCCGCGATGATTCGTTACTACGACGCGCTCGAAAGCGGCGAACTGGGGTTTGACCTCGTGGCGGAGTTCGCGGTGCGCCCCTCGTTCCTTGGGATATGGATCGACGACTCCCGCGCCGAGGAGTCATTCACGGTGTACGACCACCCTATCGTCCGCATCTACAAGAAGACGGAGCGCTGGGATTCGCAAGGAGCGCTCGCCTTGCTCAACGCCGCGTACCCCGACCGCGCGAACAACCTCCTGCCAAAGCAAGGCCGGACGAACGCACTCCAGTTCACACCGGCCGAGGCCTCCGTCCAGCAAAGCGGCGGCACGTTCACCGACGTGTTTGGCCGCGGCGACGGTCTGACGGGCCATCTTCCCTTGATCTGGTGGCTGGCCTGGCTGGAGATCGTCGCCTTCGCCTCGTTGCCGTGGGTCGTCATCCTCTTTCGCGCCTTGCCCGATCGCGGGTTCGGGCTTTCCAAACTGCTTGGGCTGAGCGCCGTCGTCCTGCCCACCTGGGGTCTGGTTGCCTGGGGTGCGTTCGATTTCTCCGGGCAACTCGTCTGGGTCGTCTTCGCCTTTGCCGTCGCGGTGGGTATAGGTTTTGCCACGTACACGTGGCAAGACCTGCAGACCGAAGCTCGTGAACACTGGCGCAGCTGGCTTGCGATGGAGGCGGTGTTCCTCCTCGCCTTCTGCGCGTTTCTCGCTCTCCGCGCCTGGAATCCGGATACCTGGCACCACCCCCAGGGGGGCGAAAAGCCCATGGAGCTGGCCTACCTGACCGCCGTCACGCGCTCGACGCACCTGCCCCCATACGATCCGTGGTTCGCGGGCGGGACGCTGAACTATTACTACATGGGCTGGTTCTTCCTCTCGGCGCCCATCCGCGCGCTGCGCATCCTGCCCGAAGTCGCGTTTAACCTGGGCATCCCGACATTCGCGGCGCTTGGGGCGGTGACCGCGTTTTCCACGGTCCATAACCTTGTGGCCCTTTCGGCGGCGCGCGTTTCGGGGTTGGCGCGCGGCGCCGCGCGGCGCCAGGCGATTATCGTCGGTGTGATCGGGGCGTTTCTGCTGGTCGGCATCGCCAATTTGGATGGCGGACACCAGGCGATCGAACGCTTCCAGCACCTCAACCAGTGGACGCTGTTCCAGGACGTGCCCGTGCTCGGCGGGGTCGTCGGGATTGTGGGCGGCTTCCAGCGGTGGCTGGTTGACGGTGTTGCGTTGCAACCGTTCGACTGGTGGCGCAGCAGCCGCGTCCACATCGGTACGTTTGATATCACCGAGTTCCCCTTCTGGTCGCTCCTCTTCGCGGACCTCCACCCCCACCTCATGGGGCTCCCGTTCTTTGGTCTTGTCATCGCGCTGGCTGTTGCGTATGTGGCCTCGGTGAACGCGGGGATGCGGGCCAGGAGCTGGGTGGTCGCTGTCTTCCTGGGCCTGGCCGTCGGCCTCGTGCGTACCGTGCACACCTGGGACTTCCCCACGGCCGTGCTCATCGCCAGCGGTGGGATCGCCTTCGGACAGCTGTTCGCCACACGTCGTTGGGACCTGCGATTCTGGGATGCCGTCGCCCACCTGGCAATCGTGGCGCTGACGCTGACCGTGTTCTTCGCGCCCTACACGGCGAACTTCGAGGTGTTCAACAGCGGCCTGGAGCGCGCGCCGGAGACGACGAAGGCGAACCAATACTTCGCGCACTTCGGCCTGTTCGTGTGCATCGCCGTCGCGTTCATCGCGGTGCGCTACCACGAGGTCGCGCATGCAAGTTCAGGCACGCGAAGGCCGCGCAATTTCGTTCTCATGGCTGTCCGCGGATGGGTGGAGATCGGCGCCTTCGGCATCTTCCTGCTCGGCCTGACGCTCTTTACCTGGCGCTTTGGCGTGACAGTCGTGGCATTGAGCGTCGTTGCCGAAATCTTCCTGCTGAACCTGCTGTGGATCGAGTGGCGCGGCGAGCGCGATCCGGCGCGCGGGGTCGCGACGGCCATGCTCGCCCTCGCCTTTGCGATTGGCGCGGGCATCGATGTCGTGATCGTGAAGAACGACATTGTGCGCATGAACACCGTCTTCAAGTTCTCGCTGCAGGCGTGGCAGCTGTATGCCCTCGGGGGAGCGTTCGCGGCCTGGTACGTGGCTCGGGCGCTTTACGCCGTCGAGGGTTACCGACCCCGATTCCGCCCTGGCCGTGGATTCGCCGCATCCGTAGTTGCGTTTGCCGCGGTGGTGCTCGTCCTTGGGAGCATCATCTTCCTCTACTCCGGCACGCGCGCCCGGCAGGAACGGCGCTTCGCGGAGACGCCGGTCACGCTCGACGGCCTCGCCTATCTCGCGAAGGCGACCTTCCACGAAGATGCGGGCACGCCCGACCAGCGCGACGACAAGCTCCTGAATCTCAACGATGACCGCCCTCTCATCGACTGGCTGCGGACGAACGTGAAGGGCTCCCCCGTGATCGCGGAAGCGGTGGGGCCGCTTTATCACTGGACGGGACGCATCTCGATGAACACCGGGCTCCCCGCCGTCATCGGCTGGGACAACCACCAGAACCAGCAGCGCGGCGACTACGGCGGCCTCGTGGCCGAACGCCGGGGCGACACCGCGCGCTTCTACAAGGACGCTGACCCCACTTTCGCCGAGCGCTACCTGCGCAAGTACAACGTTAGCTACGTGGTAGTGGGCACCGAGGAGTTGGTGTTCAGCACCCCCGGCGGCATCGATAAATTTGCGAAGCTCCCCGCGCTGTCCGAGGTCTTCCGGAGCGGTGATTACGCCATCTACGGAGTCGATCAGTCGAAACTCGCCGTTCCGTGATGCAGGAACTGTAGTCACGGCCGTCCCTGCCGGGGGCCACGGCACAACCGTCTGGACCTACTCTCGCCGTCCTGGGTGCCCGCCGCCCGGCTCCGCACGAACGCCGCGCGATCCCTCGACCGGACGCCGTTCGCCACGCGCGTGGACCTGCTAGCCTATGACCGAGATGTCTGCGCAACTACCGGTTGACGTGATCGAGACCCTCGCGCCCTTCGTCGCGCGCGAATCGCTGGAGCGAATGCGCGTGGTCACGGGCTGGCCCGGGCGCTGGTACCCGGTCGTCCTGCGGACCGGCGCGACCACGTTCGCCAGCCACGTGTTCTTTCGCTCCGAGCGCTACCGCATGGACACGGCGCGCGGCCTTGCCCTCATCGCCCACGAAGCCGGTCACATCACGCAGTTCCGCGAGCTGGGCAAGGTTCGCTTCACCGCCCACTACCTGCGCGGCCAGTTCGAATGCGCCTTCCGCCACGACTCGCATCCGATGGAGATCCCCATGATCGAACTCCAGCGCAAGGCGCGCGCCGCGCTCATCGAGGCTGGCTGGCCGTAAGGCGGGAAATGTCCACCACCCAACCAGCGTCGTCCGTGATGGGGGAACCGACGCAACGTCGAGTCAGTTTCGAGCTTTGCCAACTGACCGGTCTCAGCTCTGAAGTGAACGTTTCCGGCCCGACGGTCGTGCCGGGAACGCTGTTAGAGGCCTTCGTCTACCAAAAACGCGCAGAGGTCGCTCAGGCGGCAGGCGTAGCCCCACTCGTTGTCGTACCAGGCGGCGACCTTCACGAGGTTGCCCATGACGACGTTCGTGGACTGGCCATCGACGATGCTGCTGCGCTCGTCGCCCTTTATGTCCATGGAAACGACGGGATCCATCGTGAAGCCGAGGATGCCCTTCATCTTTTCCGCAGCCATATCTTTGAGGATCGCGTTGAGTTCGTCCTTCGTCGTGTCCTTCTCGGTGAGCGCGACGATCTCGACGATGGAGACGGTGGGCGTGGGCACGCGATAGGCGAGGCCGTCGAGCTTGCCTTCGATCTCGGGGATGACCAGGCGCAAGGCTTTGGCAGCGCCCGTGGATGTCGGCACGATGTTCATCGCGCCCGCGCGCATCTCGCGCAGGTCCGTTCCAGCAGCTTTGTCGAGGATCTGCTGGGAGTTGGTGTAGCTGTGGATGGTCGTCATCTGGCCCTTGACGAACCCCAGGTTGTCAACGATCACCTTGACGACGGGCGCGAGACCGTTCGTTGTGCAGCTGGCGTTGGAGATCACATTGTGCGCGGCACGGTCGTACTTTTCGGCGTTTACGCCAAGGACAATCGTGAGGTCCTCGTTCTTCGCAGGGGCACTGATGATGACTTTCTTCACCGAGTCGCGACGATGTGCCCTGGCGAGGTTCGCGTCCGTGAAAAGGCCCGTTGATTCGATGACAATTTCAGCCCCGACCCTCCCCCACGGGATCGCTCCGGGGTCGCGCTCGCTGAAGACGGTGATGACCTTGCCATCGACGACGATGTTTCCGCCCTCGGCGCGGATGTCGCGGTTCCAGCGGCCATAGTTGCTGTCGTACTTCAGCAGGTTGGCGTTCGTCTCGCTGGCGACGAGGTCGTTGATCGCGACCACCTCGAGCTTGTCGGCGTAGCGGTCGTTGATCGCCTTGAAGACCTGTCGACCGATGCGGCCGAACCCGTTGATGCCGATTTTCGTTACCACGAACGTTCCCCCGATAGGCGTGAAATATGCTCCCGTACACTAACGGGAACGGGCAGAAAGGGCGAGCGAGACACGATTGAGCCGCGGTTACGCCAGCTTCACCGCGGTCCCCGCAGCCGTGACCATGAGCATTTGTCCGCCGACGGTTTCGTAATCGATCTTCACGCCCAGGACGGCATCGGCGCCGAGTTCAGCTGCGCGCTCGGTGAGTTCCAGGAGGGCCGTGTCGCGGCCCTTGCGCAGCTCCTCTTCGTATTTGCCTGAGCGCCCGCCCACGATGTTGCGGAAGCCGGCTGTGATGTCCTTGAAGACGTTGACGCCGAGGATCGACTCGCCAGCGACCACTCCCAGGTATGCGGTCACCTGCCGTCCTTCAATGTTTCCCGTTGTGGTGATCGTGATCGCCATGTTGCGCGCCCTCCTCCTCGGACCTGTTCGGCGACCAGCTTCGCGCACGGGGCATCTAATGGCTACGGTTCAGGCGTGTTTCCTGCGCATCGATGTATCGACCAGCGCTATGGCACGCCGGTAAATCATTGTTACCCAGCCGTACCTCCACTGCTGGAGCCATAGCACGATAATATCGATGGATACATCCAGAGGATGGCTTGAAATGATTCGAAAGATTGTCGTCTGCCCGGCCTGTGAACTGCGATTCCTCTCGGCGCGCCCTCGGACGTTCTGCCCGGGTTGTCACCAGTTGGTCGAACCGCGCAGCGAAAGCGCCGCCTGAGACGTGGGCCTATCCTCGTGCGAGCCCGCGGAGGGCGCTTTCGAGGTCGCGCGGCGCTTGGATGGCCAATTCGGAAGTGTCCGTTGCAGTTGCCCACCTGGCCAGGAGAGCGCGAAAGCCAAGCTTCTCAGCTAGCCGGAGTGTGTCAGCTTCCCCGGAGATGACGACGGCCTCTTGGGGCGCCCGTCGGAGGTAGGACGCACAATCCCGCACCCGCGCCCCCGCGTTCCACGGTTCGCCCTCTGCTGTCGGCGAGAGCACGGAGAGGAACCGTTCCAACCCGGTCGATTCGATCTGTTTTAATGCCCGCGCGTGGGGTTCACGGGAGATAGCGCCAATTTCCAGCCGCTGTGCCCGCAATCCATCGAGCGCCATTCCCACCCCTTCGTGGACGAGCAGCCGTTTGAGCGCGCTTCGATGATACATCGCGATTGCCGTCTCTTCGCAGCGCTCAACTTCAACGGGTCCCGGCGCGAGGACGGAGAACACGTGCCGCCACGGACGGCGGCGGTATTCGCCCACCAGCCCAGAGGCGCTGACCTGGCGGCCACACACCGACAACAGAGACTGCTCAACCGTGTACTCCCAGGCTTTGCGCGCGTCGATCAGCGTCTCGTCGAGATCGAAGACGACGAGGCGGACAGGCGCCACGGGCCTAGCGGGCCAGCCCGAAGCGGGCTTTCGCCGCGGCGAATTCCTCACGAGTGTTGACGTCGAGATGGCAAAGGTCGTCCGTCTCCATTTCGGCGAGCTCCGCCTGGTGTGCACGCAAGACGCCCTTCAGGCCGTCCGTCTCGTCCGTCGCGTTCATCATCTCTTCCCGTAGCCGACCCGCGACCACCACGGGGTGCCCGGTGTGGCCGCCATGGGAAGGGCGCGTCGCCGCACTCATGGACGTGTGCGCCCTGAGGAGTTCGCCGATGAACGAGGCCGGGCGGGGCTGGTCAACGGAGATGATGACGATCGCTTCGGCATCGCGATTGACGGCCTTCGCGCCAATGCGGAGAGAGCCGGCGCGGCCCATCTGGAACCGCGGGTTTAACATCACCCTGCAGGGCAACTTGCCGATCTTGCGATGGATGTCGTCCGCGACGTGTCCAAGCACGACGATGACTTCATCGACGCCCGCTTCCTTGAGCTGCTTTATCTGGTAACTGAGCAGGGGTTCTCCGCCCCAGTCCAGGAGCGCCTTCGGCTCGCCCATGCGCGTGGACATGCCCGCGCTCAAAACAATGCTGGAAATCATCGGGAACCTGACCCTCTCGCCATTCGAGTCTAGCCACCGGACTGGTTGCGGGCGAACGCATTAGCCCAGAGGGGGTAGCGCCGCGAATCAGGCGCGGGGACGCGCATAAACGACCCGGCCCCCCTTCACTACATAGCGAACACGTTGCAATGCGCGGAGGTCCTGGGTCGGGTCTCCTTCCACGACGAGGACATCCGCGCGCTTGGCGGGCTGAAGCGTGCCCCGATCCGGGAGCCCGAGCAGATCCGCCGATGTGCTCGTCGCCAGTCTGAGGGCGGACACTGCCGAAAGCTGCCCGAGCTCCTGGAGCACTTCGATACCGACACCAAGGGCAGGATGCGGGACGCGTGGGATGCCGCAGTCGGTGCTCATGGCGACCTTGCACCCCGCTTCGAAAAACGAACGCGTCAGCTCCGCGCGTTGCCGTTTCAGCCCATCGTCCGCCCAGGAACGGTATCCAACGGAAATCGTTGGGGAGATGATCAGCCCCTTGGCTGCGATTTCCTGGACGAGGTCGTCGTCGAAATCGACACCCTTCGCCCCGGTGAACGAACAGTGTTCGAGCGTATCGACCCCCGCTTCGACCGCCACGCGGATGCCCGCGGTCCCATGGCAATGCGCGGCGACTCTGTGCCGAAGGCGATGTGCCTCTTCGACCACAGCGCGTAGCTCATCGACGGTGTACTGGGCGGCGAGCGTGTTCGTGCCGCGCGTCATGTTCCCGCCCGTGGCCATCACCTTGATCCAATCGCAGCCGTCCTTCACGCGCTGGCGCACAGCCTTGCGCAGTTCGACTTCCCCATCGGCCTCCCCACCCATGAACCAACAATGCCCGCCGGTCGTCGTGATCGGCGCCCCCGCAACGAACAGGGAAGGGCCGGGCACAAGCTCCGCTTCGAAGGCTTCGCGCAACTCAACGGCCAGTGCGGTCGGCGCCCCGAGATCACGCACCGTCGTGATCCCCGCTTCCAGCATCGACCGCCCCGCCTGGGCCATGCGCAGGAGCATGCGCGATGGCGAATCGCTGTCGTAGACCTCTCGCCAATCGGCGGCGGCGTTGAAGCAGAGGTGGGCATGCCCCTCGATCAGACCCGGAATCGCCGTGAGGCCGCTGATGTCAAGCGACTCCCCACCGCC